>DATAYL010000085.1:0-5666 GCA_036272575.1 Bryobacteraceae bacterium | reverse complement strand
ATTTGGCGAGCTTTCTTTGCCTTGGTTGAGCGCGCCATTCGCCATAAATATATTACGTTTTACGACGGAGATCAAGCAATGCATACCTTTCTCGCCATCCTGCGATTGTTCTTACGAACTGAAAATTACCTTTTGTGCAAGCGGCGTGATCAGCCCACTGTTAGCCAATCTGTTCCTGCACTATGCATTTGATCGATGGATAGCGGAGAAGTATCCGCAGGCGCCGTTTGAACGGTTTGCTGATGATGCCATTGTGCATTGCAGGACGGAGATGCAAGCTCAGAGGATACGGAAGGCCATAGCTGCGCGTTTGAAAGAATGCGGACTGGAACTTCATCCAGAAAAGACGAAGGTCGTCTATTGCAAGGATGATTACCGGCGAAGGACCTATCCAGACGAGAAGTTCGACTTTCTCGGCTACACTTTTCGGCCGCGGAGATCGAAGAATCGCGAGGGTAAACACTTCATCAACTTCAGTCCGGCGGTTTCTGACAAAGCGGTGAGGGCTATCCGAACGGAGATTCGAAGCTGGAACCTGCCTTTACGCAGTGACAAGCGAATCGAGGATCTGTCTCGGATGTTTAATCCCGTGGTTCGGGGCTGGCTCCAATACTACGGGCAATTCTATCGCTCGGCGCTCTATCCGCCCATGCGCCAACTGGATCGATCATTGGCTCGTTGGGCCTATCGGAAATACAAGAAGTTGCGCGGACATCTGTGCCGGGCGACCCACGGGATTGCGCGCCTTTCGCGTCGCGATCCGAAGTTGTGGGCACACTGGCAGATGGGCGTGCGGTGTGGCTCCATGGCGGGAGCCGTATGAGCTGAGAGGTTCACGTACGGTTCTGAGAGAGCGCCGGGGTGAGATTCCCTGGTGCTACTCGCCTGGTGGTGGGCTTCGAAAGTCGAGCGGAAGCCGAAGCGTTCTTGAAAGCATTTCGGGAGCGTCTGGCAAAGTTCGGCTTGGAACTAAATGCGGAAAAGACACGGCTGATCGAGTTTGGGCGGTTCGCCGCTCCAAACCGGCAACAGCGTGGTGAGGGAAAACCTGAGACCTTCACGTTCCTGGGCTTCACGCATTACTGTGGGAAGCGACGGGGCAATGGAGCTTTCATTGTCTGGCGCAAAACGGCCAAGAAGCGGATGAATGCGAAGCTGCGCGCAATTAAAGCGGAGCTGCGCTATCGGATGCATCAGCCGGTCGCGTTGATCGGTGCCTGGCTGCCGAAGGTTGTAGTGGGTTATTACCAATATCACGCGGTTCCGGGCAACCTCGATCGGTTACGGGTCTTTGGGCAGCGGCTGCGAAGGTTGTGGCGCCTGATTCTCGGTCGGCGCAGTCAACGTGGCATGCTGCCCTGGGATCGGCTCGCCCCGATCTTCAGCTGCTACATTCCTATCCCTCGCGTCCTGCATCCTTATCCAATGGAGCGCTTCCTCGCCATTCATCCAAAGTGGGAGCCGTATGCGTAAAGGCGCTCGTACGGTTCTGTGCGGGGGCGATCAGCAATGACCGTCCCTACCGCGTCAACTTGATTGCTCGTGAAGAGCGCAGTTGGGAACGGGACCTTTCCGTAATAATCCGAGGTCCAGCTATGAACGAATACATAACGATGATGTGGTCGAGCACCGACTCGTGAGGCATGTGTTTGCTGCCGCAGGTACGCTTACACTCACCGCGGTGTCAAAATTGGGAGGAGCGGGGAAACAGATCTGAACGGCCCCAACAACATGTTACGGATATTCGAGGCAATACGCTGTCTCGTCAAATCGGCGACTGCTCTGCCTGTTCATTGATAATCCCCATTCTGTGAATTGTCTGCGCATGGATTCCCTGCCACCTCATCTCTTGGGAAGATGCCGCGACGTTTCATAGATGTTGATGAAATCTCCGGTGGTGACTGCTTCTTCCACATTATTCAGCTCTATTATTTTTTGGCGACTTCATCGGCTATTTTCAACATCGCAACCGCTTTGTCGCAATCCTGCCTCGCGAGCGCGGCACGCAACGACTCTCCGCAAGTGGTGTAGAACTTCCCCAAATAGTAGCCCTGATCGATTCGTAAAAGACCGCCTTGCAATTGTCAGCATGATAGATCGGTGGCTGGCTATTCCTGGATTTCAAAGATTGCGTGCGAAATGTTTTCAGCGGGCTCGTCATACGAAGGTAGAACCGTGCGCCGGAGAACCATCCGGCTTGCGATGGAATATTCTGTTCATGCGAATAACACTCGATGCGCCCCGCTGCGAGCCAATTGCGAGATTTTTTGCGCTTCGAAATTTTCCCCGGATTCTGTCACATCAGGGAAATACTCCGAGCATATGTTGAACGAGAGCCCAATGTCGATTGACGTGCGCGTTTATGACAACGGTGATCATACTGCCATTGTTTGGTTGCCCGCCGGGAATCAAGCGATACCCGACTGCCGCGGCTTTGCGGTCCAGAGAAAACGTGGGGACCAAGTGGGTTTTCTTCACAGTTTCGTCGGCTTTAACGACGGCCAGGCTCCGCCGCCTGCTGCTCAGGCATGGAAATGGCCCCTGCAGCGCTATATGTGGTGGGACTATGACGTCAAGCCCGGTGACACAGTCTCCTATCAGGTCACGCCGGTCATTGGGACCGCTGCCAACCTGGAACTTAATACGAAGGACGCAAGTGAATGGACGGCGCCCCTTGACGTGACGGGCCAGTGCAGTGAGCACGTCTCGACTTTTTTCAACAAAGGCATCGTTGCCGCTCAGTGGGTCTCGCGGGCACTCGATCAGGCCGCACCGGACCAGAACCGCCAGACCACCCTCAAGGACCTCCTGCAGAAGCCCGGAAATGTTCTGCGCGATGCCTTAGGGGGCCTCCTGAAAAAGCAGATTCTGGAAGAACTTAAGGGCCCGGAGGGTCCGGTCTATGCCGCGCTCTATGAGCTAAACGATCCCGAATTAGAAGAAGCCATCAAGGATCGCGGCCGTTCCATGCATTTGATCCTCGCCAATGGTGCCTTTAGTTCTAAAGACCCGGATGAGAACGCGCACGCCCGCGTTGATTTGAAGAGCTCGATCGATCTGCATGACCGCATGGTCCCGAGCGGCCATTTTGCGCACAACAAATTTGCCGTATTTTGCGATGCTAATGGAAAACCGCAAAAAGTGCTCAGCGGCAGCACCAACTGGACGTGGAGCGGGCTCTGCGGTCAGGCCAATAACGCGATTATCATCTCGGATGCTAACGTGGCGCAGTCGTTCCTGGACGAATGGAATCGTCTGCTTAGGGCCGACAATACCTTCCCGCCGGCGCTCTACAGCGAAAACGCAAAGCTCCGCCAGTGCGCAGTGGACAAGATGCAGGTGACCACTTGGTTTGCGCCCACGAAGAAGGAACCGGATCTCGATTACGCGCGCGAGCTCATCGCCGCGGCCAAAGACGGTATCCTCTTCCTGTTCTTTAATCCCGGGACTTATCAGGAAGACCCGGAAAAAGAGACCCTTCTCCAGGACATCCTCCAACGCCATGATTCCAAGGACCCGAACTATGCGCCGAACCTGTACATCAAGGGCGTGGTCAATCAGGAGATCACGGGGCTTACCGGCAACCGTCCTCCGGTGAATCTGTACCGAAGCGGGACTGCGGCACCGATCCACCTCAATACCGACGCCATGACCCCTGCCAACATCAAGCATCGCTTTCACGACTTTCAAGATGAGGCGCTGCGCGTCACTATGGTCATGGTCCACAGCAAGGTCATCGTGCTCGATCCTTTCGGCGCCAAGCCCGTTGTGATGACCGGCTCTCACAACCTCGGATTCAAAGCCAGCGCTAAGAACGACGACAACCTGGTCATCCTCGAAGGACGGGCAGCTGCTCCGTTTGCTGTGGCATACGCCCTCAACATCATCGCTATCTACCAGACGTATCGTTGGAATGGGTATGTGACCGAACATGAGAACGACCCCTCGGTCTGGCATGGATTGCAGGATTCCGACAAGTGGCAAACGGGACATCTTACCGGAGCCAGCCTCGCAGAGTTGCAGTTCTGGATGGCCGAGCACTTGAATCAACCCGCTGCTGAGATTGCGGCCGCACCACACGGCGCGCCTCACCACGTGCCACGTTACGGGATTCGCCGATCGAAAAATTAGCAGCTAACGAAAGAAGCAACGTGGGATTCACTTACAGTCCGCGTTGCTTTGACGTACAATCGGCGTGGCGGAGATTGAACGGTAGCGCGTTAGACGTCCAGGTGCTAATCGATTTCTCTATGCTTCGCGACTTATCCGGCCAATCTCTGCCCGCTCCGAGCGGATCACACAAAGTCGCGTCAGTATTCTAGCGACCCCATCGTGCGACCTGTTGCCGCGCAGGTCAAGCGTATTCGCGAACCGGACCGCACCCTCTCTTCTTCCATCCCCGGGCCAAGATCCAGCACTGCGTTCCTGAATTGAAGCCGCCGCTGGCGCCCCAAAGCCGTGGATGCGGAGTTTTTGCAGTGCCAGAGTACGGTTGGAACGGGACGCGGCGTTGTTGATGGCCCGAGACCTGGCCCGAGTTGCTCCATGATGCGGCCGACTCGGGTTAACAAACCCGATGGCTACCTTCTCGGCTCATACCGCATCGCCACCGCCCCCGAGCCGAACTCTAGCTGGCTCACGAGCTTCAGCTCGACATGCTTCGATAGCCCCGCGAACAACGTGGGGCCATGGCCCGCTAGCCTGGGCTGCACAAGAACTCGTACTCATCGATCAATACCAGATCCGCCAACGCCAGCGGGAGCTTAACGCCGCCCACGAGCAGTCCCATACCCGAGTCCCGCTTGAGCTGCTGAACGGTCTTCCCCAGCTCCCCACGCACGTCGATCGCCCGCGCGAAGGGTTCCATCCAATCAGGCCTCGCTCCCGTCCGCGCCCACGGCCGAAACGCTGCCTCCACCATTTCGTAAGTCACCCGGCCAAGGAGGAGGGCATCGGCGTGGTCGAGGTTCTGGACCGCGTGATGATGCAAGTCTTCGTCCGCGAGAATTGCACGATTATCACAGCACCCGTCCAATGTGACGTTGATGGAATACCGAAGGGGGCGCATTACGCAAGCAGGAACAATCGTTTTGACCATTCCATCGCCCGCCAGCGTACACTCGTTCGCCGTCGGGTTGGGGAAACAGGCGATCGCCGAAAGGTATAGACCACGCTTTGGACGGTGTTGTCATTGTCCGTTCTCCCACGTCACTTTGGCGGATACTCCCTGATCCTGTCGCGGCCGTTGGCGATTGGGACGACCAAAACTGACGTGGCATCGGCCGACGAGCTGAGGCGCGTAATGTAAGGCAGGTTGTTGGAGAGATCCTGATTGATGCCTCGTAGCGCATCGTGGGCGGTGTCCGGGAACACCATCATGACGTGCGGGCCGATATAGAACCATTCTTTGACTTGTGCGGGATCCTTGGCGGGGGCGGCGCCCTGTCCTTGCCTCGCCTCCCCCATCAACATGTAAGACAGCCCCACTCGATCGATGTCCGGCTTTTTCCCGGCCCGGGTCGCGTTGTACCACCGCATCGTCGTCTCATCCATGCACATGGGGTTGTGCTGAGGCCTCCCGGGGACGTCGGGCATACAAGTCCAACCGTTGTTTCCCTGGCGAAGCACTCTTCCGTGGGACATGTCATCCTTCGGGTTCGCGGGCC
>DATAYL010000084.1:0-2388 GCA_036272575.1 Bryobacteraceae bacterium | reverse complement strand
TGCCGCCAGCCTCGCGATCTGCGGAAAGAGTGTTCCAAGCAGCAGCGTTGGTGGAGATCTCGTCGATGCAGTCGCTTTCGACGGCTCGGTGACCTGCTACCTGGCCGATGTCTCGGGGCACGGCATAGCCGCGGGCGTTCTGATGAGCATGGTCAAGAGTGCGCTTCGAACAAGCTTGTCTAAAGGGGAGCCTCTGGTTGACGCAATGCAGCGCTTGAACGATGTTCTGTTGGATCTTAAGGAACCGGCGATGTACGTCACGTTGGCGTGCCTCCGTTCCGCGGGCGGGGACAGGTTGGAATATTCGCTGGCGGGACACCCGCAAATCTTCCACTATCATGCCTCGAGCCAGAGCGTCTCGGAATTGAAAATGGAGCAACTGCCCGTCGCCATGTTTCCGGCCGTAAATTTCCAAAGCGCAGTGACTACGATCGCGCCGGGTGATCTACTCGTGGTTGTAAGCGACGGTTTCTTGGAAGTCACAAACGCCAAAGGAGAAGAGTTCGGGTCGGGAGCGCTGGAAAGCTTGGTTGCTGGGAGCGCTACGGAACCGCTCCCGCAGATTGTCGATCGACTCGTCGCAGAGACAGCTCGCTTCGGAAGCCAGCAGGACGACCAAACGGTACTTCTAGTCAGGGCTCTTGGAGCTGCGATTTCTTGAGGCTACTGGTTGCCCCGAGCCGATACACGGGAAATCCGGAATGAATCATCGACTGGCGCTAACAACAGGCCGAGTCACTCATCGACCGCACTTTATCCGGGCGGGTCGTCGGCAACTCGGAAGTTGGACCAGCGACGAGCTAGGCGCCGAGATAGAGGTTCCTGACGCTCTCGATCGTCTGCCCAAGTTCCGTGTACCTACCCATTTGCTATCTGATGCCTGTGGTTCATCTCTGCTGATCGCCCGGACACTGCTTCGGGTCTTGGCCGCCGCCCTGTGCCGCGCGTGTTCTGCTTCGGCGTATTGGCCGCCCTTGCGGGTTTCGGGGCCTTCTCAAAAATCTTCTGCAGGGATCGCAGAACATTTTTCAGCTACTCCCGAAAATGCACACGCCCGGCTGGGGAGGCGGGCCCCTCGCACCGCTCCGCCCGGTGTGTCCCGGTCGACTTCAGAGACCGCAGGACCAAAGGAGATCAGAGTGATGGCAAGCACACTTCAGCAACAGCAGGGCAACGGGACGGACGTTATTCTTCATGGCGACTGCATCGGGATGATGCGGCAGATGCGCGCGGAGAGCGTTGACTTCATTCTCACGGATCCGCCCTACGTGGTGAACTATCACGACCGCCACGGACGCGCGATCGACAACGATGCGAATACCGATTGGCTCAAACCGGCGATGGTGGAGGCATATAGGGTTCTCAAGCAGAATCGCGTCGCAGTCATGTTCTATGGCTGGACGCGAACGGATGCCTTCTTCGAGGCATGGAGAGAGGCAGGGTTCCGTCCGGTGGGCCACCTGGTGTTCCAGAAGAGCTACTGCTCAAAGAGCAGATTCCTTCGCTACAGTCACGAGCAGGCCTATCTACTCGCGAAGAGCAGGCCGCCATTGCCGACGAATCCGCTTGCGGATGTGATCGATATGCCCTACAGCGGCAACAAGCTCCATCCAACGCAAAAGCCGATTATGGCGCTGGTTCCATTGATCCGTAGCTTCTCGCTCCCTGGCGAAGTGGTCCTCGACCCCTTCGCTGGCAGTGGCAGCTCCTGCGCCGCTGCGTTGCTGACCGGTCGGAAGTACATCGGCATGGAACTCAATCCAGAGTACTTCTCCGAAGCCTCACGGAGAATGGAACGGGTAAAGGCTAGGATCGTCGGCACGAGATCCAGGCTTTCCCGGCATTCCAACCCGAGATGACCGTATCCGCGTGCTCGCCGCGCCTCAAGGCGAGCATGCTCCTGCCTCGCCGTCGCGACGTCAAGCCTTGACCCGCGTCGCGCCCGCGGCGTTTTTTTGCCGAATACGGTTGGAATGCCTTCCTATGCTTCCGGCCGCTATGGCGACTCATCCGTGCTCTTTCCGCTACACAGTGTCTCCTTTCCGTGATGACGAAAACGCAACACGATGCCGGAAAGGGCATCAGGCACCCCTAAGAATCCGCTTTACTGTCGCTCCATGACGTTGCGCCGATAGCCAGCGGGCTGATCGAAACGCAAACGGAAGGAGCTTATGCAGACTGACGATCGCTCACACTTTCTTCGCCTCCGCACGGTACATACACGGCGCTTCCTCAATCTTCTTGTGCTTGCCTCATTGCTATCCGCCCTACCCGCTCACGCCCAGGCCACTGGCAGTGATCCCTGGGATAACGCAGTCAACGTCCTCAAGACAGCGTTCACCGGCACCATCGCCACCGGACTGTCATTGGTGGCGATCGTCGTAGGTG
>DATAYL010000083.1:0-12765 GCA_036272575.1 Bryobacteraceae bacterium | reverse complement strand
GGCCGGCCAGTCGCGGGAACCGGCTCGCCACACGCTGCAGAATGCTCCGATATTCACCGGCGATCGCCAGCGTGGCGAGCAGGTCCTGAATCTGGCGCCCATCGAGCGACGCGCCTTCGACTTTCAGAATACGCACGCACGGTTCAACCGGCGGCAGACGATCGAAACGCAAACGAACGGCGGTTGAATGCGATCCATCTTGGCTGCCCGCCGCTTCGCGCAAATAAACGATCGCTTCGCCGGCGTCCGCCAAATCGGACTCGAGGGCAGGCAAATCGCGATGCGGGGCCAACCCGAGTACCAGTTCTTTACCCGGCGCACTCCCCGCATAGCCAGCGATCGCGCTCAGAAGTTCGTCGAATTGGAGCAATTCTATGCTTCGAAAAGCCATGACTACGTTGATACAGAACTTAGGGCCGCGTCACCACCGGATGAGTCGAGCGGTGTTGGACGCAAGTAAGCACCACTTCACGAGTGCCTTCGGTAAGCAGCAATTTGTCAAGCGAAGGCAAGTCGAACCAGCGCACGTCGTTCGAATCGTCTCCGGGCCGTAGCTCCCCTCCCGTTATGGTGCAGTAAAAATCGACCAGCACGTAGTGGTACTCGCAACGCTGCTGTGCATCCGGCATAATGCGTTCGAAAACGGTCGCCAGGGATTCGGCAGTCACCGTCAACCCGGTCTCCTCGCGCACTTCACGAACGACCGCGTCTTCCAGACGTTCGCCAGACTCCACGCAGCCACCCGGTAACGACCAATACCCGACCAGCGGAGGCTGGCCTCGCTCGACCAGCAGAATGCGGTCTTTTTCAAAAATCAGCGCTCCAACGCCCAGCACGGGGCGAACTGGGTAGCGGCGCCTGCGCGCATCGTCGGCGTTCACTTTCTATTAGATGAAACTCAGCCGATTGCGGCCAAAACTTCTTCGGCGTGGCCTTCGACCTTCACCTTGGGAAAGATCTTCTTGATTTTGCCTTGCGGGTCGATCACAAAAGTGGAGCGGTCAACGCCCATGTATTTCTTCCCGAACATGCTTTTCTCTTTCCAGACACCGTAATCTTCGGCTGCCTTGTGATCGGTGTCGGCGAGCAGCGTAAACGGCAGGTCGAACTTGGTTTTAAATTTGGCCTGGTCTTGGGAGCCGTCTGGAGAGACCCCGACAATTACGGTGTTGGCTTTGCTGAATTTGGCTGACGTATCGCGAAACTCGCAAGCTTCCTTGGTGCAGCCGGGCGTGTCCGCCTTCGGATAGAAATACAGAACCACGTTCTTTCCTTGCAAGCTACTGACTTTAAAGGGCTCACCGGTGTCAGTGAGGAGGGAGATTTCGGGCGCTTGATCGCCTTCGCTGAGATTAGGCATACGGATACAGGTTACCGAACGAACTCCCTGGGGGAAATAACAATATGTGATCATATTACTTGACAGTGATCCGCGCATATTTTATGATTGTGTTGTACCCAATTGAGGGGAAGGAGATTTTAAGCAATGCCAGTGATCAAATACAACCCGTTCCAAGCCGAGCTGGACGAATTCCCAACCGGCCTTCGCCTGTTCCAAGATTCGATTTCAAGGCTTTTTAGCGAGCCTGCTTCGCGGCCCTGGACGCCGGCGGTAGACATCGCCGAGACGGAAAACGATCTGGTCGTAAAGGCCGACATTCCGGATGTTGATCCGAAAGATGTATCGATCCAGTTGGAGAACGGAACGCTTACGTTAAAAGGTGAGCGGAAATTCGAAGAGCAGAGCACCGATCAGAAAGGCTTCCACCGTATCGAGCGTTCGTACGGCTCTTTCGTCCGGGCGTTCAGCCTGCCGAATACCGTGGATGGCGAGAAGGTCAAAGCAGACTACAAAAACGGTGTTCTGACCGTTACACTCCCCAAGAAGGAAGTGGCGAAACCGAAGAAGATCAACGTTGAGGTTTCGAACAACTAAGCGTTCCACTCGCAAACTTACGTACGGCGCGTTGCCCAGGCAACGCGCCTTTTTTGTTGCTGTGTTCACACTAGCTTTACTGACGAGGCAAAATGAAACGTCGTGCAGGAGTAACGGTGTCCAACGGGCGACAGGAAAGTTACTCCGCGCAGCGGGATTTGCACACCCGCGGAAAGGTTCTTATGCGAAGAATTCTATTGGGCAGCTTATTCGTAAGTAGCTGTGGTCTGGTTGCTTTGAGCGGGAGTCCTTTACTAGCGCAAGCTGGGATGCCTTCCCAAGGGCAGCAGCAACCTCAACAACAGCAGCAAAGACCCGGGGGAATAAACCCTGGGGGCGAAAATCCAAATGGCCCCGATACCGCGGCGGCGCACGTAGATGATAAGAAATTCGTCAAAGATGCGGCCGAAGGCGGAATGATGGAAGTGGAGCTCGGCAAGATGGCAGCTTCCAAGGGCGCAAGCGACGGCGTAAAACAGTTTGGGCAAAAGATGGTGGATGACCATTCCAAGGCCAATGACCAATTAAAGGAAGTGGCGTCCAAAGAAGGAATGGAAATTCCTTCCGCCATCGGCTCGAAAAAGCAGGCACACATCGACAAGCTTTCGAAACTTGACGGCGAGGCATTTGACAAAGCTTACGTCAAAGACATGGTGAAAGACCATGAGACTGACGTACACGAGTTCCAGGTGGAAGCACAAAACGGGACCAATCCGAACGTGAAGCAGTTTGCAGCAAGCACTTTGCCTACATTGCAAGAACACCTCAACATGATCAAAGATCTGAGCAAGAAAGAAAAAGGCAAGTAATTTAGGTTCAAATGGTTCGCGGCGGCGGACGTAATACAATGCAGCCGTGAAACCTCCTCTGGTTCTGCTGGCGACCGCTTTCCTAATTGGCTCCGCCGTTATTCTGTTTGCGGCAACCGATTTATCCAGCGAAGCCTTGCAAATGCAGGGCTTCGACCCTCTTGCAAATAAGCTCATTCCGCCGGATAGCAAGCTCGAAAAGTTAGCGACCGGCTTTAAATGGACGGAAGGTCCAGTGTGGGTCAACGATCGCACGCAGGGTAGTCATCTCTTTTTCGCCGAGATTCCCAGCAACAGTATTCGGGAGCTTTATGGCCCCGGCGAGGTCAAGATTTTTCTGCAGCCAAGCGGCTACGTAGGAAGTGCCTCCTACGGTGGTCCGGAACCGGGCTCGAACGGAATGACGCTCGATACAAAGGGACGGCTGACGATAGCCGGACATGCGCGCCGTAACATCTGGCGGCTCGAATATCTTCGTCCACACGCGCAAATCACTGTATTGGCAGACAGCTATCAGGGTAAAAAACTAAATAGCCCGAACGATCTGGTTTATAAGAGCGACGGTTCTCTTTACTTCACCGATCCGCCTTACGGACTGCGTACCCAAAGCGACACCGATAAATCTAAAGAATTACCCTTCAACGGCGTGTACCGGATTCCCAATGCGGCCAGTGTTCAGCCCGGCAGCGCGCCGCAGAACGCCAAACTGCAATTGATTATTAAAGATCTTCCGCGGCCGAATGGGATCGCGTTTTCGCCGGACGAAAAGATACTCTATATCGCCGATTCAGGCCCGAAGAAGATCTGGATGCGCTACGAGGTTGCGCCGGACGGTTCGGTGCGCACCGGCCGTGTTTTTTTCGACGCAAGCTCCGATCAAAAAGTGGGCGGCCCGGACGGAATCAAAGTCGATATGCAGGGCAATCTCTATGGCGCCGGGCCGGGAGGTATTTGGATTTTCTCGCCGGCGGGAAAACATGTCGCCTCGCTTAGCATTCCGGAACGGGTCGGCAATTTAGCTTGGGGTGACAGCGACAGGAAGTCGCTTTACATCACGGCGAGTTCGAGTGTTTATCGGATTCGGACGAATGCGGTGGGGGAGAAGCCTTAGAAGCCGCTCCCGTATATTCGCGGTTCTGAAATCAGTGGGGCCGCGAGAGCCAGCGGACGCTTTGGGGGTCTGATTTCTCGCAGCGAATAGAGTCAGTAACTCCTGAGGCAATATCGGCGCAGGCATTCTCTGAAGCCGAACGTAGCGCGGACGCTTCACTCTTCGCCGATACCGTTTTGCATGCCGTGTTTCCGTTGAACGACATGCAAACATTTACGCGATAGCGCGGCCCGTGCAGCGTGGAGTAAAGCATGAGAGCGACCAGGGCCGCAAGGAAGATGGCAATGAGGAAACCGAACTTCAGAGCCTGGCCTCGTCGAAGAAGTTTCCCATCTGACGGAATTTGTCGTAGCGGCCGTCGATCAGTTCGCCGGCAGAGGCGCCAACCAGCTCGTTTAAGGCATCACGGATGGTTTGCCGTGTCGCCGCAATCGCCGCTTCCGGGTCGAGGTGCGCTCCACCGGAAGGCTCCGCGACAATACCATCGATTAGTTTCATGTGCAGCAGATCGCTAGCAGTCATGCAAAGGGCCGCAGCCGCTTCCGGTGCTTTGCCGGCATCCTTATAAATGATGGCCGCGCAACTCTCGGGTGAGATGACGCTGTAATAGGCGTTCTCGAGCATGTAAACGCGATTCGCAACGGCGATCCCCAGCGCACCGCCGCTGCCTCCCTCGCCGATTACGATCGTGATCACGGGAGTTTTGAGACGGGACATTTCGCGCAGGTTGTAAGCGATGGCTTCGGCTTGTCCACGTTCTTCGGCATCGATCCCCGGGTAGGCGCCGGGCGTGTCGACAAAGGTAATAATGGGCCGGTTGAACTTGGAAGCGAGTTGCATGAGGCGCAGAGCCTTGCGATAGCCCTCGGGCTTGGGCATGCCAAAGTTCCGCAACAATTTTTCCTTGGTATCACGGCCCTTCTGCTGGCCAATGACCATGACCGGCTTGCCCTCGAAGAAAGCCATGCCGCCCAGGATGGAAGGATCGTCGCCGAAGAAGCGGTCGCCATGCAGCTCTTCGAAGCCACTCATCAAGCCGTAGATGTAATCGGCCGCGTGAGGCCGCTTGGGGTGGCGCGCAAGTTTGACACGCTGCCAGCTGGGATTATCGGAGGTCGGAGGTACGACTACGGCCTCGTCCTCGGCATCAGAGACCACGGCAGGCAAGTTTTCCGAATCGGCCATGGGTCAGTTTGCCAGAACTTCCATACACTCGGGTCCGCATATCTTCTCGATTTCGGCGCGGAACTCCCGATCGGGCCGAACCTTCATGTTGGGTACGTCCATCACGATCGAGAAATCGCGGGCTTTTTCGAGGCGCAGACGAACATCGGTCGAACCGCGTTTGCGGCCGAAGAGTTCGCTGAGTGCAACTACTTTATCAACAGAAGACTCATCTTTCAGCCACATGCGTATCGAGATCAGCGACGGGAGATCGACACGAGCGTCTTCGAGCCTGACCATCTCCTGGATAGAAAGCTTCGGCGGTCCACCTTCTTCGGGTAAGACGGAGGCGCGAATGAAGACGGCCGCGTCTTCCTGAATGCTCGAAAGCAGGTCTTCATAACGGTTTGCGAAGACCATGGCGTCGGCCGTGCCGCGGCGGTCGTCGATTTTCATAGCGGCCCAGTATTTTCCATCTCGATTGGTCTTGCGGAGCACGTTGGTGAGGATCGCACAAAGCTTGACTTCGACGCCTTTTTCCAAATCTTCGAGCTTATCAGTAAAGTGAGTAGCCAGATCCGTTACTTTATCAGCCCAACGATCAAGCGGATGGCCGGAAACATAAATACCCAGTACTTCTTTTTCGCCGGCTAGTTTTTGCTCCATGGTCCAATCGGGCAGGCGAGCCAGCGGATGCTCTTCAGCGTGAAGCTCGGCGGGGCCGCCGAACAGGCCATGCTGGCCGCGCTCGCGATCGCGGGAGACGCGCAAGCCGGTTTCGAGCGCGCGGTCGAGCGCCTCGGTCAATTGTGCGCGATTACCGCCCAGAGAATCGAGCGCGCCAGCCCGAATCAGACTCTCCATGACACGCCGATTGATGGCATTCAAATTTACGCGTTCGCAAAAATTGTAGATAGAGGTGAACCGCCCGCCTTCTTCGCGCGCCGCCACGATCGCCTCGACCGCGCCTTGCCCCACATTCTTCACACCGCCCAGACCGAAGCGGATGGCATCGCCGGCGGGCGTAAAGTTAAGATCGCTCTCGTTGACATCGGGCGGCAGCACGCGAATCTGCATCTCGCGGCATTCGTTGATGTACTTCACGGTTTTGTCCATGTTGCCCGACTCCGAAGTGAGTAGAGCGGACATGAACTCAACAGAAAAATGGGCTTTCAGATAGGCCGTGACGTACGCCAGATAAGCGTAAGCGGCCGAGTGCGACTTGTTAAAGCCGTAGCCGGCAAACTGCTCCATCAGATCGAAGATCTTTGTGATTTTCTTGGCGGGGAAGCCGCGTTCGGTGGCGCCGGCGACAAATCGCTCGCGCTGCTGCGTCATCTCGGCCAAGCTCTTTTTACCCATGGCGCGGCGCAGAATATCGGCATCACCGAGCGAATAGCCGGCGAGCTTATTCGAGATCTGCATGACCTGTTCCTGATAGAGGATGACGCCATAGGTTTCCGCCAGAATCTCCTCAAGCTCGGGAAGATCATAGACGATCGGTTTGCGGCCGTGCTTACGATCAATGAAATCGGGAATCATGCCGCCCTGGATGGGTCCCGGGCGATAGAGAGCGTTTAACGCGCACAGATCTTCAATACGATTAGGCTGATATCGGCGCAGGATGTCCTGCATACCGGAAGATTCGAACTGGAAGACGCCGCTGGTGAAACCGTTGCTGAAGATTTTGTCGTAGGTTACGGCGTCGTCGAGCGGTAGCTCCTCGACGATTACTTTCTGTCCGCAATATTTTTCGATCAGCTTGAGGGCGCCTTCGATGATGGTCAGGGTGGTTAACCCTAGAAAATCCATCTTGAGGAGCCCGAGCTTTTCGAGGCCCAGCATGTCGTACTGGGTAACAAGTTCGTGCTTATTGGTAACGTAAATCGGCACGAGCTCGCGCAGGGGCACGGACGAGATGACCACACCGGCAGCATGCATGCCGGCATTGCGGCAGACCCCCTCGAGCCTGAGGCTGACATCCAGAACTTCCTTAACGCGCGGCTCGCGCGCGGCGAGCGCCTTCAGCTCCGGATCTTCCATCGCCTTCTCCAGCTTGATGTTGAGCTGCTTCGGAACCAGTTTCGAGATCCGGTCGACATCGGCGAAGGTCATGTCGAGCACGCGGCCAACATCTTTAATAGCTGCCTTGGTGGCCAGCGTGCCGAAGGTAATAATCTGGGCGACCTGTTCGCGGCCGTATTTTTCAGTAACATACTGAATCACTTCGCCCCGACGGTTAGTGCAGAAATCGATGTCAATATCCGGCATGCTGATGCGTTCCGGATTGAGAAAGCGCTCAAAGAGGAGACCGTATTGCAGGGGATCAACGTCGGTGATCTCCATGGCATAGCCGACGAGGCTGCCGGCGGCCGAGCCGCGCCCGGGACCGACGGGAATGCCGCGCTGCTTGGCGAATTGGATGAAGTCCCAGACGATGAGGAAATAGCCGGAGAACTTCATCTGCTGGATCATGCCGATCTCGCGTTCGAGGCGCTCGATATAGGCCGCGATCGGAAACTTGAGACGGCCCTCTTTGTGCAGTGCTTCAAGACGCGGCCTTCGCTTCTCCCAACCTTCACGGGCGACTTGAGCGAAGTAAGTATCGGTATTATGCGCCGCAGGAACATCGAAGCGCGGAAACGGGTCTTTGACTTTCTCGAGCTTGACATGGCAGCGCTGCGCGATATCCCACGTACGGTCGAGGGCGTGCTCTACTTCGCCGAAAAGCTGTAGCATCTCGGCGCGCGATTTCACGTAGAAATCAGGCGTCGAGAAGCGCATCCGGTTCGGATCGGACATGGTCTTGCCGGTCTGTATGCAGAGGAGGATTTCGTGTGCACGCACGTCGTCGCGTTGCAGGTAATGCGAATCGTTCGTCGCAACCAGCGCAATACCGGTTTCATCGGACATACGGCGCACCTGCGGCATCACGATTTTGTCCTGGTCGAGATGGTGGTCCTGCATCTCGAGAAAGAAATTGTTCTTGCCGAACAGATCCTGATATTCGTTCGCCAGCCGCCGCGCGTCACCGTAGCGCTCGGCCATGATCGTTTCGTTGATATCGCCGCGCAGGCAGGCGGAGAGCGCGATCAATCCCTTTGAATGCCGCGCCAGCAAGTCTTTGTCAACGCGCGGTTTGTAGTAAAAGCCTTCGACGTAGCCAGTCGAGACCAGCTGGATCAAATTCTTGTAGCCCTCTTGCGTTTCGCAGAGAAGCACCAGGTGGTTATAGCGATCGGTATCGGACCGCGTCTTATGGCCTTGCTGCGAGACGTAGACTTCGCAGCCGATGACGGGATGAACGCCCTCTTTCGACGCTTCGTTATAGAACTCGACGGCCCCAAACAGGTTGCCGTGATCGGTCATGGCGACCGCTGGCATCTCCTGGCGTTTTACCACCTGGATGAGCTTTTTTATATCGCACGCGCCGTCGAGCAGCGAGTAATCGGTGTGGCAGTGAAGGTGAACGAACGGACGTTCGGGCATGCTGGTCAACCTCTAGTGTAACGGCTGCGTGAAGGGTCTTACGAAGCGCTTCGCGCGCCGGAATTTCCGGTAAGCGCAGCCGCTTACCCCGTGTACTTACCGTTAACTTCCTTGCGGAAGCGTGGTCTATCCCGCAGACTCGACTCAGATGCTGCTGGGCCTTACCGTGTTACCGGCATGGCCGCTAGCTTGTTAGACCAGAACGAAATACGGAGGTTCTTTCTTGTTATGAAAAAAATCGTTATTGCCGCGCTTTTGCTGGGCGGCCATCCGCTGTTATATTCCGCTTCGATCGCTTGCGCGGTGAACGGTTTTCCGCAAGGTTCCGGCCATGCACCCGTAGGGAAAAAGATCCCCTGTAGCCAGGCGCCGTTCACGATCATGGCGAACTTTCCCAAGGTTGCCATTTCCGGCAATACGCTGACGATCACACCGCAGTTCAGCATAAGCACAACCGATCAGACGATTACCAAGCAGTATTTCGCCACAATCAGCTTTGATCGGGGAATTAATATTCCGAATTCGCCAGGCACGGACGTATTGAAAGTGACGGCGAGTTATGGAGCGGATTTCTACACCGCGAACCCGGGATTTTACGCAACTTTTCTAGCGGAGATCGGTCCCGGATCGCCCGGTTCGCCGGAGGTGATCCTAAATCCGGCGACCGAGACCTGCGAGTTCGGGACCTGTCTGTATTCCGCGACTCTGCCGGCGGACGCGTTCTCTTTCCTCATCGTGCAAGGCACGGCGGGGCTTGTGGCGCTGCCGGCCCAGTTAAACGGAGGAGTTGAAACCGGCGCTGACATCACGGTCTCCCGTTTCAAAGCGGACGGCGTGACGCCCGATCCATTTCCGGCCGCGGCTGTGCCGGAGAGCGCGGATTCAACAGCGGTGAATCCCTAATTATGATGAGAACGGCTGCCCGTTGCATTACTGCTCGGAACCGGCACTCAGCTTGTCATGGCCAACTCACTGGTGTGCACAGCTCATCGGGTCGTGACGTCTTGTAGCCAGTCGCCAATATTTATAACGGCGCAGTTTCCGACCTGGATCTTTTCCGGTAACCAAATTACCAGCTCGACGAACATCGCCTTCTCGCCACCGCAGAATGAGGGAATCCTGTTTCCGCCCCCCGAGTATGTGGCAACCGCTGTGGTCAATGACACGTTCGTTGGATTAGCGTTTTGCGCTTCCCTCTCAAACGGAGGCAGCAATAGCAATAATGAGACTACCTGAGCTAAGTCTCCACTGTTCTTCGTGCTTTCCCATGACGATTGAAACCATCTATTCATTGACCGCCAAGAAGGAAGCCGCCGAGGCCAATCTTGACAGTATTGAACGATGGGTAATATTTTTTGGTCTCTTAGTGGTCATCGGTGTTGGCGGAGAAACGATATACGGCATACGGGCATGGTGGAATAATCGAAAACTTCACGCGGCGGAACAGTCCATAGACCAGCTGAGGCAATCCGAAATAGCAGCCTTGATGAAATCGGAAGCCATCTTCAAGCTGGACATGAGAAATGCGGATGCCCGAATAGCTGAAGCCCAACGTGGAGCAGCCGAAGCGCAACGAAGCCTGGCAATCGCAGAGCAGCACTCGGCAGAAGCAAACGCCAAGACCGAAGGCTTCCGGCTTGACATCGCTAAAGCGAACGGATCGGCAAAGGACGCCGAAGCGCGGGCAGCCGAAGCAAACCTGGCCTTGGAACAATTTAAAGCGCCCCGAACCCTGAGTAAATTGAAGCGGTTGAGCGTAGCCGCTCGGCTGCGTAAATTCGAACCGCAGTGTGTCGAGGTGATCATTGTTGGGGACGGGAAGGAAATTGCAGGAATCACTGGACCTCTCTTAGAGACCGTCCAGCAGGGAGGCTGGACTGTCAACCTTGTCGGCAAAGCGATGTCAGGGCCGAACGTATCCGGCGTTCTTGTTAGTACCCGCATCGGCTCTGATGGCACGGTGGATGAGGCGGCAGATGCACTGGTATCGGCATTGCAATCAGTGGGAATCGCGAGCGAGCGACTGACTCGGCAATTCGCTGGCGAGTTACCCATGATTGTCACGGGACACGGGGACCCCAGAAATATGGCGCCGATCCGAATACTTATTGGCGCAAAACCGTAGCCGCAATTGTCTGCGCACGGTCGGCAACCAAATGCCTGGTAACAACCAGAACGTCTTGCTCCAAATCGACCCGTGGCTCGCACTGCGAACAACCTGCAGCGATGATGACGTGATGTCAAGGTGATCTAAATCATACCCGCGGCCCGGATGCGTATTCCCAAATTCGAACGCTTCGCTTCCTCCGCGCAGCAGTAAACTGCTGAGAACAAAATCCTGCCAAATGGCAACGCAGTTGCACTTGGATCCCGATCTACAAACAAACGAGGAGCCCTCCCGTGCTGAGAGACATAAAGTACGCTGTCCGGATGTTGACCAAGAATCCAGGCTTCACGACGGTGGCGGTCTGTTCGCTGGCCATCGGAATCGGCGCGAATTCAGCCATATTCAGCTTTGCCGACGCGATGCTGCTGCGGCCTTTGCCGGTGATGAAGCCGAGCGGCGTGGTGACCGTCAATCCGGGTTCGGCCACATTTAGCGGCAATAACTCGGTCTCCTATCCCGATTACATCGATTTCCGCGACCGTAACCGCACCTTCGATGGTCTGGTCGCCTATCAATATGGACAGTTCGGATATGCACCGAACCCCTCCGTAGTTCCCGCCATGGCGTTTGGTGCGTTTGTGTCCGGCAATTTTTTTCGGGTCTTGGGCGTAGAGCCAACTGTGGGCCGTGGATTTCGCCCGGCTGAAGATCAGGTAGCGGGCCGCGATCCGGTGGCCGTTCTAAGTCACGATTTCTGGCTCGCGCATTTCAACGGTTCCCGTTCGGCTATCGGAGCCAAAGTGCGTCTTAATGGGATCGAGTTTACGGTAATTGGTGTCGCGCCGGCAACCTTCACCGGTATGGATCAATTTGTCAAGCCGAGGCTATTCCTGCCAATCGCTATGGCGCCCGCGGTCAATGGTGCTGACAATCTGAACAAGCGAGATGTTCGCTGGCTGAACGTGAAAGGCCGCTTGAAATCCGGTGTAACCAATGCCGAAGCGCAGGCTGACCTGAACGCCATCGCCAAAGTGCTGCAAAAGACCTATCCGAAAGAGCCGCGCGATCAAGTGATCCGGGTCGAGACCGAACTGGCTCTTCGCATCGAGCAATCTCCACCCGACGCCGCAATCATTGAGATGTTAAGTTTGCTGGCGATCTGTGTACTGGTCGTCGCTTGTGCTAACGTGGCAGGCCTGTTGTTGAGCCGTGCCACGGTTCGGGGCCGTGAGATTGCCGTCCGGCTCGCCATCGGAGCCGCCCGCTGGCAATTGATCCGGCAACTCTTTCTCGAGAATCTTCTGCTGGCGATAGCGGGCGGCGTTTTCGGAATGCTAATCGCTATAGCCGGCATACAACTATTCGCGAGTATTCCTATCCCCACCGACATTCCCATCTCGTTCGACATAACTTTGAATCAGCGAGTTTTGGTCTTTGCGCTGGTAGTTTCAGTGGCAAGTACGCTGCTGTTTGGTCTTGCGCCGGCGGTGCGAAGTTCCCGGTCCGATGTGGTCTCGGCCCTCAAGGCGAGAGACACGGACGGTGCCCGCAAGCGGAGTCTGTGGGGACGCAATGTTCTCGTCTCCACTCAGCTGGCGATTTCCGTGGTGCTGCTGATGGTTGCGGCGGTGATTTTCAGAGGCTTCCAGAATCAGCTTTTGCAAGGCCCGGGTTTCCGAACTGACCGATTGTTCCTCATGAGTTTCGATTCGGAGATGCTGCACTACAGCACGGCGCAAAACGAGCTGTTTTATAAACAGATGCTGGATCGGACGCGTTCCGCGGCCGGGGTTCGCTCTGCCGCTCTATCTTCCGGGATTCCGCTCAGTTTCAGCAACGGCAGTCAGAATATTTTTCCGGAAGGCGGCACTCTCAAACGCGGTGAAGAGGTCCCCACCACTTTCGATTCGGTGATCAGCGACGGCTATTTCAATGTAATGGGCATTTCCATCTTGCAAGGTAGGGCCTTCCTTCCATCGGACAAAGCAAACACCACGCGTGTTGCCGTTATCAATGAACATTTCGCAAATCGCTTCTGGCCGCATGAGGGCGCCATCGGCAAGAGGTTCCATATGGGAGACGCAAACGCGCCGCTCGTGCAGGTTGTGGGAGTCGCCAGACAGGCAAAATATATATGGATCGCGGAGCC
>DATAYL010000082.1:0-4733 GCA_036272575.1 Bryobacteraceae bacterium | reverse complement strand
GCTTCGGCGCCCGTATCGAAACCGGGTTTGCTGGAGGAAAGTTCGGGCACAAAAGCGCGGAGAGATTCAGGGCCAAGCAGGTAACGGGTCGAATTTGGGACTAAATCCTGTTGGGGAATGAAGGTGAGGATAGCGGGCCAGGAACTCTCGCGCTTATCCGGCAGAGCGGCGAAGAGGGCTTGTGCCTGCGCTTTCGAAGGCTTGGGGCCATCGAGGACGAGGACGTAATTGAAATCGGAAAGGACAATGCGGTTTCCATCCTGACTGCATAGGCCGGCGAGATCGCAGGTGTGGCCTTTGGGCGATCGAATCCATTCCCAGGCGGCCATAGCGCCGGTAGGATCTTTCATCTGATAGGAGGTGATTTTTAGCGTTGCCTGCTGAGAGGTGGTGGAATGAACCAATCCGTATTCGCGCCAGAGGGCCTGATCATCGGCCCGCAAGAGCGCGGAAGCAAGAAGAGGGAGCAGTATTAAGCCGCGGCGCCATGACATTTTTTGTATTTCTTTCCGCTGCCGCAGGGGCAGAGGTCGTTTCGGCCGACTTTGGGACCTTTATTGGTGTTAGACGCCGACTGCGCCTGACCAGTTCCGTTGCCGCCGGCAAGCTGCAGATCGGCGAGTTCGCGATCCTTCTTTCTTTGGATGTTGCGCGTGAGATCCACGACTGATTTTTGTGCCTCGCGTTTCTGGGCTTCCAGGCGTTCGGCATCCAAGCGGCGCTGTTCGAGGTCAGCGGCCTCCAAGTGTCTCGCGCCCGCTCGAGCGGGAAGCGAGTCACCGTCGGCTGTGTCGGCGCCCTCGAAGATTTCCTGCTCGTCTTCCTCCTCCAGTTCCGGATAGGGCAGTGGCGGCTCCGACATTCCGCCTTCGATGCGCATGAAGAACAGAAATTTGATGGTCTCGTCTTCGATCCGGTCCATCATGTCCCGGAACATATCGAATGATTCTTTTTTGTATTCGATCAGCGGATCTTTTTGCCCATAGCCGCGCAGGCCGATGCCTTCTTTGAGGTGATCCATCGATAACAAGTGGTCTTTCCACTGGTTATCGACCACATTCAGCATGATGATGCGCTCGGCCTGGCGCATGTTTTCAGGGCCAATCATGCGCTCTTTGGCGGCATAACGCTCGAGCAGAAGATTGTTCACCGAGTCTTCGATCTCGTTTCGATTGAGAGACGCCAACTCTTCGGTATTGAGCTTGGCTCCGAATTGATTCAGGACGGCGGTCTGTAGACCGACCAGGTCAAATTGATCGGGACGCGCATTTTCCGGACAGAACTGATCGATGAAACCGCCGCTGATTCCGGTGATGATACTGACGATGCGATCCCGTTGATTGTCGCCCTCAAGGAGATCGCGACGCATTTTATAAACAGCCTGACGCTGCTTGTTCATGACGTCGTCGTATTCGAGAACGTGTTTGCGGGAGGCGAAGTGCTGGGCTTCGACGGCTTTTTGCGCGGACGCGATGCGGCTGGTGATGAGCTTCGACTCAATCGGCACATCCTCTTCCATGCCCAGCCGAAGCATGAGGTTTTGCATGCGATCGCCACCGAAGATACGCAAGAGATCGTCCTGCAGAGAAAGGTAGAAACGAGAGCTCCCGGGATCGCCCTGACGCCCGGCACGGCCACGCAACTGATTATCAATGCGCCGCGATTCGTGACGTTCGGTACCCAGGATATGCAGGCCGCCAGCGGCGATCACTTCCTGGCGTTCCTGTTCAATGGTGGCTGTGAGTTGATCGCGAATGGCCTGGAGTTCGGCGGCGGGCATGGCCTCCGGCGATTTACCCAGTTTGGCGAGCCGATCTTCGAGAAGAACATCCGGGTTACCGCCAAGCACAATGTCGGTTCCGCGGCCGGCCATGTTGGTGGAAACGGTGACCGCGCCTTTACGTCCGGCCTGAGCGACGATATGGGCTTCCCGCTCGTGATTCTTGGCATTCAATACTTCGTGCCGGACGCCCATCTTCTTTAAGATGCCTGAGAGTTTCTCCGACTTTTCGACCGAAATCGTTCCGACAAGAACAGGCTGGCCTTTTTCATGGAGCGCCTTGATTTCTTTCGCGGCATTGCGGAACTTCTCTTCCTCAGTGCGGTACACGACATCCGGATTCTCAAGCCGGATCATGGGCTTGTTCGTCGGTACCTGGGTAACTTCGAGCTTATAAATGTTGCTGAACTCAGCGGCTTCGGTATCGGCGGTGCCGGTCATACCGGAGAGCTTTTTGTACATGCGGAAGAAGTTCTGGAAAGTGATGCTGGCGAGAGTTTGCGTTTCCCGCTCGATTTTGACTCCTTCCTTAGACTCGACAGCCTGATGCAGGCCATCGCTCCAGCGGCGGCCCGGCATGAGACGGCCGGTGAATTCATCGACGATAATTACCTGTCCATCCTGCACCACGTAATCGCGGTCGCGCTGGTACAGGATGTGAGCGCGCAGCGACTGCTGCACGTGATGGTTCATCTCGATATTGGCGGCATCATACAGATTGCCGGTATCGAGAAGTTTTTCAACTTTAATTACGCCTTCTTCGGTGAGAGCGACGCTGCGATGTTTCTCATCGACTGTGAAGTCGCCAGTGGTATAGGACTGGCCGGGCTCTTTGCCTTCGATCACCTCGCCGCGTTCGAGAAAAGGAATGATGCGGTTCACGCGGTAGTATTTGTCGGTCGATTCTTCGCTGGGACCGGCGATGATGAGCGGGGTACGCGCTTCGTCGATGAGGATAGAGTCCACCTCGTCGACGATGGCGAAGTTGAAATCGCGCTGGACGTAGTCTTCCAGGCGGAATTTCATGTTGTCCCGCAGGTAATCGAAGCCGAATTCGTTATTGGTGCCGTAGGTGATGTCGGAGCTGTAGGCGGCGCGACGTTCCTCTTCATCGAGGTCATGCACGATGGTTCCAACGGTAAGGCCGAGCGAGCGATGGATACGGCCCATCCATTCCGAGTCGCGGCGGGCGAGATAGTCGTTTACCGTGACGATATGAACGCCCTTGCCCTCAAGGGCATTCAAGTAACTGGGCAAGGTAGCGACGAGTGTTTTTCCTTCACCGGTCTTCATCTCGGCGATGCGGCCGCGATGCAGGGTGACACCACCGATGAGCTGGACATCAAAATGGCGCATGTTGAGGGCGCGCCGGGCCGCTTCGCGGCAAACCGCAAAGGCTTCGATGAGAATATCGTCAAGAGAGGCCCCGTTTGCCAACCGCTGTTTGAAATCCTGCGTCTTAGCGGCGAGTTCGGCGTCAGACAGCTGCTGCAGAGAGGGCTCGAGGTCGTTGATCGCGGAGACGAGCGGACGAATGCGCTTGATCTCGCGATCGTGTTTCGTGCCAAAAACTTTGGCTAGCGTACTTTCGAGCATATATATAAGGAGGCGTTTACTTCCAGTGTAACTGGAGTAGTGGGTTTTGGGTGGAAAGGAAAGCGTTGCGGGTGGTATGGCGTCGAGCTTGCTCGGCCAGGGGCATTTTGATCCAGACGTGCTGGCCCGGAAAGTTTATGTTGTGTGACTGCCGTTCGCTACAAGCTTCGCAATCACCGGCGTTAAGGTGGTACTGCCAGTGATGTGTTCCGTGCCAGGTACACCGAAATGAATCCAGCCCGAGTTGAATCCATCGACCATCTCGGCGCGAGGCTCGGTCCGGCCTTCCGGCATGCCTTGGCCGAGGAAGAATTCCGTCCACTTCTCACGCGGGACGGCAACGGCTTCGATAGTACGTCCGAGAGCACTGCTTAATGCTCGAGCGATATCGTTGGGGGAATACGGCTCGGGCCCGGCAACCTCAATATGCCGAGTGCCTGTCCACTCCTGACGCAGGACATCCGCCCCGGCCTTGCCAACGTCAGCCGTAGCAACCAGCGAGAATTTGCGATCCAAATGATAAAGGTTAGAGAAGATCCTTCCTTGTGACTGTGCCGTAGTAACATCCCAGGCGTGATTTTCCATGAACCAGCCAGCCCTCAGGAATGCGTGGGCGATCGGCAGATCTCCGAGAGTTTGCTCCAACAGGTGCGAACTGGTGATAAGACCCAACCCGCTGGTCTGTTCCGCTCCGATCGAAGAAAGGTATACCGCTTTTTTCGGCAGCGCCTTGGCGAGAGCTGCATGATACGACGCCAGAGTCTTGCGCGTTTCCGGAAAGCCGGGAGCGGGCGCAAAGTTGGGCGGGATCATGAGAAACACGCCATCCGTTCCTTCGAATGCGGATGCCAGTGCGTTCGGATCGTCCACGTCCGCAAGCGCAATCTCTGCTCCGCGGTCTCTCCATCGCACCGCCTTTTCGGGATTCCTAACGATCGCGCGAATTTGCTCGCCCTGCGCCAATAGGCTATCGGCAATGGCGCTGCCAACTCTTCCAGTGATGCCCATGATTGTGTACATTCGATTTCTCCTTCATTTCTCCAGATGTTAATGGTGGAACAGTGATGGTCAGGATGGAAGTTCCACGCCTGTGACACGGAAACAGAACTCCAGCAGGCGATCCTGGATCCTGGCATCACGCGTAGCAGGAAGCGGTTGCCGCTTCTCCAGGTGATAGAAGTACTCACCGGACACCGAAGCCGCAGGGTCATCGCTTGCTGCAAGCCACACCTGAGTGCGGTGCGCCTGGTCCAGATCGTCTGTAGCGCCTGAACCGCCCATCTTGGTAGCCACCCAACCTGGCTCCAGCGCATTTGAAAACACGCTCGGCCATCGTCTGGCAATAGCGAATGCTAGG
>DATAYL010000081.1:0-3548 GCA_036272575.1 Bryobacteraceae bacterium | reverse complement strand
TGTCGCGGCGGGAGAGGGCTCCGCCATTCTTCCACAGTATTCCAGGATTTTCAGTGATGACGTGAGCTTTCTTCCCGTAAGGAGCACCTTAGCCTCTATCGAAATCGTGCTTGCCTGGTCTCCTCAACGGGAGACTCCTGTCGTGCGATCGTTTCTGGAATTGGCGCGGCTCAGGCCGAGGCACCTGAATGCTAGATCAAGATAAGCTGCGCCTAACTTGAGGGCGGCAAATACGGGCAAGAAGATCACTGTGCCGTGCGAAGCTTCTTTCGCATGTGCACAACGTTGCCGGGTTCTTCGCAGAAAACCTCGTCCATTAACGCCTGCATGAGGTAGATTCCGCGCCCGTTAGAAGGCAACCGCCTTTGTTGATGTGTCGGATCCGGTACCGCAGGACTGTCAAACCCGTCTCCCTCATCCCGGATGGTGATTGAGACCGCTCCATCTATCTGGCAACGGCAGCTGACGTATATGCATTTCTGCGGGTCCTCACGATTGCCGTGGATCACGGCGTTTGCGAGAGCTTCGCGTAGCGCCATTTCGATGTCGGTTGCACTTTCTTCCGCGGCGCCAACTTTACTCATGAACCCCTTGAGAAAACGCATGAGCTGATCTATGTATGGTGAAATGGCTTCGACTCGGCTTGGCAGAGAGTGTTGCCATTCAACAGCTGGGACCGGGCGGCGGCGACTTTGACGCAGTGTCCCGACGTGGTTTGGTTCGGCCATAGTTCTCACAATTCGCCTATGAACTACATCTACGGCCGCAGCTTCATGCGGCTTGGTGCTCATACCACATACAAGCGCTCCGAAATGCTTTTTAAACATTTAGGTAAGTGGCCGGCATGTTCTCCTGCCTGAAGTCCGGAATACATCGGAAAAGCCGTTGCATATCTGTTACTATTTCGCAGCGGCTCTTATTAGTCTCATGACGCATGACCTAGTTCGCTGGAAACGTGGTTGCGACGACGTTTGCCGGCTGGCGGGCAGGAACGGCATCGACTTTCACCGTCATGTAAGGCGAGGCGCTCGCAACGTTTTTGTAGATTATGTGGTCTTGACAGTTAGGATTTGCGTGAGACCAGTAGCCTTCGATGTAGTCTCCATCGCAAAAGGTCGACTTCGCTTCGTCGACCATGACCTGCCGAGCGGAGTTCCTGGAAGCCGAGATCCGAAAGTACCGGGATGCCTCCGCGCGGCTTACCTTGCCTGATAACAGCGCCTGGCGCAGACGTGGACTAATATCATCTGGGCTGAAATAGACGCTGAACGTGAATGATGTATTGCCATACTCGTCCGAGGCCATCGGCGGCGCTGTGAACGTATATGCGACTTTGTACGTCGGTACGGCAGACTCCAGCGTAATAAGTGGACAATACATGGAACCGCCTGGCTCTGTCGTCAGGCGCTCGTCGCAGTAATGCAAATTCGTCACGGAGCGTTCTTTGGTAGCCACCTTTACGGCGTGGATTCCTTCGAACTTGATAGACGAAAGATCCGCCTCTACCGGGATGTAGGTGACGTGAGTGAATGGCGCCAAATCGACGATTTTGGTGGAAGCTTCTTTCTCTGGACTCGTTGCAGCGGCGACTATTACTGGGACGAGCGCTAAAGCACCTATAACGAAACAAGTGGGAACTAAGTGATGTGAACGACACACTGTATCTTCTCCTGTTATTATTTTCCCGTGGATGTTAGTCCTTTCATCACGTATCTTCCGTCGGCTAACCTCGGAAAAGGAGAACGATCGGATATAACATCGTTTGCATGGAACTCCAACATCTGCGCTACTTTACAGGCTGTGTACTTAGCCTCGCGGCCTTCGGACTGCGTTACCGGTACTCCGAGTCGTGTCGATGGCGGTTACGCGATCCGATGAAAGTCAAAACCTAAACTCTGCCACTGCATCAACACTCACCGTCGCGTTAGGAATAAATCCCGTTTCGGCGTGTTCCATGAGGCATAGGAGTCTACTTCACCCAAATGCCGGATACCAGAATCCGATGGCCCACATTCTTGTCGCTGCAAGTCCCGCTCCAGGTCACGTTAATCCAATGGTACTTGTGGCCCAGCACCTACGCTCGCTTGGACATTCCATTACATTTCTCTCTGGAACGCTCTTTCGTGATCAGGCTGCTGCCTTAGGGTTTCGATTTGTTCCTCTGTCAGGAAAAGCGAACTACAACTACACGCGTGTGCATGATGAGTTCCCGGAAATGGCAACCGCCCAACCAGGTCCAGAGGCAATGAGTGCCACATGTATGTACACAGGCATTGATCCCATTCCGGATCAATATCGGGCTGTACGGCAGATACTTTCTGAGACGCCAACAGATCGTCATAGTCACGGATGTTTATTTTTGGGGTGTATTTCCGCTGCTTTTAGGACCCAAAGATGCTCGTCCTCCTGTTTTAACATTCGGGGTGTTGCCACTGATGTTGAGTAGCCGCGACGTATCGCCGTTTTCCGGTCCCGACACGAGTCCGGACGGTCTGTTACGCAATCACCGGGAGACACAGCAGCTTCACGCGGCGATGCAGCCTTCGATGACCCGCTTCAACCAAGTACTAAGCTCTTGCGGAGCACCGGAAGTGCCTGAGTTCTTCATGGATTGTGCGTACCATTTGCCGGATCGGTTTCTACAGCTGACGGCCGAGGCCTGTGAGTATCCCCGGAGCGATATGAAGGAAAGTATCCAGTTCATCGGAAATCTCATGCCCCGCGCTCACGCAAGAACAGCAACCCGGCTTGGTGGGATTCGCTGGAACATTCAAAACCGCTGATACTCGTGACTCAGGGCACGATTGCAAATTGGGATTTGAGTCAGTTGATTGAGCCCACCATAGCTGCGCTGGAAAACGAGCAAATGACGGTAATTGTTGCTGTTGGGCGTTCCGATCTCGAGGCAATTAGCTTGCCCCAGGGGCGTACCCCTGACAACACCAAGATTGAGAACTTCATACCTTTCGAGCACATCCTGCCGAAGGTAGATGTGTTCGTAACCAACGGCGGCTTCGGAGCCGTGAATCTGGCTCTTAGCAAAGGAGTACCTATGGTTGTAGCGGGCGAGACAGAAAACAAGATCTTCACTGCAGGGCGCGTTAGCTGGACTGGGACCGGAATCGATCTCGGAACCGGGCGACCAAGCAGTGAACAGATACGTACGGCTGTGCACGCCGTGCTTGGTGATCGCAGGTACAAGGATAATGCGGCAAGATTACAACGGGAGTTTGCGCGATACAACGCCTTCGATCTGATCACAAAGACCCTGCAGTCACTACTCTGCAACGAATACTGAAGCTTGTGAGGTGCGCGCAATGCTCGAACGATTAGAAGCCATGACTTGGAGGGGCAGTACGTTGAAAAACTGGTTCACCGTCTTAGTCATAGTACTGTGGCACGCGAGTCTTAATCCGCAAGCTCACTCTCAGCAATCGGCCTCTTTAATTGCTGGCGAGAGATCGCCCAACGCCGGAACCAGTTATGGCTCGAATCCCGCAGCCGGCGGGATGTTCAGCCACGATGGAGTCCAGCTGTATTACGAAGTG
>DATAYL010000080.1:0-2983 GCA_036272575.1 Bryobacteraceae bacterium | reverse complement strand
TCGGATCCACCTTCCCCTTGTTCACCAGCCAGGTGCTCAAGCTGTGCCGCAGGTTGTGAAGACCGAAACGTTGCCCTTTCGCAAGTACGACCCCAGCGCTGATTGCCGCCGGGCGCAGATGGTCCTGCACAAAAGTCGACGTCCTGAGAGGCACTTTACCGTCCTTGATCAACGACGGAAAGACGAAATCGTCGAACTTCGAATATGGACTCTGCGTGCGCCATTCCTGGAGATATTGTGCCAGTGCCGGATGCATCGGCACGTAGCCGTTCGAGGCCGCTGTTTTGGTCTCGCCGTCCTTGCCCTTGGCCCATCGCTTCGATATGCAGATTTGCTCGTCAGTCCACAGTATGTCCGACCAGCGCAGCGAAGCGATTTCAGAAGCGCGAAGCGCCGTAGCGGCGCAGGTCAAAACGAGCGTGAAATGCAGCGAGCTTGTCAGCTTATTGAGGACAGCCAGGGTTTGCTGCGGCGTGATCACAACAGCCTTGTAGAGGGACTGTGAACGCGTCTCGACGTGCTCCACCGGGTTCTTATCGACACGCTCATGTAGTATGCCGACCTTATAGATGCGGTGCATGATTCCGCGGATCTTCGACACGGTTGTCCAAGCCAGTCCGTTGGTGGTGTGAAGCGACTTCAGCCAACGCTGAATTTCCAGCGGCCCGATATCGCTAGCGAGTTCATTGCCCCAGCGGGCAATGAGGTAGTCCCGAACGTAATGCTCTACAATCGGGATGGTGTTTACCGACTTTGGGCGCACGGCATCCTCGCCAAAATCGGCCTTCAAGTAATATTCCGCGAGAGTGTTGAAGCGGATGCGCATCGCAGATTCTTCACTGTTGATGCGGATGAGCAGTCCAAGTCTGTCTACTTCACGCCAGGCCGCCTTCTCTGTAGGGAAATCCCTGAGAAGACCGACTGGCAAGGTGTTCTCCTTGCGATTGCCATTCGCTGTGTTGAGTCTGTACCGCAACATCCAGACATCTCCGCCCCTACGGGACACAATTCTGAGAGATCCCCTCTGATATGCCATGAAGTCTCATTTCAGTAGGGAACGCCTAATGACTGGATGATACGCTCGCTCGCTTTCCGTCAATCGTCGCTGAGCTTCATCATCCTTGCGACCAATAGCGGCAGCGAGTTCCGAAAGACGGAAAACCCATGTTTTGCGCACCTCGCCAGTTCCGATCGGATATGCTCCGGAAATCCCGCGCCGGGCGAGTTCGGTAAGAAAACGGCGGCTGATTCCGATGAATTTGGCGGCTTCGTGAGCGGATACGAATGGTTCGGGCGCCATTACAATTCCTCCGTCAGGTGAGTTGCAGCTTTGGCTTGGGAGCGGTCACTTGAGTGAATGTGTAAAACAGGTTCGAAACTCGGTCAAATGGCACAGACATTCGTACAAGCCAGAGAGCCAGCGCCAAGGCCAGATGGCGAGTGGATTCCTCAGACAACCTTGAACCTCTGGAAGGGCCGTGCCGGCGTGAGGCAACGCAGGGGTCGTAAGCGCGGCAATCTACATCTTGTGTTAAACGAATAGTGATAAAGCGGTGCAGTAGCTCAGGTAGGCCGAATGGCAGACAATCCCTTCACGAAACACCTGACCCAGGTCGGGCAAAATCGGCTGGAAACATACGCAGAGCAGATTGTTGGCTTTGTCGAAAAGCTTGAGGCCGAAACGCCGGACCCATTCATCCCGATGTTGACGGATCTGGCGCTGGCACACGTTCTCATCACGCATCTGGTGAGGCAGTTCGGCCCAGTCCGAGGCATGGACGAGTCGAGAGTTGCTTTCGAAGACACATACGAGAAAATGAAACCGATCATGGAGCGGCTGGAAAGAGAGAGACGAGAAGGAGGGACCCTGCGGTGAAGCGTTACACAAGGAAGCTGCTCGTATCAGCCATAGCCATGGCTATGTTGTACGTCGGTGGATGCAAACACGAGCCGAATCCGCCCACAGAGCAGGATGCGATCGCCGTCTGGAACAACATAAACAAGCGGCCGCCTTTGCCCAATGAGGCAGAACTCATCAGCTTCAAGAAGACAAACGGTCAGAGTCAAGAGGTGAACGGCGCGAAGATGTACATGTTGTATTACACCGCCACTAAGAAGACTCGGGTGAAAGTGGGTATTCATCCGCCCGGTTTCGTTGAAACTTGGTCTGGCAATTATCCGTTCCAATGGACAGAGAAGGGCTGGATGGGACCGGATGACGAGGTCTATCCCGAGCACTAGGCATCAGACCGTTTGACCGAAACGGCGACTCGCAATACGCTCTGCCCACCTGAAAACAGGCGGGGGGGTAGCGGATGTATGCAACACCGGGCGAGACGCTGAACGCGCTGGAAAGAGCCGGGTACTTTACCGACCTCAAGACGGCCACAACCATCTATCTGGCTGGCAAAATCCACCGCCCTGTCATGCTTGAGGGACCGGCTGGCGCGGGCAAGACGGAGCTTGCCAACTCGGTAGCGTGCGCCTACGGCGTACCGCTTCTCCGCCTGCAGTGCTACCAGGGTATCAACGAAGAAAAAGCAATCGGTCAATACGATCGGAGCCTGCAGGAGCTCTATGTCCTGCTGAGGAGCAAAAGCGAGCGAACGCCGGACTGGGCAGAGATCAAGCGCGAGGTAACGAGCCGCGCGTACTTCATGGCGGGTCCGCTTCTCGAAGCTATCGAGCAGGAGAAGCGCTGCGTCCTGCTGATTGATGAAATCGATAAGGTTGACTATGCGTTCGAAGCAATGCTGCTGGAGCTGCTTTCTGCCTGGACGCTCTCGATCCCGAAGATGGGAACGGTCGCCGCGACATCGATACCCCACGTCTTTCTGACCTCGAACCAGGAACGCAGGCTCGGTGATCCGTTGCGCCGGCGCAGCTTCTACCTGGTTGTTGAGCACCCCACGGCAGAGCGCGAGGCGGCGATCGTTGCCAGGCGCACGCCGGAGGCGGGAGAGAAGACCCACCAGTTCATCGC
>DATAYL010000079.1:0-10108 GCA_036272575.1 Bryobacteraceae bacterium | reverse complement strand
TCCCCGCGGTCGTAGTCCCTGGTCGAATCAGAAAGCACCTCGACGATCAGGATCGGATTCAGGAGCGTAGATGTTCTAGGACCGTTCAGAAACTGCTCGTCGCCACAGGTCACCATGACATCAGGGTAAGTATAGAGGCCGGTGGGAGAAACGCGCAGGCGCAGATCCTGAGAATAGACCTTGCAAGGGCGTTTACGCAGCTGGCTTGCTAACTCCACGACTAAATTCGTGACGATGAGGTTGTGGCTGGAGCTCGTCCCCGCCATGAGGAATACTTCACCGTTCCGGTATTCACTTTTGCGCTCGGCAAGCTCTTCTTCTTCGAGATATTCTTCCGGCGTGACGAACCGCTTGCCTAGCAGGGTGGACACGCCCGATTTTACCGCAGGATTCGAAACATCATCTGCAAACCCGCGGGAGCGAGCGCACCTTGCACCTTAGCGCGCCGGTTGAGCGCTTAAAGGCGGCTTGGAAGCCGGCGCTTTGTGCCCGAACACACGCTGGAAAAATGCCTTCCAGCGCCACTGTGGCTCTTCGCATTCCGAGTCAGGCGCAAACATAAGTGTCTTTGTCCCACGTTCAACGCCAAGCGACTCCAGTTCCGCCCCTCCCGCCTGAACGTTTACCGTCACGAAACTTCTACAACCATCGACCGAGGCAATTTGCCAGGGCGAAGTGATTTTTTTATTGGGCCCCCAGTCTTGCAAAAAACGGTTGTAATCGTAATTGCGGCAAGGGGAGGTCACGCTGCATCCCCAATCTTTATAAGCTGCCGAATAGTTTCGCGCGTTAATCTGCGCCAGAAACTGCTTCACGGCCTTCTTTTCTGAATAGTTATGGAAAACAAGGTAAAGAATCCACCACAGAATCAGCAGTGCCAAAACGCTCAGAATGATGTTTCGGATTGTGCGGTTCCGCTGCTCTTCGCCTGCACCATAATTTTGCAGATAGCCGCCCATACCACTACCTTACTTCGGCGGATAAGACTTGTCGTATGCGGCTGTGGCTTCCGCCGTAAGATCGAGCGTCGGCTTGAAATAGAGCGTGTTGGTCACATCTACAATGACGTCAAGACCACGCTGTTCAGCGAGTTGCTTGATAACAGCCGACATTTGCCGTCCCGCGCGGCCCAAAATATCCTGGCGCTCGGCATTCACGTCGGCCTGCAGATCTTCGCTCAGCCGCTGCAACTCTTTTTGCTTCTCAGTGCCGGTCTGCCGCAATTGCGCTTCTTGTTCAGGAGCCACATTCGGCGCGCCTAACTGCTGCTGTATCTTTTGCAGATCTTGCTGCAAATTTGCGATCGCTTGCTGTCGCGGCCGATACTTGGCCTCCAGTGTTTGTTGATCTTTTTTGATCTCCAGAGTATCCGCCACCGCTTTTTGAGCATTCACGATTGCCATCTTTACGGGTGTCGCGGACTGCGCCATTGAGAGTCCCGCGCCCGCAATAATCAAGGCGCCCACCAGCGGTAGCTGCCCTTTGCGCTTCAAAATCATTACTTGTATCTAAACTCCTGTTGATGATGGTTGAATTGACGATGTTCGAACGTGCCGGCACGCTAAAGGCGCGATGCGTTCGGAAGACATTAGCCTAACATGGGCAATCCTATCAGCCCCGCCGGACTTCACTCCTCTTCTCGATTCGTCCGTGACTGTCGATAAACAATACCCGGTCCCGCCATCGCACCTCTCGTCCGGCGTAAGACGTAATCCAGACCGCAAACGAGTACAGGTCCCACAAAGGAGCCAGACCGAACAAAGCCGCTGCCGGCAGACTGTTCAGCACAAACAGGCTGCTCACCAGCGCGGAGATCACGCGAGTAATCAGCAGTGTAAAAGCCGCAGCCGGAAAGTGCAATGCCATCGCCAACACGATCCACAGGCCGGTTTGGGTAATCGGTAGTCCGGCGTAGCCACCTTTTTTCGAGGCCCGAATCGTGCGCGCCCACCGAATCTGATGCTGCCAACTCCCCTGCCACGTTGCGTCTCCCAGCGATGTCTCGACAGTGAGAGTCGAGAGCAAAGCCCGCTTGCCGCTCGCCGTAATGTGTTTAGCAACTTGATAATCGTCGGCGAGAAAGTCTCCGATTGCCTCAAATCCACCCGCTTCCCGCAGGTCGCTTGCGTGGAATGCCAAAGTGGAACCGAGACCAAATTCCCGCACGCCGATTAGTTGGGCGACCAAGGTGCTCGGCATGAAGTCTGCCGCAATACCCAGCGCTTCCCAAAGTGCCGGGACAGTATGCGGACGCGCTCGATACAAACAAGTCACCAGGCCAATCGAGGAATCCGCCAAAGGCTCAACCACTCTTGCCAGGTAATCCGCCGGTACTTTGATGTCGCTGTCGTTCAGAACCCAAATAGGATATCTCGCACTCGCCGCCAGATTCATGAGCACACCGACTTTGCCGTTAGCAAAAGGCGCTTGTCCAATCAGGAGCCGTATGGCGAGTTCCGGAAATGCGCGCTGCAAACGCTCGACTTCAGGGATCGCGGGGTCATTCTTGTCCGCTACTCCAAATAGCAACTCAAATTCGGGATATGCCTGCTTCGCCTGGGAAACAAACGCGTCGAACGTATTGGGATCTAGTCCGCGCAGTGGCTTGAGTACGGACACCGGCGGTTGAAACGACACGTTTCTCCCACGGCTGAACCAGCGGCGCCGCAAATGGTTCAGCGCCGCTATCAGCGAAAGCGCCTGATAGACAAACGCCGGCAGAAAAACCAGGGAAAGAACACGCACGAGGAGCAGCCGACTAGCTTATCGCGCCAGTAGTACAACTCCCCCCAAAACCAACAATGCACCTAATGCCCGCCGTGGGCCCACTGTTTCTTTTAAAACGAACTTGGCCAGCACGGTCTCAAGTACAAAGGTGGCCGCCGAAGCCGGCACCGCAAAGCTTAAAGGCGCATTCTGCACCAATGCCATAAATGCGAAAAAAGAAATCGCCATGCAGAAGATTGCCAGCAACAGGTACCGGCGCTTGAAGATCAAGGCAAGTAAACGGGCCAAACCCTTGGCATCCACGTGCTGCTCCCCGCTTAGCTTCATTTCATGGCTCTGCAGCAGATCGCCGATCACCGTGGCAAACACAATCAGCGCCAGCAATAACCACTTCATCATTGCCCTCGGCGGCCACCATTGGTGTTCTGTTTCGTCGTGCCTACCAGCACGGTCCCCGCAAAAATGAGCACCGTACCAATCCACTCGGCTGGCGTGATCACCTCATGAAGGAAAACTGCGCCCATGACGGCAGCTAAAAAGTACCCGATCCCTGTGACCGGTAAGACGAAGCTGAGATCGGCCCAACTTAGCAGCGCCATGCGCGTCAGGAGCCATAAGACCAACAGCACAATGCCTAGCGCCACGAATGGATTGATCATGGCCTGAAGGTATCCTCGCGGGTCAATGCCAACTTGAAGCGTCAGATGCTTCATGCCCCAGGCCAGCGAAAGATTGCCAAGCACATTAAAAATGGTCACCGCCACAACCAGAATAAAGGTGCGAAGCTTCCCCGCAAATCCTCGGGTTGGCGCAGCTGACCGTTTTTCGTCGCGTGCTTGCTCGGACGGCTCAGTAAATACCCGGCCGACAATCGACGTTTCTACATTCGTAGCCAGACAGCTTAATCTCCTGCGCTCATGACGGCAGGCTCTTGGTCCTTCTGCTGCTTCGAATCTTTAACAAACTGCTTGCGTTTGGATCGCAGTGCCAGATACTCGCGAGCTTCCTTGTAAAGCCGCTTGCGCTCGCTATTGTCAAACATGGCCTTGCCAATCAGGCGCAGAGCCACCTTTGGACGAAAATAGTACTCACCGTAGAACCGCTCGACCCATTCCACCAGTTCGCCTTTATCCAGACCAGGATATTCGTAGTTCGGCAGCTGGTGCCCCACTTCGTCGGTCATTATTTCGTCAATTGTTATGAGGCCGTTTTTCTTGACGTGATCGTAGAATTCCGTACCCGGAAATGGATGCCCGATCGAGACCTGAATCGTCTCCACATCGAGCTCTTTTGCAAAGTTGATGCTCTTGCGAATGGTTTCTCGTGTTTCGCCCGGCAGACCTACGATGAAGTCGCCATGTATCGTCAGCCCAAGCTTCTTGCAATTTGCGGTGAAACGGCGCGCCATATCGATCGTGGCGCCTTTCTTGATGTTCTTGAGGATCTGCTGATCGCCTGACTCATAGCCGACGATTAGTAACCGGCAGCCGGCATCCTTCATCGCCTTCAGCGTGTCGTAATCAGTCGTAACACGGGAGGTGCAGCTCCAGGTAAACTTCAGCTGCTTCAATTTTGCGCAAAGGTCGAGCGTGCGGGCCTTCTGGTAGTTGAAGGTGTCGTCATCGAAGAAAATTTCCTTCAAGCCCGGAAATGCTTCAAGCGCATACCGGCACTCGTTCAGGATGTCGTCGGAAGATCGCAACCGCCAACGGTGCCCAGAGTGCGTCTGCGGCCAGAGACAGAACGTGCACTGTGCCGGACACCCGCGAGTGGTGTAGAACGAGATAAATGGATTGAGCAGGAACGGTACGTTGTACCGTCGGAAATCAAGATCGCGTTTGTAGACCTTAGTCGCCCAGGGAAGGGCGTCCAGATTTTCAATCGGCTCCGCTTCCCGGTTATTCTGAAATCCGCCATCTTTGCGGAACACGGCGCTGGCGATCTCTTCCAGCGGCTTGCCCATCGCATAATCACGGATCGCATAATCGAATTCTTTCTTGATTACAAAATCGATCGCCTTCGAGGCCCGTAGCGTTTTTTCGGGCTCAATCGTGACTGGCGGTCCGACAAAAGCCACCTTCAGTTTCGGATTGACATCCTTCATCATTTCGGCGATCTTCACGTCCACTGTGAAGCCTGGAGTAGATGTAAAAAGGACGAGTAGTTCGAAATCGGCGGCCATCGCCACCGTCTGTTCAATCGAAATTTTGTGCGGCGGCGCATCCACAACTTTGCTGTCCGGCAGCATACCCGCTGGATAACAGAGCCAAACCGGATACCAGTAAGATTCTATTTCCCTCGCGGCTGGCCAACGTGAGCTCGCACCACCATCGAAGCCCTCGAAAGAAGGCGGATTCAAAAAAAGCGTTCTCATGGACTCCCTTGAGCGTTAACTCTTATGTTACTTTGCGCATGCACCCGCTCTCAACCTGTTCGCTACCGAGGGTTCCGGTCAGCCGTTAGAAAGCGAATTTCGCCGCCCCACCGGCAGTTATCGTCACTGGGATGATGAATAACCACTAGGAGATATCACAGCGGAAGTCCGGCGCTCCGGTTCTTCCTCCCGCATCTCCGAAAAGTTCGAGTAATTTACGTCCAGCTCAACTTTGCCAACCAGGCGCGTTGTAATGACGCTGTTCATACGAGCAGGAATCGAATGGCCTCCCTGAATCGCAAAAGCGCGCTCAAAATCTACCTTCTTGAAGAAGATACTCGGGTTTTTTACCAGCCGGCCTTTTTCGTATACCGGCAAATAGCTCTGCGCATCCAGCCAGATCTCGCCTTTGAACAGCCCCTCACCCCGCTTCCGCGGCACAAGCGCAAATACGTAAACGTCCGCTCCGTTGTCCGTCATGCGCGCTCCCTTCCAGCGGAATTTGTAATTCGTTGGAGTGATGGCCATTTTCGGATTTGCCTGTCCTTGCTGCTCGGCTTGCAGATAGCGGCCGATCACCTGGCTCTTAACCGTATTGCTACCCTGAAAACCCAGCACCCGGTAACTGATTCGACCAAACCGTGAGATGAAGCGCCGCGCGTGCAGACGGCCGTTCTCCTGTAGCTTGGGAACCGAGGCGTTGATATCTACCTCCATGGAGGCACTCCGCCCAAGTTCAGATTCGTTATTCGTTGCTTCCAGGTATTTGCCGATGATTTCACCCGACGGTCCCGAAAGATCCGCTTCGGGGTCCGGCGTTCGTGAATATGCCAATTGCATCAGGGAAGCCAACGCAACGAGAAAGACAATTATAGATTTAGGTTTCAAGGAATTAAGGACAAAGCTTTAGAGACTACCGCGTAAGCTTCTTCAAAAAAGACCCAAGCACTTAACGGTCAGTGTAATCTATTACCTTGCTCCGTAACCCTTCGATGATAAAACACCCCCACTGAGTTTCAAGCATGATCAAAGTTCCTCGTTAAATCGTAACTTAGGGTCTTCTGATCCAATCACATACCAGGATTTCACAGGAGCGGAAATGGCAATCGATCAACGTGCGGGTAAACCGGCGGAAGTCTCGCAACTCGTCAATGTTCCCAAACTAATCGCAAGTTACTATACGAACAAACCCGATGTCAGCGAGCCCACGCAAAAAGTGGCATTTGGAACATCCGGGCACCGCGGCTCTTCTCTCTCGAGCAGTTTTAATGAAGATCATATTCTGGCGATCACGACAGCTATTTGCGCCTATCGCAATCAGGCGGGCATCACGGGACCGCTCTTTCTTGCCCGCGACACGCATGCTCTGTCCGAACCAGCTTTCTGGAGCGCCCTGGAGGTCCTCGCCGCTCACGAAGTGACCGTGATGATCGATGATGCTGATGGCTACACGCCTACGCCCGCGCTCTCGCACGCCATTCTCACCTACAACGACCACCGAACGACTGAGCAGGCGGATGGCATCGTGATCACGCCTTCGCACAATCCTCCCGAGGATGGCGGATTCAAATACAATCCGCCCTCTGGCGGTCCCGCCGATACGACGGCCACCAAGTGGATTGAAAATCATGCGAACGAATTCCTGCGAAACAAGCTGGCCGGGTTGCAACGCATCTCGGTTAAACAGGCGCTTGCAGCGGATACCACCAGGCGCTTTAATTACATTTCGAACTATGTAGATGACCTTGGCGGCATCATCGATTTTGCCGTCATTCAGCAAGCCGGCCTGAACTTAGGCGTGGATCCGCTCGGCGGAGCTGGCGTCAAGTATTGGCCCCGCATCGGCGAGCGCTACGGACTCAAATTAACCGTAGTCAACAGCGAAGTTGATCCTACGTTCCGCTTTATGACAGTCGATTGGGATGGCAAGATCCGCATGGATTGCTCATCACCCTACGCCATGGCATCGCTTATCGCACTGAAAGACAAGTTCGATATTGCGTTCGCCTGTGATACCGATCACGACCGGCATGGCATTGTGACTCGCAGCCATGGTCTCCTGAACCCGAATCATTACCTCTCAGTCGCCATCGATTATCTGTTCCGCAATCGGCGCCAGTGGCGGCCCGATGCGGGCGTCGGCAAGACCTTGGTTAGCAGCAGTATGATCGACCGGGTCACGGCGGATCTCTCGCGGCGCCTATACGAAGTTCCGGTTGGTTTCAAGTGGTTTGTGGATGGACTGCTCGATGGCTCGCTCGGCTTTGGCGGCGAGGAGAGCGCGGGCGCCTCTTTCTTGAAGATGGATGGCAACGCCTGGAGCACCGACAAAGACGGCCTGATTCTGGGTCTGTTGTCCGCCGAAATGACAGCTAAGCTCGGTCGTGATCCCGGCGAGCAATATCAAACGTTCACAGCAAAGTTCGGCGATCCCGTTTATCAGCGGATCGACGCACCGGCCACCCCCGACGAAAAGGCTATCCTGCAAAAGCTCTCCCCCGAACAGGTTTCGGCGAAAGAATTGGCCGGCGAAAAAATCGTGGCCATGCTGACGAAAGCTCCCGCAAACGATGCGGCCCTCGGAGGTCTAAAAGTGGTTACACAGAATGGTTGGTTCGCAGCGCGCCCGTCGGGCACCGAGGACGTTTACAAAATCTACGCCGAAAGTTTTTTGGGTAAAGACCATCTCCAGCGCATCCAGGAAGAAGCCAAGGCGCTTATCTCCAAAACCTTCGAAGCGGCTGGCGCTCTGAATCCTAATGCCTGAAACTGTTCCCTACCGCTACTGCGTTGTTGACGTCTTCACCCGTGAACCCTTGGAGGGCAACCCGTTAGCCGTGTTTCCCAGTGCCGCCGGCATCCCCGAACACCGCCTCCAGCAGATCGCTCGCGAGCTGAATCTCTCGGAAACTGTCTTCGTGTATGACCCGACTACGGACGGTTGCGCGGCCCGCCTGCGCATCTTCACACCGGCGCGCGAAGTCCCTTTCGCCGGCCATCCCACTGTGGGGTCCAGCTTCGTTCTCTGGCAAACCAGGCGCGTGCCGACCGATGCTACCCACTTCCAACTCGAAGAAAAAATCGGCATCGTTCCGATTCGCGTTGAACATGAACACGGCGAGCGCCCGCTCATCTGGCTCACTACGCCGCCTATTACCTTCGGCAAAACTCTTGATCCCGTCGCTTGCGCCGAGGCTCTGGGTATTTCGCCGAAGGATCTTCTTCCCGTAAAACCGCAGTTCGTCAGCGCCGGTAATCCGATGGCTATGATCGCAGTTCGCACAAAAGACGTTGTTGACCGTTCGTGGCTCGGAATGGAGAACTCGCGCAAGCTTTCCGGTTTGAGCGACGGACCAGCTGGATTCTTCGTCTTCACGCCGACACAGGAGGGCGCGTACTCGCGGATGTTTGCACCTGAGCACGGCGTTACCGAAGACCCCGCCACCGGCAGCGCCACTGGTCCACTCGCCGCTTACATGGCGCGCTATGAGCTCTGCCAGCCTTCCGCCGGCACTCGCCTCATCAGCGAGCAGGGAACACAAATGGGTCGCCGCAGCTTGCTGCATATTCAATTTAATGACGACGCCGGCAAGAACGGTATTGAAATTGGCGGCTACGTCACGCCGATCATCGATGGCGCGATCATGCAAGTGCCATCCAATTAGCATGGACAAAACCCAAATCGCCGTGCTGGACGACTACCAGGGCGTAGCTCTCCAAATGGCCGACTGGTCTCCGCTCGCCAGTCGCGCTGAAGTTATCGTCTACCGCGACCATCTTTCCGATTTTGGGGGCCTGGCCGAGCGGCTCGCTCCTTTCGACGTGGTCTGCGTCATGCGCGAACGAACCCCGATTACGCGCGCTTTGTTACAACTGCTCCCTAATTTAAAGCTGATTGTCTCCACCGGCAAACGCAACGCTTCTATCGATCTGCAGGCCGCAGCGGAACAGGGCGTGCTTGTCTGTCACACCGGTTACTTGGGTCACGGCGCTGCTGAATTGACCTGGACTCTGATTCTGGCCGCCCTCAAAAACCTGGCGGCCGAAACGACCTCGGTGCGGCGCGGCAATTGGCAGACCACTGTCGGCAGAGATCTGAAGAGCTCGACCATAGGCATCGTCGGTCTGGGCAATTTAGGTTCGATTATTGCCCGCTATGCGCGCACCTTTGAAATGAATGTGATCGCCTGGAGCACCAACTTGACACGCGAGAAGGCCGAAGCGGAAGGCGCCCACCTGGTCAGTAAAGAGCAATTGTTCCGCGAAGCGGATGTCGTCACCGTTCACCTCGTTTCAAGTGATCGGAACCGGGCGATCATCGGCGCCCCCGAATTGAATCAAATGAAGTCTTCCGCGTGGCTCGTCAACACCTCGCGCGGCCCTTTGGTCGACGAATCCGCACTGGTCGAGGTGCTCACCGCCAGGAAAATTGGCGGTGCCGCTCTCGACGTCTTCAACGAAGAACCGTTACCGCCCCAGCATCCGTTCCGTTACCTTGACAACGTCCTCGCGACGCCGCACATTGGCTTCGTAACGGAGAGCACCTACCAAGTCTTCTTCCGCGACACAGTCGAAAACATCGCAGCCTGGCTCGATGGCCATCCCATACGCAAAATGAACTAACTCTGCGGATAAAGGAATGGGGAAGCGCTCATTATCCCTAACCTGACGGATCGAGGCCGGAAGCCGGTTGAATTTCTAACTGCGATGACGCGATTCTTGAGGCGTGAGCCGGGATTCGTAGCGATTCCCAATTGTGGAAAAGAGTGGCTAACACAACGGAGCCGCTCTTTTGAAACTTCTTTCTACAGCACTCGGGTCGCAAGTAGCGTAGGCGCCTTCGGAGAACGCGCCAGCACGGCAACATGGATGCGCTGGCGCTGATCCGGATCGAATTTGAGTTGCCGCTGCTCCAGGCGGCAGAGATCATGCACGTCCCAGTTCCCATGCATCAACCCGGTTTCGGTATGCGCAGGCCCAAGTAGGAGATGGCCAAGCTCATGGGCG
>DATAYL010000078.1:0-7039 GCA_036272575.1 Bryobacteraceae bacterium | reverse complement strand
CAACCTGCTCTTCTGTGCGCTTTCCCGCACATGCTTCAGGGGTTAGTCACTCGCAATGAGCTCTGTGCGTTTTGCTGTTTATACCCGTGGAATCCCGGCAAACGGACCTGCAATTAGTAATCTCGCAGTAATGCAGCTCAGTTACCCAAGCGCGCGTTGGACTAACATCCAGGGATGCCGTCCCGTTTGCTCCGTGAGACCTTCCCCGTCGGACCGCTTCGCTGCAACTGCACTCTCTTGGCGAATCTGGAAACACTGGACGCGATCGTCGTCGACCCCGGTGACGAGATCGCGGACATCCTCGCCCGGCTGGCGCGGCACAGCCTCACGCTGCGGCAGATCGTTGTCACCCATGCGCATATCGACCACATTGGCGGCGCTGCGCAGATCAAGCGGATCACCGGCGCGCCCGTGCTCTTCCATCAGGCAGACTTGCCCATTCTCGGCATGCTGGAGATGCAGGCCGCCTGGCTCGGCATCCCCACGCCCGAGCAGGTAGCCCTCGATCAAAGCGCCGAGGATGGCCTATCCGCCGGCATCCCCGGCCTTGACGCGAAAGTCATCCACACTCCGGGGCATACCCCCGGCAGCATCTGCCTTCTCTTCCCAAAGCAGGAATTGCTTCTCGCCGGCGACACGCTTTTTGCCGGCAGCGTCGGCCGCACCGACCTACCCGGCGGTAACGCCAAGGCATTGCTCCGCTCCATTCACACGCGTCTGCTTGCGTTGCCGGAGAACACACTGGTAGTCCCCGGCCACGGAGAAGAAACCACCCTCGGGCAGGAGCGCGAGACCAACCCATTCCTCCAGCCCGGCGCGCAATTCTGAATTCTGTTGCCGTCGCGAATCCCGATTCCCATCCTGAGTAAAGCGAAGGGTGGCATATCACGGATGCCGGGTGCCCTACTCTGGCCGAAGGCTAGGGTGGGCATCGTCCGGCATGCGGTCCACCTGAAGGGTTCGCGCATCCACAGCAAAGAATCGTCATCTCGACCGACCCGGCGGAGCCGCGTAGTGGAGAGATCTGCTTTTCGCCGGCACACCACGAAACCGGGCCCCTGCTCTCGCCGAAGCCTCGACTAACCACCGTTCAACATCAGCACTCGCGCAATTCGCCGTTGTGGCTTCACTCCCGCGCGTGCTAGAGTCGGCCCACTTCCCTCCAGCTCCATTCATCGGCCCCGTTCCACTCATTGGCAATTCATTCGTGCTTCTTCTCATTCCTCCAGGACCGAGGTGTCCACTATGGCTTCGTCTGCCCAGAGCGCCATCACAGGCGTGCAACTCAAGATCGCCGGCCGCAATGGCCTCGTCGACAAGTACTTTTACTTCGCCATGTCTCTGCTCTTCGCCGCCATCGTGGTCTGGGGATTCAGCCAGACCATCGACCAGAACCTTTTCCATCCTGCCCTTCCTAGGCCTTTCCTTCTTTGGATACATGCCGCCGCATTCTCAGGATGGATAGCGTTCTACATCTTCCAGTCGGCCCTGGTGCGCACGCACAACGTAAAGTGGCACCGCTTCTTCGGCTGGTTTGGCGTGGGACTTGGCGTAGCGATGGTCGGGTTGGGATTCACCATTGCGGTCGTCATGGGCCACTTCAACGCCGTGGTGCTGCATCATCCCGAACCGGCGTTCCTGGCCGTTCCCTTTGCTGACATGTTGCTTTTTGGATCGCTCTTCGCGCTCGCCATCTACTGGCGGAGAAAGCCCGAATTCCATCGCAGGCTGCTTTTCCTCGCCACCTGCGCACTGTTGGACGCGGCCTTTGGGCGTTTTCTCTACATCTTCAACCACAGCCTCTTCTTTCTCTGTGCCGACGCAGTGATGCTGCTGGGCGTGGCGCGCGATCTCGTGGTCAACCGCAGCGTCCACAAGGTGTATCGCGTCGCGATCCCGCTCCTCTGCGTTGCCCAGCTCGTCGTCATCTACTTATGGCGCGGAAGTCCCGCGTGGTGGCTCGGGACCACCAAGGCGATCTTGGGACTCTGATCCGAATCAGAGTCCTGGTCATGTGGGGGATGTTCCCAAAACAATTCGGTCGACCGTCGCCCACCGGCGGAATCCAAGAGAATGCCGCCGGGAAGTAAACGAAAGCAATCAGGCCGATCTGTATGTGGGCCTTAGGTCTGTTTCGCGACCGTTGACAACCAATCGGACTTCCGCGACTTCCCCTTTTCAACCGCAGATACGCCATGGGAGAGAGTTAATCAAGTTGCTACTTCCGCGTGGCCGGTGATCCGCCCGCAACCTACGAACATTCCCTTCAACGAGTTCGAAGATCTCTCAATGACCTATTTGGGGATTTGACGACAAATGAGACCGGGAAGTGCACGGGCACTTGTGCGAACAGCCGGTTATAGAGCAACTTGGATCAACTCGAATAGACGGCTCGGCTCCTGCGAGGGCCTGCTATTGTCTACCCACACTTGACTTCAGGGTCCGCAACTCGCGATGAGTTTCAACGGGCACGCGCCCTTCTGAACCATATGTAAAGGAGGAGACGGTATTGCTTTTGGATGATAGTTATGAAGCAGCAATCCATACGCTTCCTGGCATAGTTGGCTCAGCCCCAGAGACCCGCGTTACGTCCGAGGGCTCTCAGATCGTTTTAGCCAGCGCAGCCGCCTCGTTTGCTACGAGCAGCATTCCCTTGTCTCGTGCTTCATTTTCCAATAAACGCAGGCGGCTTCTGGCTGAGGGCAAGCCGGACGGCAGTTCTATCTCGCCTAATGCAAGGCGAGCTTGGAACTCGTAAGATACGTATCCGTACTTGCGAGCCGACGCCAACATCGCGTCCAGCTCTTTTCGCGCGCCCACCTGGTTTCCTGACTTCGCTTTGACTCGGGCATCGGCGAGCACGGCCTCAAATCCAGTGGTGCGTCCCCCGTACTTCTGAGAGAGAGATACGGCCTTAGCCGCCGCACTTTGAGCCTCTCGAAGGTGCCCGGCGGAAAGCAGGTTCCGCGCCAGGAAACTCTGTGCCCACGCAGAACTGTCGAGAGAGTTAGACTTTTCGAAGACGACCTGGGCCCCGCGTGCTAATGCCTCACCGTCCGAATAACGCTTCTCCACCAAGGCGACCGCCGCCAGTGCAACCTGGGCCTCTGCTGCGTAGTTATCATCCTGTAACTCGTTGCTAGCTGCCAGCGCGCTCTCATATTGTCTGCGCGCCCCGGGCACGTCGCCCTGATTGAACAGAACATCACCGATCCCTGCAATCGCATCGAGTTCTCCGTGCCGGTAGCCAGTCGCCCGATGGACGGCCAATGCTCGCTCGAAGCACTGCCTGGCTTTCTCTAGATCGCCCATTTGGACAAACAAGTTGCCGATATTGGCCTCGGTCGAGGCAGCACCGCGCCTATGTCCGACCTGATTAAAAGCAGCCAGAGCCTTCTGCTGCATCTGTAGAACGAGTTGCACGCTGGCTCGACCGTCGAGGGAGTTGGCAATGTTCCCGTAATCGCTGGCTAAACCTGCTGGATCATTGACTTCTTTGTCGAAGCGTAAGGCCTTTTCGTAGTAAGTCTGCGCCTCGCGTCGCTCGCCTTGAGAGTAAAGCACATTGCCGATACGCTCCATCGTTGTGCGGATGTTGCTCTGCGATCCAATCTCCTCGAACACGGGGAGTGCTTCCTCAAACTCTTTCCTGGCTTCAAGGAAGTTACCCTGATCGTAGAGCACGTCACCCACGCCCAGCAGACTCATGGCAGCGCCTCGCTTGTCGCCGGAAGCAAGAAACATCTCTCTCGCTTGACGAAAGAGGTCGATTGCCTTTTGTGGCTGGCTCATCCTCTCCCAGCTGTGGGCCTCGACTTGTAGGGCCTCAGCCACAAATCGATTCGCGCCAATAGCCTTGGCTTTGGTCGCCGCACGTTCGGCCAGCGCCTGCTCCTGCCTGAAGTCGCTTAACGAAGCTGCAATGTCGGCTTCCGCTAAATCGATGCGTGCCTCATCCGCCTCGGAAACAGCTAATTTGTGGAGATCCGTGGCGGTCTTCTTCGCGTCGATCGCACGACCCACTGCGATCTGGGTGTGGATAAATGAAAGACCATAGTCGATGTTATCCGGGAAAAACTCCCACAGTGCGCGGTAGCTTTCGTTGGCATGCGCCATCTCCCCGGATAACTCGTGTGCTCGTGCCTCAATCAGCAGCCGCTCCTCCCTCGACAGCCCCTGCGAGAGTTCCAGCCCACGTTGCGCCTCCGCCTTGGCCCGGCTCTCGTAACCGAGAGTTGCCCATGCTTTCGCCAGAGCCGAGTACGTTGGCGCGTATCCCGGATCGAGAAGCGCAGATTTTTGTAGAAGATCAACGGCAGCAAGCGCGTCGAAGATACGCAGCTTCTGCAAACCCTCTGCGTAATAGCGCGCGGCCTCGGGATCTGCAGGAAGTGAGGCCTTGACAGTCGCAAGTTGAGTTGTAGACAGATCGGCGACGCCAAGTTTTGTTCGCAGCTCAGCACCCGCTCTACTTACCAGTTGATCGATTTCGGACTCAGCTCCCTTTTCTGACACGGAAGCCAATGTATCCCCGAGGACGGCGTCCTGAAGGCGAAAATCCATCCGCAGTTGGCCATCGCCGAGCGGTAGATAGGATCCCAGCACGACATCGTCGCTGCCAAGATTCTGGCGAATGCGGTTCAGCGTCTTTCGGCTGAAGCTGTCAGCATCAGGCAGAGAAAGATTGAGCTTCATTTGCGCAACGCTTTCCCCTGGGATCGTTCGTAATTGGTTTCCCTGGCTCAGCTCAGTCGTAAGCATTTCGGAAATCGCGGTTGAGAGCCATGACTGCTCGGATCTTCCCGAGAGATTTTTGAAACCGAGCACGGCAACCGTGTGCCGTCTGTGCGCAGTCGGTGCTGATTGCTCTTTGGACCTGCGCCACGATACGAAAAGGCCAGCTAGAATCAGAACGCCGAAGAGAATCCCTACGGTTAACGATATGACCCGAGACCGGGTTCCAACGAGAACTCCCTGCCAACTCCCGGCCAGGGTCTTCCCGGAGCTAGTTCTCATCCGCTCAAGGTCTGCTCTCAACTCGCCCGCTTGCTGATAGCGCAACTCCCGGTCCTTTACCAGGGCTTTCCTAATAATTTGGTCAACACCAAGGGGCACTTGAGGATTTACTTTCCTGGGTGGCGCCGGTTCATGATTCAGGATCGAGTCCAGAATTGTCGCCGCGCCGGTACCACGAAAAGGCAGGACTCCCGTTGACATCTCGTAAAGAACCACACCAAACGAGAACAGATCGGTACGACAATCCAATTCTTTGGCCGCCGCTTGCTCTGGCGACATATATGCCAGCGTCCCGAGCACGTAGCCCGGAGCAGTCAGGTTGTCGTTCAACTGATGTAGCCCGCTTGGCGAGGTGCTCCCACCGTTGACACGCATCGCATCAAACTTAGCGAGGCCGAAGTCGAGAATCTTTGCGTGGCCGCGATCGGTGATGAAAATATTCTCAGGCTTGATGTCGCGATGAATGATGCCGTTGGTATGCGCCGCTTCGAGAGCGTCCACAACCTCAACGGCGATATTCAAAAGTGCATTCGTCTCCATTTTTCGATTCGAGGTTAAATTCCGGAGTGTCTCCCCGCTGAGGAACTCCATCGAGATGAAGGTGCACTCGCCGGACCTGCCAATCTCGTAAATTGTGCAGATGTTTGGATGATTGAGCGATGAAGCGGCGCGTGCCTCTCGCTTCAGACGGTCGAGCGCTCGCGGGTCATTTGCGAGGTCGTCCGGTAGGAATTTCAGTGCGACAAACCGACCCAACTCTTCATCTTTGGCCTTGTAGACCTCTCCCATTCCGCCGCCCCCGAGGCGTTGAACAATTGAGTAGCGGCCAAGGCTTGTCCCGGGACGCAAGGGGATGGCAAGGGCGGCCGTGGGCATCTCCTGCTCGATGATTGGCGCATTTAGGAAGCTCCCTACCGCGTCGTTCGCACTCAGGAGCCGTTCTACGCTGCGGCGCAAATCGGCATCGTCGCCGCATGCTAGATCAAGAAACTTCGCTCTCTGAGCCGACGGGGTTTCAAGGGCTTCACAAAAGATTCGCTCTGCGTCGTCCCGGTCTGACATCAAATTCCTCCGAGCGAATCACGGATGAACAACTGTCAGGGGCCCTCAGAATCTGCGGTTGGAAAGTCATGATACATACTTCTAAAAAGGGTCGAGGCCGCAACCGATCCTGGCTTCGTCTTATGGCCTCGGAGTCGTGGCTGAACAATGATTGTATAAGGCGAGCTTTGTGCCTGACCGGCGCTCATCCGGGTCAAAGTAAAACCATCGAACGCTCGGCCGCCTGCGTTGGTGAAGAATTCCGATGTGTCGGCCTTCTATCAACCCACGCTTTTTCGCTGAGTAGCGCAGCCAAAGGACTGTTTCGGCGGGCTGCGGCAGGTTGGTAGCCTACTCTTCCTTAATCCCGAAATTGTCAGCGGCGTGCCGGCAGTCGGCCGGAATGGTCATACGAGCTTGATCCGGAGGCTGCAAGCGTGAGGCTCGGCGATTGTTCCGGTGGATGTCGGTCAAAGTCCTCCAGGACGCTTTGCATTTCGAGGAGGAGCTTGTCCGCCATCTCTCGCGTGAAACCGTGGCGGACGAGAATGCGCTGGATGACGAGATCTTCGCGGTTCGGCGGCATGGAATAGGCAGGAACGAGCCAGCCGCGATCACGCAATCGAGCGGCGAAGTCGTAGAGGGTGAAGCTTGAGGATGCAGCATCTTTCAATTCCCAACAGAGGCCGGGGATTCCGTCGTGGCCGTCGTAAATGATCTTGAAGCGTCCCAACTCGCCGATCTTTTCGGCGAGATAACGGCCCAGGGCGTAACACTCGGTTTGGATTTCGCGGTAGCCCTCCTTGCCGAGACGTAAGAAGTTGTAGTACTGGCAGATGATTTCGCCGCCGGGTCGCGAGAAGTTGAGCGCGAAGGTGGGCATGTCGCCGCCCAGGTAGTTCACATCAAAGATCAAATCTTCGGGAAGGTCGTGCTTCTCGCGCCAGAGGGCCCAGCCGACGCCCAGAGGGGCCAGCCCAAA
>DATAYL010000077.1:0-6396 GCA_036272575.1 Bryobacteraceae bacterium | reverse complement strand
GACCTGCTGGCGCCGTTTTGGCGCGGGAGCAATACCAAAGCGGCGTAAGATGTTGCCCACGGTTTGGTCGGACACGCGATGGCCGAGAATCTCTAGTGCTCCGGCGATGCGACCATATCCCCAGCCGCTATTCTCACGGGCCAGGCGCACGATCAGTTCTGTGATGTTCCGACCGATTGGCGGTCGTCCCGGATAGAGGCGGTGCCACGAGCCGTCGAACTTGTGAGCGACGAGCTTCCGAAACCAGGCGAGAATGGTGTTCGGCTTGGCAGCCGAGGCCACCGGTTCGAGTCCTTGCCGTCCGAGTCGTTTGCCGAGCACCGCCAGAGTGGCACGCTCGGGATCGGTCAAAAGAAGGCGGGAAGGCAGATGGGCACGGAGGATTCTATTCTCGGCCAGTAAATATTCATTCTGCAGCAGAAGCTGCTGATTCACCATTCCGGTCACATACGCCAATAACCGCGTCACTGTGTGCTGTGCATGGGAACAGGCCATCATACTTCCTTTGCTCTCAGCACGTTCGAGATTTTTTACCTTACGGGGAAGGTTGATCGGATGGGCCAGCATAATCCAGTTTCATTACCTCGGGGTTTCCCTCCACAATGCTCTTCAGTTCACTTACTAACTCCGGGTTCGCTTCAATCTTCACCGTGAAAGTAGCTGGAGTCGCCATGCCCAAACTATAGACCAGCCCTCTCCTGATGCCATGTATCTTTCCGAGTATGTCGTTAACATACGATCTGTCCCGTCGAATTAACAGATGATATGTCCGCTTTTAGAAAGCGGGCGTTGGGCGGGAAGCTAGGGATTGGAACCGAGCCGAACGTATTCAAGCTCTGCGGTGGAGCGGATGATGAAACTACAAGACGTGCGGTTGAAAGCGATGGCGAAAAAAGATCACTTGGTGGGAGGCAGCCGAGAGCATCGGGTGACGGAGCGTACGATGCGGCGCTGGCAGGAACGGCTGGAGCAGCACCTGTACCCCGGATGGGCGGACGGGCGGAAAGGGAAAGTGAGTTTTCGGCTGGTGTCGCTGAAGACCTGCGAGGAAGTGTTGCGGTTGTCTCGGGAGAAGCACTTTATTTCAGCATGCGGCACTTTCACGAGAAGCTGCAAAGCGAGCACGGCACTGAGTTCAGTTACACCTGGGTGCAGCAGGCGCTGCGAGGGGCGGGCCTGGTGAAACGGCGCAGCCGTCGCAGACCCCATTGGCGGCGGAGAGAGCGACGGCCACTTCCGGGCATGCTGCTACATATGGACGGCAGCAAGAATCGCTGGTTGAACGACGATCGCTGGTACGTGTCGGTCATCAAAATTCGTTCGACCCGAAAACAAGGCTCTGTTGCAAATAGGCGCGCTGAGGCGCGATCTAACTTAGCCGGCTTCGAATGGACCGAATCCCAAATCAGGCAGTCAGTCCGAAGATGAATTTGATGAATTGGATTTGACCGGCGCTGTCGTCCTTTGCCAACCATCGAACCTGTCCTTTCCGAATCATGTGCATTGCTTCGTAGCCTTGGATTGTCCGTTCTGCGCCGGAGAAAGAGCGGAAGCCAAGGCTAGCATTGATCCGCCTTTTGATTGAGCGGTGATCCTGCTCGACGATATTGTTGAGATAAGGAACCACGCGGCAGTGGCATCGCTGGCTAAGTGCGTGGTTCATTTTCAGTTCGTCAATCACAGTAGGACACGATGGGTTCCCATCCACATTGATCACTCGCGGGCGAGGGTGACCTGGTGTAGCGAGTGCTTTGCAGAAGAATGTTCGGGCGGCGGACAAACCGCGAGTCTCGGAAAGAAAGAAGTCAATCGTTGCGCCCGTCGAATCGACCGCTCTATATAAATAGGTCCAGCGTCCAGTCACCCGCACATAAGTTTCATCTGTTCGCCAAGATCCGTTCGTCGGTTTCAACTCAGTCCGAATCCTCGCATTCAGTTCCGGTGCCTAGCGTTGCACCCATCTCCAGATCGCGGTTGAATCGACCGAAAGATGCCGTTCCGCTACCAGCTCGGCTACATCTCGATAGCCCAGCGAATATCGGAGGTACCAACGTACGCAAAGCACAATGACTTCGTCGGCAAAGTGTCGCCCTCTAAACAGCATCGGCCGATGCCCGATCATGGCTCTTTAACCTAACAGAGACATCATGCCGGTTTGCAACAGAGCCGATTCGAGAGATCGCCGTGGGTTTGATGACCGACAGCGAAGAATTAGCTCCTTTCGTCATATATTCCGCTTTTCAAGCAGGTGGCCGGCGAAACGCGAAATTGCGCCGTTAAACCGCCCATTCTGTTCCAAGAGGCCGTAATGCGCGGATGGACTGATGGCTTCGAGCTGCGCCCGAGGAATGTGCTGATGCATATACACACTCGCGCTGGGCAGCGTGGTCGTATTCTGTTGCCCCACGAGTACCAGCACCGGAACTGAGATACGCGCTAGCTCTTCTTTCGCATCCCAATGGAACATCGCCAGTGTGCCCCGGGCGACAACATCCGGCGACGACTCGTACCCGTAGCGCGCAATCAGGTCCACCTGTCCCCAGGTTTCAGATCCGCAAATCCCGTCTTGGCGTTCAGCAAGTGCGCGGTGCCATTGCGGTAGCTCAGCCAGTTCAGAACACGCACGACGGGCGATAGCGCACTCATTGCATGCAGCAGCGGCTCTCCCATCGGCTTTTGCAGAGCCTCTGATTGCGTCGCATTCTTTGTTGTAGTTACGGGGTTGGTGTAGGAGCCATCTACCTGCACGATACCGGTTACTCTCCGCCCCAGCTCCTGCGGGAACAACCGGCAATAGGTCAGGTTGATCATGCCGCCGATACTATGCCCCACTAAGACCACCGGCTTGTCCTTCGCCACCGTCGACACCACCACTCGTAGATCTCGAGCCATTCGTTCCAGGCTGTAGTCGCCATCCGCCGGCCTGCCCGAAGCGCCCAATCCCGGCAGGTCCCACAAAATCAGCCGGAACTGCCCCGCCAGTTGTCGCTTTGCGTAATACCATTCCGTGCTGCTGGTGCTCCAGCCGTGCGTAAACACCAACGTCGGTGCATCGTCACGGCCGAACACCTACATGTAGGTTCTCCCCGCCAGGGCCGCTCTCAGTTCGAGTATTGGCCGATTGAAATTGTTTGGGTTCGTCCTGCCCCTTCTAAAAGACAGCCGCACCAAGTCCGCGCCGAACAAAGTGAAGAGCAGGAGCCCCACGCCGGCGGTCAGCGGCACGGATACGGATTTGTCGGCCAGTGCCCTACGCCATGCCCATTCATGAAAGGCATGATTGTCATACTTTTCAACCGCTATTCCTCCCGCCGTCCTTTCTCTTACGGGCACTTGCTGTATTTGCAACTGCGGCAGCAACTGTCGATAGCGACGGTAGGCATGAGCTAAGAGTGGCAAGCTTGCCCCAAATAGCAGCAGCGACAAGATCCCGACAACGGCATTCAGTAGGGCAGGAATCGGCAACAACATGTGAATCGGACCTCATCCGGGACGTTCGTTTCCATAGCAGTGAGCTCGGTCATTAGAGGCGTCGGGGAACGGTAGCTGTACCCTCGTTCTACCTGGGAGTTTTTGCAGTTGCCCAAAGATCCTGTGCTGGCAGAGCCGATGCCATACCATTCGCCACTTCCGCGAAGGCGAATAGCATCCAGTTGCCCCGAAGGTCGAGAACGTCAAAGTTAGTCGTCACTGACGGCGCTATGAGCTGGTAAACCTTAACCTAATACTCGAGCACCTGTTCCAGCTTCTCGGGTTCCGGTGCGTTCTGGATCTGCTCCGCGGCAATCTGGTCAACCTCGAATTGGGTGTTGCGAACTAAGTCCGAGGTTAGCTCCGTTCACGAGGGCGGCGCCGACGGTTTCGCACAGTTCGCTCGTTACATTGCGGCCGTAGAACAGAGCAGCTCAGGTCGTTTCCATTCGAGAATCACGCGTTCATTCCAGCACAATTCCTTGCATCAAACGTTCAAAATGCCCGAATGAGTTATCAGGCAGTGGACGATCTCGCGCCACACAGAGGGGGTGAATGGCGGACTTACTGTTAGTTCAAGGAACGAGCTCACTAGTAACTCAGACAACTACGAGCAGAGAAGAAATTAGGTAACTGGGGTATGCACCGAGGCGTCGGAACAAGTACATCGGCCGGCAACAAAGCCGCCCAACAATCGAGAACTAAGGGCCAAATGATATGGCGAGTGAGGGCAGCCGATTTCATCGTGTTGACGCTCGCTACTGAGCGCGCGCACACGGATGGAAACGTAAACACTCAGAAAGAGTAAGGAAATGGCGAGAAGGATGAAAACAGAAAACGTGGGGTCGCAAGTCTCGGACGGAGACTCGGTGAACAATAGCATGGATGATACGCAGTCGAGTTCCGGGTCTACCATTGCCGGGATGGTCGACTCAGCCAAGCAGGTTGCCGGCGATGCCTTGGAGCAGGCCAAGAGTCAGGCGACAACGCATGCCGACCAGCACCGGCAGACTCTGGTCTCAGGCATACAAACGGTGGCGCAAGCTTTCCACAGCGTGGGCAATGAGCTGGGCAACAAGGGCGAAGGGCCTGTTGCGCGATATGCGGCTGAGATGGGTAAGGCGATTGGGGGACAGGTGGAGCAGGTGGCGAATTACCTGCGCGACCGTGACATCCATCAGTTGATTAGCGAGACGGAGGACTTCGCCCGGCGCTCGCCAGCGGTGTTCCTGGGCGGGGCTTTTGTTCTGGGGCTGGCGACCAGCCGGTTCCTGAAGAGTTCGCGTCCATCGACGGGCGGAACGAGTCAAGGGTCACAGAGCGCGGAACCAAACATGCAAAGTCCGCAATTGGCTCTGCCGGCGCCTACGACTTCAAGCAGCAGCACCGGTGCTAGCGTACCCGCCGGATACCCGTTCACCTCCGCAGAATCGTCCGGAGCGCAACCGGTAGGCAATGCCAATGCACAGACCAACACGCCTGGAACGGGCAACGCCGCCGGCCTGTAAGGGCCAACGGGAAAAGATGAATGCCTGAGAAGCAAGACCGCTCAATCGGCGAGCTCTTTTCGGAACTCGCCAACGAAACCAGTCTTTTAATCCGGCAGGAGGTCGCGCTTGCCAAGGTAGAGCTTTCAGATAAAGCGACGCGGGTCGGCCGCAATATCGCATTTCTTGTGCTGGGGGGAGCTGTTGCATACGCGGCGGTGCTAACTCTACTTGCGGCTCTGGTGCTTGTGCTTGCAAATGTGGTCCCCGCCTGGGCGGCAGCGGTCGTAGTTGCCGTGGCGGTCGGTATTGTAGCCGCGGTTCTGGTGTCCAAGGCGCTTTCAGAGCTGAAGAAAACTGACCTGGCGCCAACGCAGACAGTACAGACATTGAAGGAGGATGCACAATGGGCGAAACAACAAGTGAAGTGACGCCGGCGAATGGTTTTAACTGTTCCGGCGTGCAAGCGGCACCGGCGGAGGGCGCTGAGCAGGCTCAGGCAAGCACCACCGGTGAAGGTACTCCATCGGCGAGCGAAATTCGTTCCGGCATCGAGGAGACGCGCTCCCATCTGAGTTCGACGATCGAAGCGCTTCAAGAAAAACTAAATCCCGGGCGGATTGCCGACCAGGTGAAAGAGCAAATCCGGGAGAAGGCGACGGAAGCTTACGATCACGCCAAGAGCGCGGCAAAGGAAGCGACCATAGGAAAGGCAGAAAAGATCATGTCCAATATGAGTGAAGCAGTGACTAACATCGGCGGACGAGCCGGCACAGCCGTCAGCGATACCGGTTCTTCGGTGGTGCAATATATTCGCAAGAACCCCGTCCCTCTCGCGCTCGTTGGTATCGGGTTGGGAATGTTAGCCATGAACAAGCGGCGTTCCTCGTACGGGTCGTACCGGCCACACGGGTCGAATGGTGAGTCGAACTCCTCGCTTTCCGATCGCGCCTCCGATATGTTCAGCGGGGTTGCGGAACCGGCTCGCGGAGCGGCCACGGGCGTGACCGATAAAGCACGCGCGGCGGCGGGACGAACAGGCAATGTCGTGACGTCGGCAGCGGGGACGATTCGAGATGCGGCCAGCAACGCTGCCGATGCCGCCCGGCAACAGGTGAGCGAAGTAAACGATCGGGCACGAGAGACTACGCGCGTTGCCAGCGAGCGAGTGAGGGGAACGTACCAGGACAACCCCATGGCCCTCGGCATCGCGGCGCTCGCGGCCGGAGCACTAGTGGGCATGAGCGTGCCCAGTACTCGCGTCGAAAGCAAATATCTGGGCGAGGCGCGAGAGACGTTTGTCGATCAAGCGAAGTCGGTGGCGCAAGATGTTGTCGGCAAGGTGCAACGCGTGACCGAACAAGCGGGAGAAACAGTCAAGGACGCGGCGCAGAAAGAAGGTCTCGTCGCCGGGTAAAGTGACGGGGCCAGGCAGCGC
>DATAYL010000076.1:0-52290 GCA_036272575.1 Bryobacteraceae bacterium | reverse complement strand
ACCCGGGCAGGGCGCGAGGAGAAGCAGCGGAATCCCGATCCATCGGAGAGCAGCACTTATCCGGCGCGATCGGCATAAGCGTAGAGGAATTCACTTTAACGTATAGACGCCGTTGCTGATTGAGAGAATCGGCGACTATATCGCCGGCATCAGCGGGAAATTAGAGTGAACGCGATAGCGGCGACCTGATCGTTTCAGGATGCGATTGCGCGCGCTGTCTTCAGTGCCGCCGTCCACCATAACAAATCATCGATCATCGTGTTGGCGGCCGTCTCAAGCTCTGCAAGCCCCTTGTCCACGTCACCGCCCTGAAAATGTGCCCAAAGGGTCGCTACAGGAATGTGGACGGACGAGCGAATCGGGGCCATTTGAATCTCGATTGCGGTTTCCCGGAGCTGCTGGACGCCACGCGCGCCCATCGCGCTGCCGTAGCTTACGAACGCAGCCGCCTTGCGGTTCCACTCCGGATAAACCCAATCGATGGCATTTTTGAGCACTGCCGCGGCACCGTAATTGTATTCAGGAGTTACGAAAACAAACCCGTCCGATGCGGCGATTTCAGCTGTCCAGCGCTTCACGACTTCATGCTCGTAAGGAGCGCGGCCGGGCATGGCGGGCGGCACGGGTTGGTCAAAGAAGGGCATTGGAAAATCGCGAAGGTCGAGTAGCCGCACGTCGATTCCTTCGCGCCTCTGGAGGTGCTGAAGAATCCACTGCGCGGGCTTTTCCGAAAAGCGACCTTGGCGAGTACTCCCGATGATCACGGAAATTACGCTCATAAAACTTGCTCCCTATTCTGCACGCGCTGCTGAAACAAACCAGCGAAGGCGGAGCGGACACCCACGTAGACGATGATCCAGAGAATAGTGACGAGGAGCGCGAGGGGCATGCCGCTGGGCGCCATGAGTAGGTGAACAAAAAAGATGTTTACGATCATCGGGCCAAGCAGAGTCAGGGCCAGTGGAACGTAGCGGTTCATCAAGAGCAGAACTGCGGGGATGATCTGAAGCAAAAAAATAACGACCCAAAAACCCGACGCGAAGATCGCTCCGAAGAACTGAGCGGTGACCCCGGTCGGCGGGGGGGCGGGAAGGAAGTGCAAGAAGCCGTTCAGGCCGAAAGTCAGAAAAATGATCCCGAGCAGCAGCCGGGCTATGACCGATGCGGTTCTCATAAAGCGTTCTCCTTAATATCGATTTTATCGATGTCGATAGTATCGATGATTTATAATTAAAAATGGATTCAGGCTCTATGAAAAAAAGCTCTCCCGAGCCCGTGCACGTCTGGCTAGTAATGATGAAGGCAATGCAGGCGATCGGCAAGTACGCGGCTGCGGGCATTCAGGAGAGCGGACTCGGTGATTCCGACTTTCGGGTTCTGGAAGTGCTGTTGCACAAAGGTCCGCTGCCTGTGAATGTGATTGGACCGAAGGTCAACTTGAATCCGGGGTCGATCAGCGTGGCGGTAGAGCGTCTGCATGCTAAAGGACTCGTGAGCCGCCGGGAGAGCGCGGCGGATCGGCGCATTCGAATTGTTGCGCTGACGCCGAGCGGAAAGGAACTGATCGTTGCTGTCTTTCAGGGGCATGCGGCCGCCATGAAAGATGTTTTCTCGGAATTGACGGCCAACGAACTGTGGGAACTTGAAGCAGCTCTGAAGAAAGTTGGAAAGCGCGCCGCAGCGCTGGAGCAGGTCTGTTGTCGGGGTCCGCAAAGGAGCGGATAGTTGTCCTGAGAAATGCGTTTGAGGCATTCCTGTTTCCTCGCAGAGCACTTCGGAGCGAAGCGCGTTTATCTGCAATCCGTGCAGTAGGATAGAATACTACATATCCGTGTAGCAATAAGATGGGCACTCGAATCGTAGCAACAACGCGCGAGTCGGCGAAGTCAGCACAATGGCGTTTGAAGCTCACGTTTTGGCTGGACGTGACACTACTGGTCTCGATCTGCGCGTTGCAGACGGTTCGCTTTACCGGACTAGTTCTCCATGAGTGGCTTGGACTCGCGATGGTGGGTATGGTTCTCGCTCACCTGTTGCTTGCCTGGAGTTGGATTGCCTCGCAGAGTCGCCGCTTCTTCAGCTTGCGATCCATCCGTGCGCGCATCAACTACCTTCTCAACCTCAGTCTTTTCGCAGCTGTAACCGCGGTGATCTTCTCCGGCGTACTAATATCACAGAAGGCGATTCCCGCGTTGACCGACACCAAAGCCGCGAAGGCCATGGACTGGCGATGGGATAATCTTCACAACCAGTTCTCGGCGGCCGTACTCATGCTGGTGGGGTTTCATCTGGCAGTCAATTGGGAATGGGTGCTCGCGGCAGGACAGAAGATCTTCCGACGCTTTCTGGAAGGGGCACGATGAGATTTATCCGGGTTCTATCAAGGCTTGCCCTTCTCTCGCTCGTTGCCGCTGCCTTTGCTGGCTTGACGGGAATTTATGGCGGTTCAGTGCGGTCTCCTTTGCCAGATCCGCAATGGCGGGCCGGGCGAGACCATCGTCCGTCCGCACCAGAAGTCCGTCTGTTCCCAGAATTGGTTGGCGAAGGTATGATTGTGGCAGTCTTCGCTGTGGGTGGACGCATCGTATTTCGACTACGGCTCTCCCCTCCGTCCCGCAGTGAGGGACAACCAATTTTGTTGGGCTTGCACCAAGAAGCAAAGACTGCCAAACCATAGTAGATCCCGAAAGTAGGTCCACAACATTCAGCTATAGATTCTGTGTAGTGGGCAAGGGCTTACGAGCCTGCGCGTAATTTCCGGAGAGCGCCAGGTTTACGATCGAACCGGACGCTGGTTCAAAGTGGGGGCACCGGAAAATGACCGGAGTCCAGGCGAACGGAATGCTTCGACAACACCTGGACGTAGAGTCGCCTAGACGTGGATTGGCGATCGGAAGGCGCAAGGTCGCGCTAAATCGCCCAGGCAGGATCATTGTTCCATTGCGGGAGCAGTATGAGCTCAGGGTTCACCTAAGGCTTTGAACGAGCGTCGTGGCGGCGGCGAATGCATTACACTTCTCTATGATTCGTAGCGGATGTTCCGAACAAAATTCCTTCAATTCGTAATCCTAAGCTCCTTTTGGTTCCCGCTGGCCGCTGGCCAACCGGGCAAATACACTATTGCAGTAGTAGGCCTCGTGCACTCGCATGTCTGGGGTCATCTGAAAACCATGGTGGACGGCAAAGCCGCAACGCTGGTCGGTGTCTCCGAGCCAAACCCGGAACTGGTAGCCGAGGCGAAGAAGGCCGGTGTACCGGCCAACTTATTCTTTGGTGATTACAAGGAAATGCTCGACAAGGTGAAGCCGGATATCGTTTGGGCTTTTGTCGAGAACAATCGGCATCTAGAGATTGCTAAAGAGTGCGCGCCGCGCCATATCAATCTCATCTTTGAGAAACCTACCGCCAGCACTTACGGTGAGGCGAAGCAGATTGAGGCGTTGGCGCAGAAATACGACGTGCGGGTCATGACGAATTACCAGATGGCTTGGTGGCCCTCAAACTATGCGGCTCGCGCGGCGGTGGAACACGGCGACATCGGTACTGTGTACCGGTTGCACGGCGTAGTGGGACATGGCGGACCAGGATCAGAGGGAGCGCGGAACAAATTCTTTTTTGATTGGCTCACTGATCCAGTGAAGAACGGCGCCGGCGCTTTGATGGATTTCGGCTGTTACAACGCGCTCTGGAGTATCTGGTACCTGGGCATGCCCCAGACGGTATACGCGACGGCCCTGCATCTGCGGCCCCAGCGCTTTCCGAAAGTGGAAGACGAGGCAACTCTGGTTTTGACCTATCCCCATGCGGTCGGGATCTTCGAAGGCAGTTGGGATTTGCCGCGCAGCTTTCAGGATCTGGAGGTCTTCGGTCGGCCCGACGGCAGCGGCCTTCCGGGCATTGTATACATGACGCACTCCGGCGTACAACTGCAGATCGGGCATGAGAAAAAAGACCTGACGATAGCTCCTTTGCCGCCCGACGAGAGCGAGCCGGTAGCCTACATGGTGTCGCGCATCCAAGCAGGGAAGCCTATTCAAGGGTTGACCGGAATGGATATCAACGTCAAAGTGATCCGAATTATTGATCTAGCCAAGGAAAGCATCAAGACCGGGCGCCAAGTCAGCGTAGCGGACGAGCCCCAATAGCAGACCTCAAACGATCCTTGGATGGGCGTTTAACGCGACTTTGAACGTCAAAGTACGGGATGCGTGTTATACGGCAAGGTGCCGTCGAAAAGCCTTACTCGGACTCCGGCACTCGCACGTTCGCGGCCACGTACAAAGTAACCACGATTTTATGGGAGTCTGCCAGCTCCTTGCATTGCATCGGACCGGTGATTCCGCGAGCCTGGTTGCTGCGCAGCGGAATGTCGCTAGCTCCGGCTCGCAAGCTAATGTTGACCAGCTCAATGCTGCTCGATGTGCCTCCCAACTTCGCCGTGCCTACTCTGCCCACTTGGCCAGAAGCCACGGTTCCGGTGCTAGCGAACACTTTTCCCTCAGCGGTTAAGTCCTGCGCGAGCACAAAACTGACCCGCTGGCCCGGAATGGCTCCCTCGGTCGTCAGGCCGTCGACGGCGATCAGGGACACGGGAGTTCCCTCCGTTAGCGTCGGGACGTTTTTCGCTAACTTATCAGCAGGCGCGTGTGATGTGAACTTCTTCAATAAGAATTCCTCACCGAGACTTAAGGCTAACCGGCCCGCATAATGGAACGCCAGACTTCTGAGTAACAAGGATTCCTGCGACCTAGGATCTGGCAAATAGGCCTGAGTCACTTCGGCTGCCGCGAAGGTCCCGGTCAAATCACCGTACGGGAACTGCCAACGACCGTTATCTCCCTTGACAAGAAACGATGCCTTGAGTGCATATCGCAGTCGATCCAGCCTCGTCCCGCGCCCGCTATAGAAGTATCGAGGGTCCTGATGAAAAATCGAATCCATTACGACACCGCCGAGGAAAATGCCGTCCACAGCGGTACCGTACTGCGCTCCGAACCTCTTGGCATACCCTTCCGCACCCTGTCCGAATTGGCGATAGCTGTTCTGTCCTTGTTCAATGCCTGCAGTGACCAACGCCGCACCGAAGATAGCAGGATCAGTGACAGTTCTAAAACCCAATTGCAGCTTTTGCTTCGCTGAGAGAGGAGCAGGATGCCTGTCGTAGGTAACGAAGAAATTCGGAATTACTGCGAACGTGCGCTGCGTTTCTGCGCGCTTCAGTTGCTCTGTGGCGACCTCTTGGGGCGATAAGCCAACTGTGACAGATGTGACCGAGGGCGCCACGTTTAAAACAGCGACCAAAAAAGACGAGCCTGTGGAAGGAACATCGTTCGCCGCCCAGTCAGAAAGACCATCAGCCGAAATCGTGACGCTGTAATTCCCGGGAGGAAGAGATGAGATAACAAAGGAGCCATCTTGAGCAGTGGCAGTAGTATGCCGGTTTCCGTCCGGTGACTGGACGCTGACGACAGCACCAAATATCGAAGCGCCACTCGTATCGCTGACCGTGCCCTGAATAACTCCCAATCTCTGTGCTGTTGCTGACGCAATCGCCAGTAGCGTCAGAAGGATTGCCACGCAGCCTTTTATCACGGGGTTCAACGTCCCAATGGAATTTTGATGACTCGCGCTGCCTCAGGGCTCCTGCAAAATTTCGAGACTCGGCCTTATTTCGGGTTATTTCTCTTCAACAGAAGACGAAGGACGCAACGGAACTGTAAGATCGCAGTAGACATCGACAAGTGCCGCGTTCGAAATTGAAGGCGATGTCCTTCGAGCGCTGTAGCTTATGCGGACCCCAAACAAGTTTTGCGTTTGTATCGGCGGCGTCGGTGCCACAAGAGCGTGGTCCCGAACAGGCACGCAGGCGTAACTCTCGCACCGAGTAGACCGCGAGCGGTTCTGCGAATCCGTTTAAGCTCCAGGCTCCCGGCATCGCGAGGCAAGGAGACCTGTCGCGAGGCTCAGATCTAAATCTGCAATCAGAAGACCTTCGACGCCATAAGGTTGATAGCACAGCACCGTTCCATCTGGCCGAATGACCGCCGAAGTGGTGCCGGAGCCTTCGCTCGCGGAGTTGACTGACGCGAAATAGCACGTGTTCTCAGCGGCGCGGCACAGCATAGCCTTTTCGTGAAACGTGTTCGCTGGTTCCAGGAAGCTGGCCGGCCGATAACTCCCCGGCTCGGCAATGTGTGCGTGCGGATGAAACACCATATGCGCGCCCCGTCTGGCCGCCCAGCGGACCGTTTCCGGATAGCGCCAGCCCTCGTGGCAAATCACGATACCGAAAGTCAGCGCACCAGCCCGGAACATTCGCCGCCCCTCACCCGCCACGTAGGTCAGTTCCTCAGACGGATCAATTTGCTCCTTGTCCTGCCAACCCGCCACCGAACCATCCGAGTTGATCACGAGTGCACTGATGAGCAGACCCCGCGTGGTAACCCGTTCCGTCCCGAGGACGACTGCTACACGGGCGCGACGAGCCGAAGAGGCCAGCGTCGCCCACGCATTATCGAGAAACGCCTGATTCGGCGCCGGCCGGGCTGCTCCTGGCCACCGATAACCGGGCACGTAGCACTCGCCGAAGCAGATAACTTGGGCTCCGCGGCGGCCGGCTTCTGCAATCGCCGACTGGGCGAGATCGACGGATTCTTCCGGTGTTGACGGAATGCGAGTGTTCGCAAGTGCAATGCGGGCAGCGGTCATTCTGTTCCCATTCATCATGGCGTTCACGATCCAGTTTGACGCGATGGTAAGCCGGAAACAAATCCACACGAGCGAGGTCGCCAGCCCCGCTTGACGATTACTTGCGGTATTGCTCGTCGCTGACCTGGTCCATCCAGTCCACGACCTTTGCTTCTCGCCGGGCGAGAACCAGACCACATCACCGGGACGGAGCCGGAACCCTATTCGTCGTGGACGGCCGATTTCACTTTGGCTACAACATCGGCCGGGATGGAGTCCATACCGTGATCTTTCTTGGCGTGCTCAGCCGCTTTAGCCAGCACCTCTTCTTCATTTTTGCCTCGCGCGACATAGTCGCATCCAGGCACAACATCTCCGCATTTCATCACTTTGGACATTTAGATATCTCCTGCCAAAACAGACAATATCACGATTAAGCGGCAGATCGGGACTGTTGAGCCGCAGTTGATTCCGAACCATAGAGGGCGGCCTGGAAGGCCGCCTCCGGTCGAGAGTGTGCGGGGTTCTTAGAACGAATAGCGCAAAGAGAGTTGCAGGTTTCGCGCAAGATTGGTCTTGCCGTTTACTTCGCCAAATACCGAGGAAGTCGGATTGAAATTGTTGGCGACCATAGTCCAGTTGGGATGGTTGATGAAGTCGTAGGCTTCACAGCGGAACTCGATGGCGTTGCGTTCGTTGATGAGGAATTTCTTGAAGAGCATCAAGTTCCAATCCTGTTGGCCGGGGCCGTAGACCGAGTCGCGCACGCCTCGTTGGGTGTTGAACGTCCCGGCAGCCGGTTGCGTGACGTTGGCGGTGAAGTATTTGACCGAATTCGCATTACCGGAAGATCCGGCGAAGCCTCCGGTGACGGAGGGTGACCCGTTTAAGACCCAGAATTGGCCTTCGGCGCCGCATCCAAAGCTGCCCAGATCGGTGGAGCTGACTCCGGCGTAATCGTTGTTGGAACCGATGCCACAAGGCGTGCCGGTCTGAGCCTGAACGGCGCCGCTGATGGTCCAGCCACCTAGCGTTTTGCCGAGTAAGCTGCGGTGATTTCTAAAGAACGGCAGGTCGTACGAATAGTTGATGATTACGACGTGACGGATGTCGTACTCCGAGGGTCCCCAGAGATTACTTGTATTGTAAGTATCCGGAGCGATGTCGCGGTAATTCGAGCCGTTATCGAGGCTCTTGGCGAAAGTGTAGGCCACACCGAACATGGATCCGGCAGTAAAGCGCCGATTCCAGTTGACCTGCAGTCCGTTGTACAAAGAATTGACGACGGCCTCTTCTTCCTGAATGGGGCCAAAACCCTTAAACGGACGCAACACGTTTACATTCACTCCGGGGTTAGCCTGCAGAGTGCCGGCGGCGGGTTGGTTGATATCGTATACCTGCCAACCGTCATAGCTGCGGTGGCCGACATAGGCGACGGAAAGAACGGAGTTCAAAGGCAGCTCTCGCTGAATAGTGATGTTCCAGTTCCAGGCCACGGGCTGATGAAGATTTGGGTTCAAAGATGTGGCGGTGATGGCAGCGGCGGTACCGCTGACTAAGGACGCTCCCGGATTATCTACTCGTACGTTGTTTACTGTTACGAACGGCTGGAAGGGAGAGTTGCCACCGGGGAAGATGTTATCGAGCAGGGGCATCGCGGTGGTGAACTCGCCGGCGCCGCCGCGGATTACCGTCTTCGCGTCGATCTGGTAGGCAATGCCGAGACGCGGTTGAAAAAGGTTGGTGGCGCTGATGTAGGACTTCGACAGACTGGGGTCGAACAAGCTGTTGCAGGAGGCTTGCGCGCAAAGATTCTGAGTGGCCGCGGGCACACGGCCTATGGCCGAACTCGGAAACTTGCTGAACCCGGGAATGACGACTCCGTTATAGGCATTACCGGTTCCGAGGATTACGTTGCCGGCGGAATTGATCTGCACAGCCTGCGCCGGATTGTACAGAGCGCCGTCAAAGTAGTCGGCATTAGCCCACTGCGGGTGAAAGCCCAAGATGGTGCTCATGCGAACGCCGTAATCGATGTGCAGCTTGTCAGTAATCTTCCAGGAGTCCTGTGCAAATTCTTCAAACATCGGGCGGCGCCAGATGGTGTAGGCGCGAGGTCCGATCTCGGTATAACTGTCGGCATAACCGAGCGCCAGGTTCGCGATACTTACTCCGGAAGTAGCGCCGGTGCCGCTGTCGGTAAAGACGAAGTTACCGTTTTGATTGTTGCTGCCGCCGGGCACAGTGGCGACGTTGATCTGATCTTCGTCGTTCTCACCTATGTATTCGAAGTAAGCGCCGAATTTGAGCGTGTGATTGCTTATGACCTTGGTGACGCTATCGGAAGCCGTGAAAATGGGGCCGGTAGAGTGCGATGGGTAAGGACCGCCGGCCAAGCTGTAGAAGCTATCGTTCAAGCTGACTGTGGGGATTTTCCCGGCGACGTCTTTGCCGCCGAAGATGTAGGGATAGGTGATCGGCATGGTCAAGTCCTGCCGATTGAAACCGATTTCCGAGGTATTGACCGGGATAAAAACCTGGTCGAGGCTGTAAGTGGCGCGGGCTTCGTTGACTAAGGTTGGGCTGGCGGTCCAAGTCCAGGCAACGGTATTGGTTTGATTCGGGCGATTGAAGAACTTGGCGGTTGTTCCCGATCCTTGATCAAACGGATCGTATTCGTTGTAGTCAAGACCGGAGCGACGCAATTCGATGTGGTTATTGTTATCGGGCACGATATCCACGTTCCAAATGTCTTTGCGCTGATTGATCGGCTGGGCTGCCTGGGCGACCCAGTTCTGGGTGCCTTGCAGGAAGCCGGGCGTGGGCGCCGGGTAAGCGTTCAAGATGGCAAGGCCGTTGGGGCTAAGCTGGCTGGTTGGAATGATGTTGCCGGGAATTGCAACGCAGCCGGCGCTGCCCGCTTTGGGACAGGTGCCCGGGTAATAGATCTGATGGGTTCCGGTGTACCAGGGATTGGCGGAAAGCAATTCGCTGAAGTTACCCTGGCGCATGAGGTTGGTGGGCACGGCCTGGGTCTGGGTTTGGGTATTCCGTTCGCGGATCCAATCCTGGGCGATGAAAAAGAAGAGCTTCTGGCGAAATTTTTCCAAATGTCCCGGGATGGCAACGGGGCCGCCGAAGGCATAGCCGAAATTGTTGTAGCGGAACGGAGAAGCGAAATCGGTAGACTTAGCGAGGTTGCGCGTCCAGGTATTGGCATTCAGATCGGAGTTGCGGAAGTACTCATAGGCGCTGCCGTGAAAATCAGTGGTGCCGCTTTTGGTGACCATGCGGATCTGGCCGCCGGAAGCGCGACCGTATTCGGCGGCATAGTCTGCGGTGAGCACCTGGATCTCCTGGGTGGCGTCTACGTCAGCGACGCCGATAACGGCTCCGTTGGCGCGCGAACGCATGGCCGGGGCGCCGTCGACGGTGACGAGAGTATCGCCGGTTCTTGCGCCGTTGACATTAAATGGCTGGCCGTTGAGACCGACGCCGTTGAAATCGCCGAGCGTTCCGGTGCCGGTGACGCCGGGGAGGAATTGCGCCGCATAGATGGGGCTGCGGCCGTTCAACTCCTGGTCTTGGATTTGCTGACCGGTGACTTCTGCCTGTACGGCGCCCGACTCAGTTTGCAGCACTTCGGCGCTGGCGCTTACCTGCACAGTTTCGGTGGCTTGGCCAAGGGCGAGACTAGCGTCGATGTCGATGGTCGAGTTCGCCTGCAGTTTGTTATTCGTGCTGATGAATTGTTTGAAGCCCTTGCTTTCCGCGAGCATTGTGTAGCTGCCGGGGATTAAGTTCGGAACGGTGTAGTGTCCGCCGGCATCGGTCGTTACGGTGTGGGCTTCATTGGTGGCTTCGCTCTTGATAGTCACTTGCGCATTCGGTACTACGGCGCCCGACTGATCTTTCACGAAGCCGGTGATTGTGCCGACATCGGACTGGGCAAAGATGCTGCCACTAAACATGAAAAAACAAGTTAAGGCGGCGCGGAGATAGGCCGACCTCAAAGACAAACGCAGTCTCATAGATTTCCCTTCCAACGACTTCGTGTAGTGAAGCCGGGTAAAGCCAGACACCCTGTATGCAAACGTGATTTGCTGATCTTAGGCGATTAAATCAAGAATTGAGGCTGGTGTAAAGGAAAAAAATTAGTAACTATTTATTAACCTGGCTCGGGGGAGTCCGCTTCCTAACGGTCGCTGTTGTGATGAGGAATGCGCCCGTTCGGCGAGCCATGCTGCTTTGGCGATTAACGGGACGAGAGAAGGATCTGGTTGCCTTCGGAGTCCTGCATTTTAACAAACGTTCCCCAAGGCTGCTTCTCGGGAGGACCAGCAAATTGGACGCCCTTGCCCTGCAACTCGGTGTAGGTTTTTTCCACGTTATCGACCTCCCAGGAGGTATTGACGAAGGTGCCGATGCGGTCCTCGTGGCCGTCGGGAGTAAAGAGGACGATTCCGGTTTCGGCTCCAGGAATTGACAATTCGATCCAGCGCTGTTTGTCGGAAAACTGCTGATCGGTGAACACGCGGAAGCCTAGTTTTTCGGTGTAGAAACGGAGCGCCCGGTCCTGATCGCGGACGGGGATGCCGAGAAATTTGATGCGCTTGATCATGCAATCAAGCATGCCAGCGGGCCGCGTGGAAAAGCAATGAGGGAATGGCAGAAACTTAGAAGTCATTGCTATAGCTTTTGCTTCTATAGCATGTGCGAATCGATCCTTACGTGATTGACGTCCTGATGCGTGACTTGGCGGCTCACAGCCGATCAACGGCGGCATTTCTTGTGTATTTGCAGCTTTATCGACATACGCACGGGGAGGGCATGGGGTCGATAGCGATGAGTCACGCCGCGCTGGCTGACTTGACAGGAATTTCGAAGCGCTCCGTGCAAACGGCGGTGGCACATTTGGCAGAACGGCGGCTCATCCGGCAACGGAAAGCGCGGCCAACGGCGGTTCCGGTTTACACCGTGCTAACTCCCTGGATACGGAAAGGAAGTTAATGAAGGAATGCCTTTCAAACCTGTCCATTGAACTGTGTGCGCGTGGTGTTTTGAAGGGCTGCGGCGCAGGTCGAAGTGGATCACGAATAACTCCCTTCTAGCTGATTCCGTCCACCAGATACAACCGCGATAACTGCTGGCTGGCGGAATAGGCATACGCGCCGGAAGCGGGAGCTGCCACGATCGCGGCCAGTCCGATGAAGGTCTCTTTGTTCTGGGGAACGATGGTTTTCCAGGGTCTCGATTGCCCGGTTGCTACGTTCAATTTCAGAATGGAATAAGCAGGCTGGTCCATCGATACCAGGAACAGATTTTTGCCGTCGGCACTCCACCCGATTGGCAGGCTGGACGCTTCGGGTAAAAGGCGGTGAGTCGTTTTCGTGGCGAGATCGAATATCTCGGTATGGCCGGTTAGACGCCCGGCGATTTTTGTTCCATCGGGTGAGACGGCAACATAGTCGAGATAGGGAGCGGCGGGTATTGGGACGAGCGCACCGTTCGATTGGTTCATAGAACAGATCGTGAGGGGTCGGCCTGGATACGCCCCTCCCACCAGCAATTGACCGGGCTTGAAGAAACGGGCCCACTGATATTGGAAACCGGATGCGGGTAACGTTGCTGATCGGCCACCGGGCAGGTCGATGAGGTTCAACGCGGTCCGATGCTGCGGATCAATGGTCAACGCCTGGGTTCCATCGGGCGAGAGCGAAAGACCACGTCCCGACCCGAGGCGCTTTACTTTGTGCGTCGATTGATCGTAAACAAACGCTGTGTAGTGCTGGCCGCCGGCATCACCAGCCTCGGTGAAGAGGAGCACGCTGCCGTTCTGCGAGATGTCATCGATATGAGAAAAATCGAATTGCGAGATATCTCTCTCGGGCTCGTTTTCCGAAACGGCCGCTCGCATGGTCAGCCGGGTATCATCGATGGCCAGTAATGCGTGACCGCTGCTTGAGACATCGAGCAACCTTAAAGATTGAGGCTGGGTTGACAATGCCCGGATCCTGCCCGAGCGCGGCACCGCATACAGGGTTCGGCGGCCAGCCTCATTGCTGGCGGTGACCCAAACTTCTGTGCCGGACGCGCTCCAGGCCAGGCCGGCGGCGCTACCCCAATCCTTAGTAACAAGGACGGTGTGCCCGGCGGCATCCACGATTCTGAGGTGGCCGGCATCATCGTCACGCACGGGATGTTCGAGAAAGGCCACCTCACGCCCATTCCGTGAAACGCGTACACTGTCGATCCAGCCCTGCGAGCGGTAGATCACGGCGCCGACCGGAAATTCAAGCAGATAGTTTGTTCCAACCTCACGCACCACGGCGAGCTGTTTTCCGTCAGGGCCCCAATCGGCAAGCGAGGCGTTTTGAGTCAGCGTTTCGGCCCGGCGCCCGTTGAGAGACGAGCGAATTAACAGCCGGATGGGACATCCCGCTTTGGAGGAGTCCTCAGAAAGAATCGCCAGATCACCTTGTTGAGAGACGGAGGTGATGATGCCCCGTATCGGAAGTGCGTAGTCGTTTGATCCGTCGATATCCGAGACGAAGCTCTGCCTGACGCCATTTAACCGCGCGGAGTAGATGATTCTCGAGCCGGAAAGGAAACGCGCCGAAATGAGCGCTCCACCGCGGAAGCTGACGGGTGAAAACTCCGGGGCGGAGTGCCGCGCAGGGAACTGGTACACGAAACCGGCAAGCAGCAGGCCGAAGACGAGCAATGTGATGGCTATTGCAAACACTGCCGCGGACGCGGGAATCCGCTCCGATAGAGGAGCATCGACCGCTAAGGGAGCGACCACAGCGGGTAACGACGGGCTTTCAGGTGTAGCATCTGAAATGGCAATTTCGTTTCCTAACGTCTGAACCCGGGAGATGAAGCGATACCCCAGACGCGGGAGAGTTTCGATGTAGCGCGGCGCTTCCGCAGAGTCACCGAGCGCCACCCGCAAACGGTTGATCGCGGTATTGAGTCCGCTCTCAAAGTCGACGAAGGTGCCTGAGGGCCATAGCTTATGACGGAGTTCGTCGCGGGTAACCAGTTCTCCCGGGTTTTCAAGCAGCGCTTCGAGAACTTGGAACGGCTTGATTTGCAGCTTGATATGGATGCCGTTCCTCAAGAGCTCGCGGGTCCCGGTCCGAAGCTCGAAGGCAGCGAAGCGGAATACCCGGGGCGCATGCTTTGGGAGACCGCCGTGCTTCACATCTCCGCCGCCGGCGGACAGATTCCCGGGTCCAACGACTTCCATTCTGTGCTCCGTCCCAGACGGTGAGCCAGCATTAAAAGGGCCAATCTCTATCGGCTTCTAAGTTTCAGAAGAGACTACTCCTTCTTAGACAAATCTGGCTTTGTGAATTTTGTTGTGTACTGACTTTGCACAATTCTGTCGCGAAAACGCGACAGTTTATCAGCGGAGCTGGCAGTGAGTTCAACTCTTACCATCGTTTTGTTGGGAGGGAACCGGCCGCTCTCTCCTCTGAGTAGCAAGCGTGTTCCGTACCTCAATTCCGAGGGCACGTGTCTCGGCGGCCTCCGCATCCGCCCAACGCTGCTTCATTCGCAACGCGCTGGCATACTCGCGAAGCCAGGGCGCAAGATTTGAATCCGTACTGTCCAGCGGTTGGAGCGCTTTTTCATATGCGTCAACGGCCTGCCCGAACTGTTTATCGGCGTAATAAGTTACGGCGATGTTACGCCAGAGGCGCGCTAGCTCGATACTCGAGGACCCGAAGCAACGTTCTACGATGATTTTCGCCTGACCATAAAACTCCAGTGCCGCTTTCCTGCGTTTCTGATAAAAGAGCTGGGCGGCAATATTTGCCTCGTCAGAGGCGAGCTCCGGGTGATCCGGTCCCAACTGCGATTGATCGATCTCCAGAGCCTTTCGATAGAGTGCCTCCCCTTTCTTGAAGTGCCTTTGCGCCGATTCAAGGGCGGCCATGTTGGACAGGGTTGCCGCATATTGAGCTCTGCGCGAGCCGGTAGTCTTCTCAAGCAGTTCGCAGGCTCGAGCGTAACGGATACGCGCTTCCTTAAAGTTGTGCTCGCTCGTGGAAATCCGGCCGAGGGTGTTGAGCACCGCTGCAAACGTAACATCGTCGACGGGTACTCCCGCTGCCTTCAGTTGCAATGCCTGAACCTCGTCGGCCCTGGCTCGTTCCAAGTGACCTTCCTTCTGTTCGATAGTCGCCAGGTTATTGAGGGAACGGACAAGTTGTTCATTGCCGTTGGGGATGAGCCTCTCGAGTTTCGCGGCCTCGGTCAGCGACGATCTGGCCTCGGCGAGCAGACCGGATTCGATAAGCGCCAACCCCAGGTTATTCAGGTTTATTGCGCTATCCAAATTGCTGACGTAAGGCAAGCTGCGTTCGATCGAAGCCGCTCGTCTCCCGTCTTCGATTGCTTCACGATACGCACCAACTTGGAATTCGAACAGGGCTCGGTTGGAGAGAGTGCGCGCGTACTCGCGACTGCGTTCGCCGAACCGCGATGCGACGCTGGCCAAGGCCTGATGAAAGAGCGGCCCAGCTTCCGGATAGCGGTCTTGCTGACTAAGTGTCAAAGCGAGGTTGCTTGTGACGAGAGCTGCCGTGCGGCCGTCGGTTTGGTTTGCCTTCTCGAGCATGCGGCGAGCCTCTCGCAGCAAAGTCTCGGCTCGAGCGGCATCATGCCGCTCACCGGCGATTGTAGCGAGGCTGTTCAGCGTGGCGGCGGTTTCACCGTAGTCTGGTTTCGCCAACTTTGCGTTTATCGAGAGGGCCTGGTTCAGATCCCGCTCCGCCTCGTCCAACTGACGGCTGCCATAGTGAACGTTTCCCAATTCATTCCATAAGATCACCGCCGGCAAGCTTTCACCGTCCGGAACGGTTTTGAGAGCAGCATGCAGTAGAGTTACTGCGTTGTCAAACGAACCCTGGGTTTCAGCGGCCACGGCCTGCTGATGGAGACTCCTCCACGGCGGCGCGACAGCCGCCGTGGAACCTGGTAATGGTGTGACAAACGCTACACCGAACAGAAACAGTAGACACTGTTTACCCAGCATGGCGGAATCTCCTGGTTGGCATTGTTCGGGGAACCGCACCTGACGCGCAATGGATAGCAGGTAAATTGTGTCTAACAGCGGTTTGGGAAAAGGCGATTGATTGTTGCCTGCCGCTGGCGCATGGCGAACCGGGAGCGCGTTTTCTCTAACGCTCTAAGTTATAGAAAGTGCTGTTTTCCGGAGGCGGCGGTTATTTGATTCAGCGCGCATACGCGTCCGGCTGCGTTTCGGGGATCTTCGAGATTTGAATCAGTAGGAGACTTCGGCGGGGGTGGAGCGCTCGCTGGTATTGTTCTTCTGGTCGGTGGCGCTGACCTGGTAGCGGTAGGTTTTGCCGTGCTGGACGTTGCGGTCGCTGAAAGTTGGGACGGTGAGCAGATCGCCTATTTTCTCGAACGGGCCATTATCGACGGAGCGGTAAATGAAATAACCCTTGAGGTCGGATTCGGGGCTGCGCTGCCAGGAGACCTCAATGGAATTTGGTCCAGCTAAAGCGGTCATACCGGATGGCACGGACGGGGCGAAGGTGTCGGTTGCGGTGATGGATTCGGGCCGCGAGGGAAGGCTCTCGGCCAAGTCGTGAGCGGCCACTACGGTGTAGACGTACGGCGTGTCGTATTGAGAGCCTTCGTCGAGGTAATTGTTTGTTTGGGAGACGCCCAACTGGACAGGCGCGTTGTCGGCTGCAGCCTTGCGGGAAACGCGGTAGTCGGTGGCTCCTGGGGAAGGCTGCCAGCTGACCAGGACGCCTTTGGCAGTGGAGGTGACATGAATAACGGGCGGCGGAATGGGCGCCACAACATTGATAACGGCACGATTCGACCAGGCGGAGAAATGATCCTTTTTCTTGACGGCGGTGCGAACCGCGATGGCGACGCGCTTGCCAACCCAATCCGCTACTGGAATCTGCTGGTTCATTGATATGGCGAGCGGGTTGCTGGGGTCGGCGGCAGGAGGCGGCGGCAGCTGATAGGCGGTGGCGGCAGCAGCCCACGCGTTGAAGTCGAAGGGCGTCTGGTAAGTTCCGAGGCGAAGATCGACCTGAGAGAAATGCTCGACCGGCAGCGAATCCGTAGTGCGAGCCGGTGTAGTGAAGGCGATGAAGAGACGATCGCCGCGTTCGATGACGCTGAGGTCGGTAACGGCTTGGGGCAGTTCGGGCGACGGAGGAAGGACGGGGCCTACGTAGCCACAGCTGGTCAGGGTAAAGGCGAGTAAGGTTACAGCCCGCGGCAGCCGGACGGGCACGTTAGAGAATGTACCTGCTGAGATCCTGGTCCTTTACAATCTCGGACAACTGCTTGCGCACGTAAACCGCATCGATCTTGACGTTTTTTCTTTTAAGGTCGGGGCCTTCGAAAGAGATCTCTTCGAGCAGCTTTTCCATGATGGTGTGAAGCCGGCGGGCGCCGATGTTTTCGGCGGATTCGTTCACCTGGGCGGCGATGCGGGCCACTTCGATGAGGGCATCGTCGGTGAAGCTCAGCTTGATGCCTTCGGTTTCAAGGAGGGCAGTGTACTGCTTGACTAAAGCGGACTTCGGTTCCTTGAGGATACGGATGAAATCAGCTTCGGTCAGAGTTTTGAGCTCGACGCGGATGGGGAAGCGGCCCTGGAGCTCCGGAATGAGATCGGAGGGTTTGGAAACGTGGAAGGCGCCGGCCGCGACGAAGAGAATGTGATCGGTGCGGACGAAGCCGTGGCGGGTGTTGACGGTGGTGCCTTCGACGATCGGCAGGATATCGCGCTGCACGCCTTCGCGGCTGACGTCGGGACCGTGACCACCTTCGCGGCCGGCTATCTTGTCGATTTCATCAAGGAAGACAATGCCGTTGCGCTCGACACGCTCCAGAGCGATGCGCGTGACCTGGTCCATGTCAACGAGCTTCTGTTCTTCTTCCTGAATAAGATATTCGAGCGCTTCGGAGACGCGCATGTTGCGCTTCTTGGTGCGAGGACCAAACAAGCCGGGGATGACATCTTTGAGATTGATGTCCATCTCTTCGACGTTGCCGTTGGTTGAGAGTTCGAACGTAGGTCCGCGCTCTTTGACATCGACTTCGACCATACGGTCGTCCAGTTTGCCGGCTCGAAGTTTTTCGCGGAGTTTTTCGCGGGTGCGTTCGACGCTTTCGGCGGACTCGGGCTGAGGCGGCATGAGCAGATCGAGCAAACGCTCTTCGGCCTGCTGCTCGGCGCGGTCGGCGACTTGCTCCAGTCGTTCTTCGCGGACCATGTCGATGGCGATATCGACGAGGTCGCGAATCATGGATTCAACGTCGCGGCCTACGTAACCGACTTCGGTAAATTTGCTGGCCTCCACTTTAAGGAAGGGCGAGTTGGCAAGCTTGGCGAGGCGGCGGGCAATTTCGGTTTTGCCGACGCCTGTAGGGCCGATCATGAGGATGTTCTTCGGCATGACTTCCTCGGCCATTTCGGGTTCGAGCTTTTGCCGGCGAACGCGGTTGCGCAAGGCGATGGCGACGGATTTTTTGGCATCGGCCTGACCGACGACGTGTTTGTCCAGCTCGGCCACGATTTCGCGCGGTGTCAGCTCATCGAGCAGAGGAGCTTCGTCGGAAGATTGTTGCGGTAGATAAATGACCATTACGCCAGCTCCTCATAAGTGACGTTGGAATTAGTGTAGATGCAGATCTCACCGGCGATCTTCATGGCCCTTTCGGCGATGGCGCGGGCTTCGAGATTCGTGTTGTCGAGCAGAGCGACGGCGGCCGATTTAGCGAAGGCGCCGCCGGAACCAATGGCAGCCACGGGGCTGTCGGGCTCAATAACATCGCCGGTGCCGCTGACGATATAAGTGTCCTTATTATCGGCGACCAGCAGGAGGGCCTCGAGGTGACGCAGCATACGATCGGTGCGCCATTCCTTGGCCAATTCGACAACGCTGCGGGAAAGGTTTCCGCCGTATTGCTCCAATTTGCCTTCGAGGCGCGCGAAAAGAGAGAAGGCATCGGCAGTCGCTCCGGCGAAACCGGAGATGATTTTGCCGCCGAAGAGACGTCGCAGTTTTCTCGCGCCGCCCTTCAGGACTTCACTGCCCATGGTGACCTGGCCATCGCCAGCTAAAACTACTATGCCGTTACGCCGCACGCATAAGATCGTCGTCGAACGGATTATTTGACTCATCGGGATACGGGAACCAGTTTGAAAAGATTACGCCCGCCGGTGGGGGCGAAGGCGAAGTGCATCTTTATTTCAGCACAGGGAAGACAGGGGGAAGTGTTTGGAAAAAGGGGAAAGATCAGGCTGTCCCGGTTTTGTGTTGCAAAAAAGACACGCCTGGTGTGTCCAAAATGCTGTCAAATCAAGCACTTGATATGCTGAAGAGTTCTTAGATGCACTTTCAAACGACGCTTTGCCAGCCAGTAGAAACTTGTGGCATTGGTCTTCATCACGGAGCACCCGTGCGGTTGCGCATCTTACCGGCCCCTCCTAATACGGGGATCGTTTTCATCCGCACGGATTTGGACAATACGCGGATTCGCGCCAGCTGGAAACTGGTGGAGCGCGTGAGCTATGCGACCAGCCTGATGCATCCCAAGGGGATTTTTATCTCGACCACGGAGCACCTGCTGAGCGTGTTCTATAGCATGAAGATCGATAACGCGCTGGTGGAGATCGACAATTTGGAATTGCCGATTCTGGATGGCAGCGGAATGCCGTTTGTGGAGTTATTGCAAAAGGCGGGTATTCAGGAATCGGGAAAACCACGGCGTTACATGCGCATTTTGAAGCCGGTGACGGTGGAAGGGCATGGCAAGAGCGTAACGATTTTGCCGAGTGACCGCTTTCAATTACGCTGCAAGAATTTTTTCGATCATCCGATGGTGGGAGAACAGATTTTAGAACTGGACGTGACGCCGGATGTTTACGCGCGGGAGATTGCTCCAGCCCGGACGTTCGGTTTCGAGTATGAGCTGGATCAAATGCGAGAGATGGGCCTGATCCGGGGAGCAACGCTCGAGAATGCGGTGTGTTTTACGCGGCAAGGAGTGGCGAATCCGGGTGGGTTGCGCTTTGCGGATGAATGCTGCCGCCACAAAGCGCTTGATCTGCTTGGGGATCTTGCTCTAATAGGGAGACCGCTGCTGGGCTGCGTGGTTGCTGAGAAGGCGGGACACGCGATGCATGTGGCTTTAGTAAAGAAACTGATGTCCGATCCTTCTTTTTATGAGTTGACCGCGCTGGACCGGACTTCGGGTGCAGTCGCTTAATCGATCTACAAGTTTCAGATCATCGAGCTACAAATTTCAAACTTTGCGGGCGCTTCCACACCTTATTACGTTTTTCCGGTTAGCCTGTTCGCCGGTGGTGGCGTGGTTATTGCTCGAAGCACATTTTAAGGCGGGGCTGGGGCTGATTATGCTGGCCGGAGTGAGCGATTGGCTGGACGGCTGGGCGGCGCGCCAGTTACGGTCGGCGGGACATCTGGGAGTAGTTCTCGATCCGCTGGCCGACAAAGTGTTGCTGGTCACGCTGTTTGTCGTGTTGGGAATTATGCAGCTGATTCCGCTCTGGATGTTCTGGTTAGTCATCGGGAGAGACCTGGTGATCGTGGTGGGAGCTTTTCTGGTACGGACCTTGCGAGGAGTGCGAAAGTTTCTGCCGACGATGCTCGGGAAAGTCAGCACGTTCTTTCAAATTGTGCTGGTGCTGCTGGCGGTCTGCTACGCGGCTTTTCCCGCGCGGGTTCTTTTTTGGCTGGACATGACGGCGCTGGCGCTCAGCGCGCTCTTCACCTTTCTGAGCGGGGCGGACTATGTTCGGATCGGCATACAGATGGCGCGGCGGCGGCACCCACTCACTCCGATCCGGCAGACGCCTTGAGCCGCTTGGGACCTCATGCCTCTTTCATGGCGCATTGATTTGCTTTTAAACATTTGGCGATAACGTCTGGTAAGGCGCTCCGAGCAAAAGCGTCGTATATCGATCGACAGTCGCTTCTTATTTTGCTAAGCTCCGTGTTCGATCGCGCCGCGATTTCCAGCTCGTTGTATCCTGCCACAATGAAGCAAAATAATTCCTTCTCATAGTCCGTAAAGTTCCTCTCGCTCAGGTGACGGTCAAGAACCTGCATGCAAATTGCAGGGCTTAAAAAAAGACCGCCATTCGCCACGACATGAATGGCACGAGAGAGATCGGATGGCGCTGAGTCGCCGGCCACGTAGCCTTTGGCGCCGGCTTTGAAAGCCTCAATAACATAGCCTTCGTCCGTGTCTGCTGTCACGAATACAGGCTTTGCAAAACTCTCCTTGGCAGAGAGCTCGCGCGCCACCGCAATTCCGTTTAGAAAGGGAAGCGTTATCTCAAGCAAGGCAATGTCCGGATTTTTAAATTCGGCGAGTACCACGGCCTCCCGTCCGTTCGCTGCCTCTGCCACAACCCGGAAATTCGGCTCGCGCTCGAGCAGCATGCGAAGTCCGCTTCGGATGATGGGCTGGTGATTAGCAAGGAGAATGCGGATAATCGGCATAGGCGCCCGAGCGAAGCGACACCCAGCATCGTAGCCGCTTTCGACTGCACTCGAAATACCGTCCCCGGGGTATTATTCTGCCTATCATTAAGTAGACCAGTGAGAGGGAGTACAGAACATACGGGGAGTCAAACCCGGCGGCTTCTCTTGATAGGATTCGGCGGTCTTTTGCTGCTGCTGGCGTTTACAGGATTTAATGCCCTGTCCGTTTTAAATCGGATTCAGACGAGAAACGCAAGCATCCGTCAAGATTATCTTGATCGAGACCGCATTCTACAGCAGCTCCGCTCAGACCTCTACCTGTCGGGCACCTACGTGCGCGATCTTTTGCTCGAACCGGACCCCACCCGCGCGGACGTACATCGCAACGAGCTAAACGGCGCGCGCAGTCGAATTGAATCGATGATTGCCGCCTATCAAAAAGTCCTTCGAGGAGAGGAGCGAGCCCCCTTCGAGCAGTTCACGAAGGAGGTCGTGTCGTATTTCGATTCTTTGCGTCCGGCTCTCCAATGGGATTCAAACCAGCGTCGGCAATTTGGTTACGCCTTCATGAAGGACTCGCTACTGCCCCGGCGGATGGTCATCGTTCGCCTGGCGGACCAGATCAGCCGCCTAAACGAGGAACAAATGGAGAGTGGCAGCAAACGCGTGGCGGCTCTCTTTTCGACCTTCCGCAGGAACCTGATTGTACTGCTGATTATCACGCTGGTAATTGGGTTCCTCCTAGCAAGTGGAAGCATTCACCGGATTCTGCGCCTGGAGCGATTGTCGGCCCTTCGCTTCCATGAAGTTTTGCAAGCTCGTGGCGCGTTACGCGATTTGTCGGCGCGTCTTGTTGAAGTGCAGGAAACGGAACGGCGCGCCCTATCACGAGAGCTCCATGACGAGGTGGGTCAAGCCTTGTCTGCGCTGCTACTAGCTATCGGGAACGTGGCCGCCATGATCGCTCGAGACGAAAATTCAGAGGCGCGCAGTCAGCTTCTCGAGACGCGTCGTCTTGCCGAGAAAACAGTAGCAGTGGTTCGTGATATGTCACTCCTGCTACGTCCCTCCATGCTCGACGATTTAGGCCTGATACCCGCTTTGGAATGGCAGGCCCGCGAGGTGTCGAGGACCAGTCATCTAAGCGTGACAGTGCAGGCGGATTCCGCGCCGGAATATCTTCCCGATGAGCAGAGGACGTGCATCTATCGTCTCGTACAAGAAGCACTTCGTAACGTGACCAGGCATGCCAGAGCCAGACAGGTCCAAATTCAACTGAGCCAGGAGTGCGATGCCTTGCGACTCACAATTCACGATGACGGAGAAGGTTTTATACCCGCAAGAGAGAAGGGAGTTGGCCTGCTTGGGATGGAAGAAAGGGTGAAGCATTTGCATGGAACCTTTCAGGTCCACTCACAACCCGGGAACGGCACCACCATTCAAGTTGAGCTGCCACTTCGGTTGGTTAAGCAGCTGAGTAGACGCTGACAGTTATGGTTGCAGTGCGTATTTTGCTGGCCGATGATCACACGATCTTGCGAAAGGGACTCCGTTTACTGCTGGAGCGCGAACCGGATTTCGGCGTTGTCGCCGAGGCGAGTAACGGACGGGAAGCAGTGGACGCCGTCACGCGCGAGGTTCCCAATGTGGTCATTATGGATATCGCCATGCCGCTGTTGAACGGCATCGAAGCGACCAAACGTATTAGCGCCGAGCATCCGAAAACTGCGGTGATTATCCTTAGTGTTCATTCCGATGAGGCCTACATCCTGAGAGCCTTGAAAGCTGGCGCTCGCGGCTATCTCTTGAAGGATTCGGCAGAAAACGACCTTATTCAGGCGGTTCGCGTCGTTGCTGCGGGGAAGGCTTACTTCAGTCCAGCCGTTAGCAAAATTCTGGCCGACGACTATGTGCGCCAGGTGCGACAACAAGGTGTCGACGATCCCTATGACCTTCTCACCGCGCGCGAGCGTGAGCTCCTTCAATTGATCGCAGAACTGAAGCCCACCAAGGAAATCGCCGGGTTCCTCGGCCTTAGTCCCCATACTGTCGATACCCATCGCGGAAATCTCATGCAGAAGCTGAACATCCACAGTATTCCGGAGATCATCCTCTATGCGGTACGTAAGGGGGTTATCAGCTAAAAACTTTCATTGGCAGCGCATGGCTGCGATAAAGCTTCCCAGCAGTCGGGCCAGTCTACGATAACAGCACCATAACCGCCGCCGTCATGCAATGATACCCATGTGTTTCGTTACGCTTTGGTAGTTTTGTTTTTGGCGGCGCCGGCATATGCGCAGTTTTTCTCGGCCGGCGTAAAGGCAGGCGCTAGTCTCACGGATGCCCTCTCCGCGACTGAATTCGGCAATGTGCCATATGATCGCCACTACATCATCGGGCCAACGGTGGAGATGCACTTTCCATTTCATTTATCGTTCGAGGTCGACGCACTGTATCGCCGCAATGGGTTTGACTTTTCCACTGTGACTCTGGAGGGCTCTTTCTTCTCGCATACGGCGCTCAACGACTGGCAGTTTCCGTTTCTTGCCAAGTATGAATTGTGGTCGGGTTTAATCCGGCCATTTGTGGATGCGGGGATTGCATTTCGGCATGTCTCGCAAGTTGGAACGTTCGGACAACTGAGCAACCCGAACGGTGTTGGTTTCACTGCTGGTGGAGGATTAACGCTGAAGCTGCTGCTTCTCCGGATTTCTCCGGAGATCCGGTATACACATTGGGCTCAACCCCCGTACGACAGCATCCATTCGGGAATCCGAAGTACAGCCAATCAAGCCGATTTTCTGGTCGGATTGACGTTTTAGAGACGCGCTGATTTTCGGCACGTCGCTGGCTCGGCTCGAGACATCGCCGCTTGTCTTTGAGCACATCCCGTTTCATGCAAGCTTGCCGAAACTCATCATTTGCAGCGCATTGGCTGCGATAAGGCTAGCCACTCTCCCCAACTGGATCCCCCATCGACTCCTTCAATCTTTAATCGGCGAATTCCTGAGTGCACTGGTATTTGCCAATAACTCCACGGATCACCATGACTGTGCATCGGTAACTCGGCCAATATTTGCCCAGTATCGGCGTCCAGCAGGCTCGCCCTAAGCCTGTCTGTATTCGGCCCATGTAGCGTGCCAAGTGTTACGCACCCATCGGCTGGAGTCTCAAAGGTTCCGGATCGTAGCTCGCCGGTGGAAGCATCGCTCTCAACCCAACTTGAATAAAAATCTCCAGGCGGTGGATTAGTGTTGAGTTTTCCGAGCGGCGTTAGATTCTTAATCCAGCCGCTTGCGTTACCTTCCGATTCGGCTTTGATAGGAACCCCCACGCGGTTTGCCGAAATTCGTACAATTTCCGGACGCTCCACATAGCCACCGATTGGAATCAGGATCTGGTGTCTTCTGCCCCAGACATAAGCCCGCACGCCCTTGCTGTCGAAGCGAGAATTTACAAAACCGATCCAGGCAGCAGGCGTTGGGAGTGTTAGTGCGAGAAGATCAGTGGGAACGCCGGCCGTCAACTTACGTCCAATACCCACCAACCGATCGCGCTCATCTACAAACACCAGGTGTTCCGGTTTAATCCGCTCTTCGGCAACATCCCAGCCCACTAGTTCCCAACCGCCCTCCACCGGAACCGTGTAGACGACCTTTCCCGGAATGGGAACGTCTACCCGGACCGTCTTCAGGCTCTTACCTAACCTTTGGTTCTCCCCGTTGTCAAAAACGGAGAGACGATTCTCTCGTAAGATCCGCAGGTGTTTGTCTACATTTGGATCGCTCACGTCCAGAATCCGCTTTACTTCTGGTGTGATCAAGTCGTTTTCTACGCTGAGTGAGGCCCACTGCTGATTGGCAAATGTGTCTATTGTTCCCTTGGGCCATGCGCTTTTCTCGACCCGCAGGAAATACCATTCTGAAAACAGCACAGCAAACAGAGTAAGAAAAACCGGCAATGCCACCGGCCGGCGGCTGCGGCTCGACAACCAAATTAAGCCGCACGCCAAGACCGCCCAGTTCGTCAGCGGGATCGTCAAATAGCGTGTGGCTGTGGCTCCGGAAAAGCTCGAATCCAGCAAATCGATCCGGCCCGCAGCCGTTGCGAACCCACTTAGAATGGCAAAACCGGAAAAGCCGACCAGCACGATTGCCGCCGGCGATAATAGATCGCGCGTTTTCCAAAAACCCCAGACCATTACCGCAAATAGGAGCAGGCTCAGGCTACCGAACATGAGGCCTTGCCGCTTCATTTCACCGGTGCCGAGATGGATGACGCCGAACGGAGAGCTTAGATAAGAAGCTAGGAACTCATATGTATCGAGGGGAGAGGTCAGGAATGCAAACGCATTATGAGAAGCGGTCCGGTGATAGCCAATGAAGAAAATGCTAACGCTTACGGCTGCGACTCCGCACAGAATCAAAAGGTCACGCTGCGAGACTTTAAGCATCGCTGCGACAGCTAATATGATGATCCACAGCAACATGCCGTTGGCCGAGGAGTAATTTGCTGTTACCCCGCAGAGCGCTGCCAAATATAGCGCTTTCGAGTTCCTGCTCTGCTGATAACTCCCGAGAGATGCTAGGGCACCAACGACCGACAACTCCAGCATCGTCCATTGCAGCAGAAAAGGTATGCCGATCACCAGTGCGCTTCCCTGCCAGCCCATGATGATTCCACAAACGGCACAAGCCATGAGGCGGGCTGCATAACCGGCGCGGCGCTCCTGAAAAACCGCCCTGCAAATCAGGGCGAAGCTGGTCAGGTAACTCAGATAACTGCACACCAACGGCAGAAGTTGATGAGCATGCAGAAATAAAGTATCGATTGCGAAGCATAGCTCCGGAAACACAATGCGATGCTCATTGTGCTGCTCCCAAAACACGCGCAAATTTGAATGGCGATACTCGTCAAAATGATCGATAACCGCCCAGTAATCCCACTGAGGCAACGTGGTGAAGAAACGTTTCACCGCTAAGCCGGTCTCGACCCAGTTAAGCGCCAGCCAGAGAAATAGACCAGCAATGAACAGCGTCATGAGTTGCTGCTCGTCGAACAGCAGAAATGCCCGCCGTCTAGAGATTTGATTGACTGGCGGTCCGCTGCTGCTCTGTGCCGGCTGGCTCATAAACGTGTAACAGTAACACTTGTGATCAGGGACAACGAGCCGGTGTCGCGAGGGCCAGCCATTCCCTCAATCCGGGACCACGATCCTGCGCAATGATCTGCAGGTTCTTCGCTCCATCCAGCGGAACGCGCCAGAACTGCCACTCCAGATCGTTGTCTTGCATCGGAATCGTTGCGATTTCGCGTCCGGTACCGCCATCCACCACCTTTACGGAAAGCAACTGACTGTCCGCGCCATGCAGCACCGGCAATATCAGGCAGCGATCGGTCGGCGCCGGAAAAGTCGAGGAACGAAATTCGCCCGTGATACTGCTGTCCCGCCAGGTTCCTACAATTTGTCCTCGTGGCGGCGGCCCGGGTATCGGCACTGGCCCTACGTCGTCTGGCACAGTAACTGAGTTGCTTTCCCAACTGGCGCCCGAAATGACTGAGCCTTCCTCTTCTGCTTTCACCAGAGTCAAACGTGGGACTTCATAGTTGCCGGCAAGTCTGGCGACTTCGCCGTTCCGAGGGTCGCGAAGGTAGATCTCAAAGTTCCGAGCAGCAGTTCGGGCCGGTATAAAGCCGATCCAGCCCTTACCGCCCAGTTTGTGCGATGAAAGAAACTGCGCAGAAAGCCCCAGCGGCAGCTGACGTCCAAAGCCCACAATCGTCCCTTGGCTATTCACAAAGAGCACCTGCGAATAGTTGGCCAAACTTCTGCCAAACACTTCAAGCCCCGAGACTACGGGATATACCGCCGCAGTGTGTTCATCGGTTAAGATGCGAAACGAAGAAGCTAGCCGTGCCGACCGTTCGCCGATCCACTGACCTGGGCTGGCATAAAACGCCGATAATCGGGACTCTTTGAGGAGCGGCAAATAGTCTGCGATGAAGGCCGGATTCGGAAAAAGTGCGCGCAATAGCCTCGGATCAAGTACTCCATTTTGAATGCTGATCTCCGCAATCTGCGCGTCCACGAACGGATCCGTATTTCCATTCAGCCACCATCGTAATTTCAGAAAAGAAATCGCCAGCAACACAGCCAGAACGGTTGCAAGCGCAGGAACCAGATAGACGCGGACGCGGCTTAGCGAGACCGTCCAGAAAAGCGTCAGGATAAACACCGCCCAATTCAGCATTGCCGGTATCAAATAACGAGCCACCTTTGCGGCCACGTAATGTGTGTCCCGCACGTCCATGCGCCCTGCGGCCGTAAGCAGAATAGTCACTAGCAAGAAGCCGAAGGAACCGAACAACAATGCAGCCACCGGGGTACGCATTCTCTTGCGCCGTACCGCCAAACCAAAGAACAGAAACATCAAAATCAGATTGCAAAGCCCTAGATACACGCCAAACTGCGGTGATTTCATGCCGCCAAAGGGCATGCTGAGATACGAACTTATGAAACAGATCGTGTACCACGGATGACGAAAGAGATCGCGGAAATTGAGATTGTCCGCGAGGTGAAAACCGACGAAATAGAGTCCATCCGCCAGGAGTCCACTCAAGGCCAGCCCGGCGAGCTGCCGTTTGCTCCACCCACAAATCCATCCGGCGGCCAGCAAAACAAACCAGATCAGTAGTCCGTTACCCGATGTATATGTCGCAACAACTCCCGAAGCAATCAATGCCAAAAGCGTCCATTGTCTCCGCGCCTCGGCCACATACGGCGCCAGCGCGAGCGCCAAAAGCAGAGCAAATTCGAGCAGTGTCCACTGCAGCAGAAACGGATCCGCCAGCACGAGCGCCGAACCTCGCCATCCAAGTAAAACGCTGGCTAAAGCAATTCCGTAAGCACGCGCCAGCACCGGAATGGCGGTCTCCTCAAAAAGACCTCGCGCCAAAATCACCCAGCATCCCAGGTAACAAAAACAGCTGAACACAATCGGCAAAATGCGCCGGCCATGAAAAACCAAAACGTCCAAAGCAAAAATAATGTCTGGAAATATGATCCGGTGTTCGTTGTGTTGCACCCAGAGATAGCGAAAGTCAAGCGCTTGAATGCGTGCCAGGTACTGTGCAACTCGCCAGTAATCGAACGTAGGGACGGCCACGTACATCTCCGCTGTCCGATGAAACGTAATCAGCCAGTTGAAAATGGCCCAACCGGCCAGCAGAGAAACCGCCGCCCAGCCCCACAGAACAGCAGCCTTGGAATGACCTGCGTCACGATTGTGAGTTTCGGATGGATGAGCAGATTGACTTCTCACGATGAAGAAAATGTTTCACCCTCGGCAGCCTAATGGTACTATCCATATCCGCAAAACCGGGAGTTGGAATTATGATTCTCTAAGCTAGACTAGCTATTAGTGTCCAAGAAAGCGTCCTCCAAAAAAGCACTTGTAACAGGATCTTGTGGTTTGATTGGCTCGGAGGTTTGCCTCCATTTGGCCCGCCATGGATTCGATATTTATGGAATTGACAATAATGAGCGGTCGGTATTTTTCGGACCCGAAGGCGATACTCGGTGGTCGCTCCAGCGGCTGAAATCGCAAATCCCCGGTTACCAGCACTTCGATATTGATATCCGAAATCGTGCCGGCATCTTGCAACTGGTAGCCGAGATCGGACCCGATGCCATCATCCACACCGCTGCGCAGCCTTCGCACGACCGGGCCGCGGCGATCCCTTTTGACGACTTCGATACCAACGCCGTCGGCACGCTGAATTTTCTTGAAGCCGCGCGCCGTGCCTGTCCGGAATCGCCTTTCGTCCACATGTCCACCAACAAAGTGTACGGCGATCTTCCCAATACCATTGCCCTTCGGGAACTGGACACGCGCTGGGACTACGCCGATCCGGCGTTCGAAAACGGCATCCCCGAAACCTTCTCGATTGACCAATCCAAGCATTCGATCTTCGGAGCTTCTAAAGTCGCCGCCGATGTCATGGTCCAGGAATACGGCCGTTATTTCAACATGCCTACCTGCTGCCTGCGCGGTGGTTGTTTAACCGGCCCAAATCATTCCGGGGTCGAGCTCCATGGATTCCTCAGTTACCTCGTGCGCTGTAATATCCAGGACCGCGAATACAAAGTCTTCGGCTACAAAGGCAAGCAGGTACGCGACAACATCCATTCCGAGGACGTCGCGAACTTTATCGTCGCTTTCTGCGACAAGCCGCGCGTCGCAGAGGTTTACAACATCGGGGGCGGGAAGGACAACTCCTGCTCGATCCTCGAAGCCTTCCAGATAGTGGAAGAGTTCACCGGAAAACCGCAGAAGTATAGCTACATCGAGCAGAATCGCATTGGCGACCACATCTGCTACTACAGCGATCTTCGCAAAATGAAGAGCCACTATCCCGGTTGGACAATCACCCGGCCTCTCCGCGAAGTATTTCGAGAGATCACCGACTCTTGGAACGTGCGCCTCGCCGACGCGAAACCCGCGCTGTCCTCCGCTGTTGCTCGCTGATGAAGGTACTAATTACCGGGGCTTGCGGCTTTGTAGGAAGCCGCTTAGCCGAAGCGCTTGCCAAATTAATTCCAGGGCTCGAAATCGTCGGTTTCGATAATCTTCTGCGAGCTGGTTCCGAGACAAATCGCGCCGCGCTCACCAGCCGCGGCATGCAATACGTGCATGGCGACGTCCGCATGCGGAGCGACATGGATGCGGTGCCTTCCTGTGACTGGATAATCGATGCGGCCGCTAATCCAAGCGTGCTCGCCGGCGTCGATGGCCGTTCGAGTTCACGCCAGCTGTCTGAGCATAATCTTGCGGGAACTCTGAACATGCTCGAGTACTGCCGGGAGCGCAAAGCCGGACTCGTTTTGTTAAGCACGAGCCGAGTCTATTCCGTGCGAGACTTGGCCGCGCTGCCTATGCGGTCCGCGGGCAACACATTCTGCCTGGACGATAAACAGTCATTGTGTGAGGGAGTAAGCGCGGCTGGCATAACCGAGTCGTTTCCCGCTCGTCAGCCGATCTCGCTCTATGGCGCGACCAAGCTCTCTTCCGAAATCATGGCCATCGAGTATGGCCTTACCTTCGGCTTTCCCGTTTGGATCAATCGTTGCGGCGTGCTCGCCGGCGCCGGTCAGTTTGGCACCGCCGAGCAGGGAATCTTTTCTTACTGGCTGCATGCTCACGCCGCTCGTTTGCCGCTGCGCTACATCGGTTTTGGAGGCCGCGGTTTTCAGGTGAGAGATGCCTTCCACCCGGAAGATTTGGCGGCCTTGCTGGCCCTGCAACTCCGTCGCGATCCGCCCGAAAACCCGATTTACAACGTGAGCGGAGGCGGCAGAAACGCCATGTCGCTTGCCCAGCTAACGGCTTGGTGCGACGAACAGTTTGGTCGGCATCAGCCGCAGCCCGACGTGCGCCCGCGGCCCTTCGACATCCCCTGGCTCGTCATGGATCATGCCCGTACCGCATCCGATTTCGGCTGGTCTCCCGAGCGCTCCATCACCGACATATTGACCGAGATCACCGCGCACGTACGCGCCAATCCAGGCTGGCTCAACCGCACTGGTGCCGTATGAAGTCTCCGCCGCCAGATCCGAACCGCGACCCGCTTCGCCTCCTCAGCGTTGTCATCCCTGCGCGCGATGAGGAAGGCTGTATCGCCTCCACCATTGAACATCTTCATGTGGAACTGCGCCTGCACCACGTTCCACACGAAATCATCGTGGTCGATGACGGCAGCTCGGACGGGACATGGGACAAACTGCAAGAAGCCTGCTCGCGCGTTCCTCCTTTACGTCCGTTGCAGAATACCGGTTTGCATGGCTTCGGCAGGGCAATCATCTTCGGCTTGGATAATATGAGCGGCGATGCTGCCGTCATCATGATGGCCGATGAATCCGACGATGCGCGCGATGTCGTCCGTTATTGGGAACTGTTAAATGAAGGTTGGGATGCCGTTTTAGGCTCCCGGTTTGTCAAAGGCGGCGGTACCATCGATTACCCTTGGATCAAGATGCGAGTCAACCGTCTCGCAAATCTTTTCATCCAGATGTTGTTTCGCATTCGGCTCAACGACACCACGAATGCCTTCAAAGCCTATCGCCGGACAGTGATCGACGGCTGTCGCCCCTTACTCTCTCCGCATTTCAATCTCACTGTCGAAATACCGTTGAAGACGATCGTCCGCGGTTATAGCTGGACGGTGATTCCCATTACCTGGCGCAACCGCCGCACCGGCGTTCCCAAGCTCAAAATTAAAGAAATGGGAAGCCGCTACCTGTTTATCTGTCTGTACGTCTGGCTCGAAAAGTTCTTCGCACGCGGCGACTACCATCGCGACTTAAGCTAAGTTATTCAAACGGAGTCCCGAAATTCCGGTGGCGCGGCAGCCGACCATTTTTCTCGACTTGCGTCTGCTTACTCCGCTTACTTCGCGGCCAGCAAGTTCTTATCGTTCATTGCCCGCAACGCCGCTTGCACTTGGGGATCGTACTGAGCCTGGATTTCTTCGCCCGCCGCCACCCCATGCGCCTGCGTGACAATTTCTTCCTTCAGCCGGTTACTGATCCAGCCTCTTTCAGTACTCCACTCGCCGAGACCAGGTTCAATCGAACGCGACGATAGAAAAACCTTCAGTTCATCCAGCATATTTGGTGTAACGCTAAATGGCTCGGGAAGCGGCGAATGTGAGGCCAGGTAGTTCGTCGCGAATGCGGTCAGCACGCCGCTCGCATCGATCACACCTTCGAGCCGGTTGAGTTGCGGCGGTCCCACGCGAACATCAGGCTGAATTCCACCGCCGCCTGTCACCGGTCTTCCGCCATCAGTCTTGTAAGTCGGAGCGTTGGCCACTGGTTTGTCATTGAATGTGTTGGAGAGCGCCGAATCCCGCAGCGGATGCTGAATCGAACGTCCGCTCGGCGTGTAATAAAAGGCTGTTGTAATCGCTAAACCCGCGCCATCCGACAAAGGAAGAACGCTTTGCACCAGTCCCTTGCCGTAGCTCGTCTCGCCCACAATCACCGCGCGATCGTGATCCTGCAGTGCGCCCGAAAATATCTCCGAAGCGCTCGCCGTTTTGCTATTGATCAGCACACTCATCGCAAAATGATACGGCTTCGCATCTTTCGGCACCGTGGCGCTCTGCGGGTCGCTCGACCGGCCTTTCGCTGTGAGAATAAGCTGGCCAGGCGTTAAGAACATGGCCGCCGCATCGAGTGAAGCCTTCACCACGCCGCCCGGATTGTTGCGCAGATCGAGCACCAGTCCGCGCAGCGATTGCCCTCCCAGTTTTTGAATGGCGTCGGTTAACTGCTTTGCCGTTTGCAGATCCCAACTGGCTATACGAATGTAACCGATTCCTGGCTGCAACAGGTAAGCGCGGTCCACGCTCGGCGCATCCACTAACTCAGGAGTAAGTTGAAACTCGAGCGGCCGCGCCGAACCCTGGCGCTGCACATACACCGCTACCCGCTGTTGTCGCGCTTCGGTGAGCAATTCGACAATCTGGTCCGGCTCGAGCGAGCGGATCGCGATGTTATTCACGGCAATAAGTTCGTCGCCCGCCTGAATACCTGCCTTATTCGAGGGCGTTCCAGGCAGCGTCTGCAAGAAAATCACCTGCCCCGGCAAAACCGTAACAATGCTCCCGAAACCCTTCTGCTCGGAGTCTTCCATCTGCTTCAATTGCTGAAACTGCGCGGGATCGAAGAATTGCGTGTGTGGGTCCAGTTGCCGCAGCATAGAAGGGATCGCCCCTTCGTAGACCAGCTTGTCCACCGGCGCGGCATCGGCGCTTTCGCTCTGCACAGTTGAGAGCACGTCAATGAACTGCTTCAGAGCCGGGTCTAAGTCTTTGCTCGGATCGCCCTGTACCCGCGTCGTGGGCGCCGCCTTGGCACTGCTCTGTAGAGGCGCGGTATCCGAGTGCTGCGGTTGCTGTCCATAGAGCGCTGAACCGATCGCGCAAACAGCTATCCAGGCGCCGCCCTTCATGAACCAACCCACTCTCATCGCGAATAGTGCGTCTGCCGCCGCTCCGTTGCGCGCTCCAGAGCGAGCCGAATCAGCCGGTCCAGCAGCGTTGCGTATGGTATTCCGGAATACTCCCACATCTTCGGGTACATACTGATGGACGTAAAGCCAGGAATTGTGTTTATCTCATTGATGAAGAATTGGCCGGACTGTTCGTCCATCAGAAAATCCACTCGCGCCATGCCTTCGCAATCCATCGCATTGAAACAGGCAACCGCCAGCCGCTGGATTTCCGCCGTCTGCGCCCCGCTCAGTTTTGCCGGCAGCTCGGTCTTCGCCTGCTCCAGCAGGTACTTGTCTTCGTAATTGTAGAAGTCTTGCGAAGGTAGGATCTCGCACGGGATGGAGGCTTGCGGCTGTTCGCCGCCCAGCACCGCGCACTCAAATTCCCGTCCCTGAATGCCTTGTTCCACTAGTATCTTTCGATCGAACCGTAACGCCGTTTCGAGCGCCTCAGCCAAAGCGCAAGCGCACTTCACTTTCGAAATGCCCACCGAAGAACCCAGATTGGCCGGCTTTACAAACACCGGAAAATGGAACGGCAGCGAAATCTCTTTCGGACTAAACTGTCCACGCCGCAAAGTCAGGTACGGCACCACCGGCAGTCCCGCTTCCCGGCAAAGCCGTTTTGCGAAGGCTTTGTCCATCGAAACCGCCGACGCGAGAACGCCCGCGCCCACATACGGCAGTTCCGCCAGCTCCAGCAGTCCCTGAATGGTTCCGTCCTCGCCAAAAGTTCCGTGCAGCACCGGAAAGACTACATCGATATCGGGATTCGAGCCCGGCTCCGGAATAATAGCTCGTGATCCCCACTTGCCATCCCTGCCGATGAAGTAATCCGTGACTTGATACTGCTCTGCATCGAGTGAGCGCTTGATCGAGTCGGCAGACCGAATCGAGATGTCATGTTCGCCCGATCGCCCTCCATACAGAAGCGCGACGCGAATCTTGTTTCGTGTTCCTGGCAAACCTCCATTGTCTCTCGGCCCTTCAGTCGCTAGCAGGGATACACTATAAATCGATTTGCGGACGACGGTAACGATGGGCTTGTTGGCAGCGGCAGCGGGTTTCGCTTTTTCCGGCGTGGCGCCGCTTGCCTTCCGAAACGTAGCGGAGTCGGCGGGCATTCACGCTATGATGCGCTGCGGCAGTTCGGAGAAACGCTGGATTCCGGAGGCCAATGGCAGCGGCGCCGCGTGGCTCGATTACGACAACGATGGGCGTATGGATCTGCTCATCGTCAACGGCGGCAGCATGGATCGGTTGCGTCGCATACTAGCGGGTGAGACGCTTGCCCCTGAGCCGGGAGGCGTCTATTTGTATCACAATCTCGGCGGCGGCCGCTTTGAAGATGTCACCGCGAAATCCGGTCTCGCGAATCCATACTGGGGTACCGGTGCGAATGCGGCGGACTACAACAATGATGGCTATACCGACATCCTCATTACCACCATCGGGCGCGATCTGCTCTTCAAGAACAACGGTAACGGCACCTTCACCGATGTGAGCGAAGCGGCCGGATTGAGCCGGCGCCTCGCCTGGCACACCGGCAGCGCCTTTGGCGATTTCGACGGCGACGGCAAGCTCGATCTGTTTATCACCGGCTATGTGGATCTTCATTCGATGTCGTGGAACGAACCCGCCCCCGTGTGTCAGAACTTCGGGCAGCATACTTTCTGCGGACCCATCGGACTGAAAGGCGAGCACAGCGTTCTCTACCACAACAACGGCAACAGCGCCTTCACCGACGTTTCGCAGAAAGCGGGTATCGCCAGTGCTCCGGCGGCACACGGCTTCACGGCGGTCAGCGGTGATTTCAATGGCGACGGCAAACCCGACATTTTTGTGGCCAACGATTCCGACCCGAATTACCTGTTCTTGAATCAGGGCGACGGCACATTTAAAGAAGCGGCGCTCGACCACGGAATGGCCTATAACGCCGAGGGTCGCACCCAATCAAACATGGGCGTTGCCGTGGGCGCCTACGGGCCCGGCGGCGGCGATCGCCTGGACGTGCTCACGACCGTCTTTAGCAAAGATTATTTCCCCTTGTTTCGCCAGGGAAAGAGCGGCCTCTTCGAAGAAGTTGCTCAAGCAGCAGGACTCGAAGCCCTCACCAGCAATTATCTAGGATGGGCCTGTGGTCTTGCGGATTTCGATAACCGCGGCGCGCGCGAATTCTGGACCGCCAATGGCCATGTGTATCCGACGGACAAAGATTATTTCGAACCCGTCGCAATCTTCCGGAGCGAAGGATCGAAAAGCACACTTGCATTCTCGTTTCCTGCTACTCCGGACCAATCCTATCGGGGCGGAGCCGCCGCCGATTTCGATAACGACGGAAAGATGGACCTGCTTGTCTTGCCGATCAGCGGGTCGCCCGTGTTGCTGAAGAATGAAACGGCCAATGCAGGCGCGTGGCTGGGGCTGACTCTGCACGGGACCAAATCGAACCGCGATGCGATCGGCGCAAACGTAACGATCGAAGCCTGCGGGACGAAACAGTACGATGCGGTGCGCAACGGTGGCAGTTATCTCTCGCGCAACGATCCGCGACTGCATTTCGGCCTGGGCGATTGCGGCGAAGTGGATCGCGTAACGGTTGATTGGCCAAATGGCGCCAGGCAAACACTGGATCAGATCTCAGTCAATCGATACTCCACCATTGAGCAGCCGAAGTAATCAGGTAGCGCGGACGATCTGTCGTTCGCGATTTTCCGATTGCCCAAGCGCAGTTGGAAGGCTATAGAGCAAGCAGCTTTTCCGCAAAACAAAACAACTGCTTTACGGCAAAGGACGCAGCCGGCAGTTCGCGCGGAAGGGAGATTCGATCCCGCTCGCTAAGGATCTCTGCGCCTTCACTGCCGTGCACTTCGACAATTCTCTTCTTCGGATAGACGACCCAAACAGCCGGCGTGCCGTTTTCAAGATAGTTTTGGACCTTCGCCGCGATCGGGCGCTTCCGGTTGGAAAGAGAGATCACTTCGACCACCAGGTACGGAGCCGTTTCCGGATAGCCGCCGCTCTGTGCTTCAACCCATTTCGCATAGTCGATCACCATCACATCCGGACTCGGCATGTAAAAGGGGTTCTGGGTCCGCAGATTGAGACGCTGCAGAACTTTGTACGTCGGCTCCGGGCAGACTTGCTCTAGAAACTTGTAAACACGTTCGCAGATATCGTAGTGAGGTGGCTTGGGATCAGGCGACAGAACGATCTCTCCGTTAATCAGTTCGCAGCGAAAGCCGCGCGGAGATCGGAAGCCCAGAAATTGTTCAACAGTGATCGGCGGAACTGCGGTTGCGGCCACAAGAGTCTCCTGCTGGCCATTATCGTCACGTTTTGGATAACTCACACGTTTTGGATAACTCAATTGGATAATAACCGCTCACCTTTCGCTCATCAGCCTCCGAACCAAGGGATGCAGAGGTACTGACCGATGCACTTAGTTCGTTTTAGGGCCTCATCGTAAGTCTTACAAAACGCAGCGTACTATGAGCTTCATAACTGAAATCAGCTAGTGTTTGGGTTCCAGCGTGCCCCGGTCGCCTCCTGTCTGGAGGAACTTACATGCAACTCGGTCTTTCAAAAGCTCGCCTGACCCGCGGCTTTCTTTTCATTCTTATGCTTACTGCCTTTGGCCGTACCGAGGCCAAATCGGCAGCCGGCCACTGGACACCCCTCAAAAACCAGCCCACGTTCCAGGCGGGGCACCCATTATTGCTCACGGACGGCACCGTAATTTGCCAGGAGGTTTCGACAGGGAATTGGTATCGGCTGTCGCCCGACAAACGCGGCAGCTACGTCAATGGAACTTGGGACCAGATCGGGTCATTACCGGCCGGTTATGGGCCCCTCTACTACGCTTCCGCCGTGCTGGCCGACGGCCGAGTCGTCATCGCGGGCGGCGAATACAACTTCGGAGCCAGCGCCGACACCGCCCTGGGAGCGATTTACGACCCGAAAACTAATGTTTGGTCGAATCTGGAGCCCCCACCCGGTTTCAACGGCATCGGTGACGCCCCGAGCGTGGTGCTGCCCGATAAAAGATGGATGCTGGCGAATGCCTTCGGCGCGGACTCCGCGGTTTTGGACCCCGCAACCCTCGCCTGGACTTCGCTCGGAGCAAACGGGAAAACGGACAGCAACAACGAAGAAGGATTTTATCTGCTGCCCAATGGCAGCGTTCTCACCGTCGTTGTCGGAAGTACTCCGGCTTCCGAAACTTATCTTCCTGCGCTCGACGAATGGGTAAACGCGGGCGGCACGATTGTGCCGCTGAGCGACTACTCTTCTTTCGAGATCGGCCCGGCCGTGCTGCGGCCAGAGGGTACGCTCTTCTACACCGGCGTTTGCGCGGCCGTCAACGGTCTTTGCGTCTCGCCCGCGCACACCGCTATCTATAAGCCTGGGCGGAAACCAGGTACGCCCGGCACCTGGACGCCCGGCCCCGACTTCCCCACCGGCTTGGACATTTCAGATGGGCCCGCCGCCATCCTGCCTAACGGCAACGTCCTGCTGATGGCCGGCCCCGGCATTTACCAGTCTGGCGCCGTCTTCTTCGAATTCGACGGTAAGAATCTAAACCAGGTGGAAAGCACGCCCAACGCTCCCCACGAGCCCTCTTTTGCCGGCAGCATGCTCGTCCTGCCGACCGGGCAAATCCTGCTCACCGATTTCAGCAGCGACGTAGAGATCTACACACCCCAAGGCGCCCATCATGCAGACTGGGCCCCTGCCATTTACGAAGCTCCGTTCATCGTTAATCCTGGGAGTTCCTATAAAATCTCGGGTATCCAGTTCAACGGTCTCTCGCAAGGCGCTTCCTATGGAGACGATGCCCAGATGAACACCAACTATCCTCTTCTCCGGTTCACCAGCCTAGCGACCGGAACGTTTCTTATTGGAGGACTCACGATCACAGCACGATGGGAGTGGCCACGGGAAACCAACGAGTCTACACTTACTTCGATGTTCCGGACACTTGCGAGCTGAGTCTTGGGCTCATCTCGGTTGTCGCCAATGGCATCCCCTCACTGCCCAGAATTGTTCTTGTAAACTCCGCAGGGCACAAATAAGCAAGGCGTGGAAGGGGGCTTTCAAAAGCCCCCGCCCTCAGAACCGTACTTCTATATATCCTTGCCCTTGGCGCTGCGTGTTGTTTTGGCAATTGACGGATTTACCAAAATTCGCGTCGTTCAGGTTGGTATCTACGCTGCAGTTCGATCCCGAGAAATTAACCCGGTTGAGCACATTGAAATATTCAATCTCGAGTTTGAGCCGCACGCGCTCGCCGATCGGAAAATACTTGGCCACCGCCAGGTTTTCATTGGACAGGAACTGGTTTCGAATCCCGGGGATGTAGCGCTTTTCGTTGCCGGGAACCCACGGGCCCGGATCCTGGAAGGCGGCCGCATTCAACACGGGCAAGCCTTTATACACATTGTTGTAGGAGAATTGCTGGGAAACGCCGGGAACAACGTTTGGCCGGTTGCTCGCGCCGGTGCCGAGTGGATCGCCCGCCACGGTCACCTGAAGAGGCGTACCCGATGCATAACTGAGCAGCGGGCTAATCTGCCAGCCGCCGAGCAGTACATTGCTAATGCCGCCGTGATTCATGAAGGTGCGTCCCTTGCCGAACGGCAGTTCGTAGGTGGCCGCAATCGTCACAGCATTAGGCTCATCGTTATTGTCGATGGACCATTCGGACTTCTGATTATTCTTGTCCAACGCCTTCCCCGCAAAGGAAGTAAAGCCGGAGCTGGTACTCGACATTAACCGTGACAAGTTGTAGGAGACCAGGAAACTCAGTCCGTTACTGTAGCGTTTCTGCGCCTGGATTTGCAGCGCGTGATACAGCGAGGAGCCGGTCATGTCGAAGTTATTGAAGATATTGGAATACTGCGGGTACGGCCGTAAGGCCTGCTGTACGGTTGCGGTCGGAAAATCGTTGAGGAACGTAGGATAAGGTAGCGGAATGCCCAGTTGCCGTCCGACCGTTGCGTAAGGTTGTCCCAGATTGCTCCCGTACGCCAGATACTGATTACCGATTTGATTGATGGGGTTCAATTGCGACGGGAGATGATTAGCGCGATTACCGGTGTAGTTCACCGTTAGGAACAAGTTCGATGGCAGTTCGCGCTGGATGCCAATGTTCCAGACCGCATCGTAAGGAGCAACGCCGTCGTTAACAGGATCGAATCCGTTGAGAGCGTTGCTGCCGATTCCGAGCGTCGGGCTGAAGGGCGTGGGCGCCGGGTTGGGGAGGATGTTGTTAGGGTTATCCCAGGAACCGAAGGCTGGATTCGTAGACCCCGTCGAGGGACGTTGGAACGTGCCGAGCAGCAGGTTGCCGTAATTGACCGCCACTTTACTGATGCCGTATTCGTAAGCGCCGCCATTCAGAAAGTTGACCGAGAAGCCGGATTGCAGAACCGTCTTCTCATTGAGCTGATACGAGAATCCTGTGCGCGGGCTGAAGTGATTCCAGTGAATGAAAGCGCGGTCAGTAGAAGCGCAACCGATACAATAACCAAATTTGGTGGCCGCGCCCAGTCGTCCGCCCGCACCCGGATTGGGGATAGTTGAATCGAAGTAGACAATGTTATTGTTCTTTTCGCGGAATGGCACCATGACATCCCAGCGCACCCCGATGTTGAAGGTGAATTTCGGCGTCAGCTTAATATCGTCCTGGATGTAAGTCGAGACATCGGTGTTGCTGAGTCGGAGTTCCTGCGAGCCGGTCCGGTTCGCGGTGTCCACCGTGCCGAGTAGAAAGCTGGCGAAGGAATTGCCCGTGTTGCTGAGATTATTTGGATCGGCGGTTTCGTTGTTGCTGAAGCCGAAATTACCCGCGCATTGCTGGCATTCGTTATCGTCTTGATAGGTTCGGCGAAATTCCCAGCCGATATTGAATGTGTTCTTACCGTGGATATACAGGTAATTGTTTTCGGCGACTAGACCAAGTTTGCGATTAATGGAGTTGGTATTGGAGGTGCCAAGATTGCCGGGAGAGAGCGGGCCCACAAAGTTAATGCCTGATACCAGCGGAGCGCCCGGCGCAGGCGGCAAGCTGTCAACCTGTGCACGCTGGGGAATCTGGAAGTTCAACTCACCGAGCCAACTGGCGCCGGCCGTCATTACGAGATGCGGATTGATGGCATAGGAATAATTCAAGATGAACACCGTTCCGAGATTGGGAAAGAAGGTGTTGTTGGCAAGCGGATTGTTAAGGGGAAGATTGTTGCCCTCTCCGTTGGACGACTGATTGTCGCGCCACTCGGCCCAGTGGATCGACTGCTTATCCGTGATGTTGTGATCGATTGTGAATCCCCAGGGATTTTGTCGTACCGGCAGAACGCCAATCAGGCTCTGTGAATTGTTGATAAAGCCGGGCAGGGCTGGGGTTGGAATAAGTGGCAGTAGACTGGTGCTGAGCGCGCTAAAGCAGGCGCTGGGAATGATGTTGCCGCGGAACTGAGTGCCGGGTGTATTGCCGCCGGCATTACAACTGCCGGGTTGGCCCGCTGCGGGATTGTAGATGGGAACCTGCTTGCCGGTGGAATCCACCAAGCCGCTGAAATTCCCCGACTTTTCGGCAGCAGTCGGTAGCGAAAAGAAAGTGGTCGTCGTCTGGTTCTGACGAAACCACTCCATGCTGATGTGGAAGAACGTGCGGTTCTTGCCGTTGTAGAGCTTGGGAATGATTACCGGTCCGCCGATGGTAAATCCGTAATTGTTTTCCTTGTCGATTGGCACAGTCGGATTGTAGGCGCCCCGGGCGTCGAAGAAATTGTTGCGAATGATATCGAAGGCATCGCCGTGAAAGGTGTTAGTACCCGATGCGGTCTGGTACGTGATCACCCCCTGCGCCAAACCATACTGCGCCGAGAACGAGGACCGCAAAACGTTGAATTCGCCGACCAGTTCGAAGGGCGGGTTCCAGATGGTCTGGTATCCCTGCGTTTCCGACTGCGCCATCGGAATGCCATTAAACACCACTTCGTTCTGGAAATCGACACCGCCGTTGATGCGGTGGCTAAATGTGCTGCCGGTCACACCCGGCGCAAGAAAGATAAAATTGTCGATCTGCCGGCCTCGGCCGCCACTGATCTGGTTCGGCAACTCCTGCACCACTTTGTTTTCAATCGTCGTGTTCAAGCTGGGCGCAGTTGTGTCCAGCGCGATAGCATTTTCAGAAACCGTCACGGTCTGCTGCGTGTTGCCCGGTTGCATCACCGCGTCAACAGTTGAAGCGCGGCCGACATCCACGCCAACGCCATTGTGGACGGAGGATTGGAACCCGGCATCATCAACGGTAACGGTGTAGGTGCCGGGAATCAGGTCCGTGACCGTGTAGGTGCCGGCCGAACTCGTCTCAGCCGTCTTCGAAACTTGGGTCGCATCATTCTTCACCGTCACTTTCGCGTTCCCAATGACGGCGCCGCTCGAATCCGTGACGGTGCCACCGATACTGCTCAGCGTTTGAGCGTTCCCCGTTTGAATAGACGCTAGCGCGAAGACTCCCGCTGCCATCCATAAGAAGAGCCGGTGCCGAGCTCCCGAAAGCGCACGCTGTCGAAACGATGCATCTGATCTTGCCACTTGGTATACCCCCCTGATGTCCAGAAGCCCGTGGACACGTTTGCCTAATACGATTATGGGAGGAGTATACAGTAATCCCATTTTCGCTACAACAAAAATGTTAGTACACCCTACAACTTTTGTCCTAGATTGAATACGTTAGTGGGCCCACTGCTCAGTTCGCCAAGTCATCTGAAAGCCTTTCGGCAGCGCGCGCACGTCCTTGAGAAAGAAAGTGGCCGCCCCAGGGATGGCACTGGCCCTAAGTGTTTCGGTGGTCGATGAAAAGAGAGTGCCGTCCAGCACATTTCGACTCGACTGATGACCGCTAAAAAGCGCGCTGCTCAGTCCGGCGATCGGTTGAGAAAAGATCATTGTCGCCAGAAAACGGTAAGAGTGGCCGCTCCAGTTGAGCTCATCGAACTCGAGACCAACCACGAAAGTATTTGCCGAATCCTCCACTCTCTCGAACTCGCGAATGCGCCCCCGCAGAGTTGCGCCTTGCGGAACCATCATTTCCGGGCCGATCTGCAGAGGCTTGCGCAAGCGCGCGGTGATGGCGTCGCCCACTTTCGCATTTTTGGCATCGACGGGCGTTTCCAACGCGACTTGCAGCGTAATCCCGGACGGCAGCACGCCTCGATTCGCTTCATACCGGGCGAACACGGCCCGAAGATTATCGCCTGAGGCCGCCATCTTCGATTCCGCCTCGAACACGTGACAATGCGAGAACACCATCGCATTGCGGTAACTCTTGCCGTGAGTGTCGAGCACGCTAAACTCCGCGCTCTCGGGAAGCAATTCCGGCTTGTTGTCGAGAGACACGCGCTGGTAATCGACCGTGACCTGTAGCGACTTGAGCGGCAGCGTGGCTGGAATATCGGTGGCGTTTACCTGCAGCCTCACCAGCGTGTTATCCGTTCGATCCACGCAAAATTCACCAGCTTCGCCTAGCGATCCCTGGGAACCAAACCGATCGACATCCCAATGGTTTTCGAGCGACGGAACACTATAGGTGAAGCGCAGCATAGGCCGACCATCAATTACCCCTTCACCGGCGGCCTTGATGATAGCTTGGTCAAACACAAACAGATTGGCTGCAAAGGTCTGAAACATGCCGGTGGAAAGCAGGCCATGTCCGATCAATGCACCCAGCCCCTCCGAGGAAAACGAAGTTGCACCGGGCCAGGAATACATTTCCTCCTGTGCGCCAACGCCGACATTTACCTGCACGATGTCCTGCTTTTTAACCTTCCCGTTCTTGCCGGAAGGGCGTCCCCGGGAAATCGTTTCCAGACAGGTATAGAGGGGGAGCCGCTGCAGAAGATCGCGATTGGTCTGCCGCACATGAGCCACCAGTACGACATCCGCCCACGGTTGTTGAGCGTAAAGCCGGTATGAGAACGAGACAACCAGCAGGCCGACGAATCTGGCCCGGCGCGGAAACATGGCCTACCGGGAGTCTATCGCAAATGGTTCGCGGAATGGCGCGAAACTTCCGGCTTGAAACTACTGCGAGCCGCGAGCAATCCCACTCGGATTGCCAACTCGTTGGGCAGACGCTGAGACCAGAAGGAGAACGGTAGTGCGCGGGCCGAAACGATTTTTTTACTCAACCTAATTTGCTAATTCCCGTCTGGTTGATGTGTTTGGTCTTCCGTTCCCATAACATCTTCGACATGTCATCGAATACACCGACAAGGATATACTCCGTGCTTCTAAGGAGATTGCTCAACTGCTCGCCCTCAAGCACCGGGAATTCACCTCGCTTTAGCTCTAGCCCGTGAGGCGGTTTCGCGATTAATACTATTGAGGGCGGATAGGGTTTTAATTCCTTTTCGAATTCGACCCAATTTTGCTCGTCGATATTGTTTTCAATCGAACAAGCACAAAGAAACGTATCGTAACCTGACGCGGCGGATGGGACAATTGGCCATACAAAACGGGTAACATCTTTCAGTGGCGGCCTTTCGCTACCAGACCAGTATGTCTCCCCGAGCAGGAGCCAAGGACCGGTTCCCTTTAGAGTCAAGGCAAGATCCCGTGCTATTGTCTCGCTGATTCCGGTCCACAAGTCGGGAGTAGGGGCAATATCCATCAGCAACTTCTCTGGAGGGATGACCCCTATTTCCTGCGGCACCCACACGCTGAGAGATCCAGCGGTCAAATCGGTCACGTTGGCCATTGCTGGCCCGATAGCAAAACCGTCTAGTAAGAATTGGCGGAAATGGGGTAGGAAAAAAGAATCCAGGCTGCGTCGCATCATCATAAGCTCAACGTTTAGGGAGTTTCTGGTTCATCGTGCCGTCCGGCCACACTCGCCATTTGCCGGAGTTTTCCGGAAGTGAAAGAGACGCAAAAGGAAAATGAGATTGAAGCGAGGCCGCTTCAGCGAAGAACAGATCGCCGCGACACAACATGGGATCAATGCGGCGACTTGTTTACCACATACTGTTTATGACGAGAGTGTCAGACAATTGGCAAAAGACCAGTGACTTCCGGCAAAGACAACGTCATCTTAGACAAATTGCTTAAGAATTCTCACAGTTCAAATTTGTTTTGGATATTCCTAAATTTACCCTCGTCCCCTGCCCGCAGCGGCCGGTTTCGCCGAGTCGATCGGTGTAGGCGGAGCCGCCGAAGCTTCTCCATTGGCCGCCTCTACGCTCTTAGTCAACCCTAACGTCTTCCTGACTTCCGCATCGATCCGCGTGCGAATGTCCGGATTGTCCTTCAAAAACTGCCGCGCATTCTCGCGCCCCTGCCCAATACGCTCGCCCTTATAGCTGAACCACGACCCGCTCTTCTCGACCACGTTATGCGTCGCGCCCAGATCAAGCAGATCGCCTTCTTTCGAAATGCCTTCCCCGTAAATAATGTCGAACTCGGCCTCGCGAAACGGCGACGCCACCTTGTTCTTCACGATCTTCACCTTCGTGCGGTTGCCCGTCACCGTGTCCCCATCTTTAATCGCCGCAATCCGGCGAATATCGAGCCGCACCGACGAGTAAAACTTCAGCGCGCGTCCGCCCGTCGTTGTCTCCGGGTTGCCGAACATCACACCAATTTTTTCGCGAATCTGGTTGATGAAAATCAAACAGGTATTCGACTTCGAAACCGTTCCGGTGAGCTTGCGCATGGCCTGCGACATCAAGCGCGCCTGCACGCCCATGTGCGAATCGCCCATTTCGCCGTCCAGTTCCGACTTGGGCACCAGCGCCGCCACCGAATCGACCACCAGCACGTCGATCGAGCCCGAAGTGATCAGCGCATTCGTAATCTCGAGCGCCTGCTCGGCATAATCCGGCTGCGAAACCAGTAGATTGTCTACATCCACGCCCAGTTGCTTCGCATAAATCGGATCGAGCGCGTGCTCGACGTCTATAAACGCCGCCATGCCGCCCTGTTTTTGCGATTCCGCCACTACCTGGAGCGCAATCGTGGTCTTGCCCGACGACTCCGGCCCAAAAATCTCGCAAATCCGGCCCCGCGGCAGGCCCCCGACTCCTAATGCATAATCCACCGAAATCGAGCCGGTCGAAATAGCGGATACCGGCACAATCGCTTCTTTTGCGCCCAGGCGCAGAATGGAGCCCTTGCCGAACTGTTTCTCAATCTGCCCCAGCGTCAGGCTTAAAGTACGGGTTCGTTCTTTTTCGTCCATGGAATTCCTTTCGAGCGGTCCTTACGATCCTGCCCGCAAGCAGTGGGGGAGTTCTTGTCTCAGTATAGCCCGAAACAAAAGGCGAAACTTATGTTTTTGGCCTCTCTTGCTCGCGTGTGGACAGAGCGGTCTGTTCCGTCTTATGAAGCTCGCTTAGCTGCTGGCGCTTTCCCGTCGCGCATAGTACCCCTTGCGTGCCCGCACCTGCAGTTCCTTGCGGCCCTTTACTTTGATTGCCACGGCATGAAACTTGCCGTCATTGTGCAGCGGCTGCGGCCGGTAAAAAAGGTTGTATTGATGCCGCAGTTCGTTCGCGACATTCTCGAATGACTGATTCAAATCCTTCGCTTCAAATGGAAAGAACGCCGCGCCGCCGGTCTGTTCCGCCAGGTACCGCAGCAGTTTGTCGCCGTCGGTCTCGACATGACTAATGTTGGTCGAAATCGTGTAGATCACGGTGTCCGCCCGCTGGGCCATTTCGAGCGCCTGTTCGCGGCTGTAGCGGCTGTCATTATCCTCGCCGTCGCTCAAGATCACCATGGCGCGCCGGAACTTGTACATCGGTTGATCCAGCATCAACTTGTCTTTGCACGCGTAGAAGATCGCGTCATACAGCGCCGTGCCGCCGCCCGGTCGCAGGTCGCGAATCGCGTTTTCGAGCGTGTTGGTGTTGTTGGTGATATCGGCCGCCAGTTCCGCTGACGTGTCGAAGCTCACTACGATTGCCTTGTCCTGCGTGCGCATCACACTGTTGATGAAGTTCGTGGCCGCTTCCTGCTGGAAGTGAAACCGCTCGCGGATACTATTGCTTGTGTCGATCAAAATGGCCAGCCGCAGCGGCAGATCCGTCTCCGCCGTGAACTCTAAGATTTCCTGCGGCTTCTTGTTCTCGAAAACCTGAAAGTCGTTCCTACCCAAGTCCGTGATGAAACGGCCCCTTCTGTCGGTGACGGTGAACAGCATGTTGACCCGCGTCACCTCCGCCCGGATCGGAGCCGGTTCTTGCGCGGCCGCCGGGGTTTGTGGCGACGCGCTCTGCCGCGCTTCTAAGACGCCGAGGAAAGCAAGGCCTGACACCGCAGTAAGCGTCAGGGTCGCTGCAGCAAACTTCATTTGAGATGACTATATTCTAGCCGTCTTTTCGCAGGGCTTGTAACCAGGCTGTCAATTCTGGAGGCAACGGGCTTTCCACAGTAATCAACTCGCGTGTCGAAGGCGAACGGAAGCGCAGCAGATCCGCATGCAGAAAGAATCGGCTGTGTGAATCAGGCGGCGCGCCGTAGAGCCGATCTCCTGCGATCGGGTGCCCAATGTTCGCCAGCTGCACGCGGATCTGGTGCGTCCGGCCCGTGCCAATGCGCACGCCCAGGTAACTGAAATGCCCCAGCTCTTCGAGCACACGGTACTCGGTTAGGGCTGACCGTCCGGTAGCTACATTCGTCCTCATACGGGTCCGGCGAACCGGATCGCGCCCAATCTTTGTTGCGAGCACCGCTTGCTTGTGTTGCATCGTGCCGTGGACCAGCGCCACATAGCGTTTCTCGATCTCGCGATCATGAAACTGCCTTGCCAGATCCTGATGTGCACGGTCCGTGCGTGCCACTACCAGCACGCCGCTCGTGTCCTTGTCGAGCCGGTGCACAATGCCCGGCCGCAGATCTCCGTTCACTGTCGATAGCGACCCAAAATGATGCAGCAGAGCATTCACCAGCGTTCCCTGGCTATGCCCCGCCCCGGCATGCACCACCATACCCGCCGCTTTGTCGACCGCGACTACATCATCGTCTTCATAAAGGATAGTGAGCGGCAACTCTTCGGCTACTGCCTTCAAAGGTGCAAGCTCCGCCGGCGTTATCGAAACCGTCTCGTCGCCGCGCAACAGCAGCGACGGACGCGCACCAGCCCCCGCCAGAAGCACTCTTCCCGATTTGATCCAACCCTGCAAGCGCGCACGGCTATACTCCGGCAGCCGCTCGTGTAAAAAAGCATCCAGGCGCTTGCCCGCATCCGCCTTAGACGCCCTCACAATCACGCCTCACATGCTAGCGCTTCTTGCCGTCCGCTAACCTCGTTCCCATCGTCTGATCCCGAGCTCTGAACCATCGGCTGTATCATAGCCACGAGAGGAACAAGTCTCATCGCGCCAGCTTTAAAGCCTGATTTGGGCTTCAAGGTTCCACTCCCCTACTTCCGCCCGAAAGCTACGATGTCACAGCCAGCGCGCCCGGATTCAAAACTGCGCTTCGCCAGCGCATCATCGTTGATGTCGGCAAATCCATCGATTTGCACATCCAGCTTGAGCTCGGAAGCACACCGAATCCGTTACCGTCGTCGGTCAGGCGCCGTTGCTGACTAAGATCTATGCATTGCTCAAACCTCTCTCGTCGAAAGCTACTTGCGGGCGCACTCGCCTCGACCCAGCTTCCATTCGCCGCCCAAGCCGCGCCGCCCGGGAAACCGAATGTTCTCGTCATTCTCTTCGACGACCTCGGCCTCCACGACTTTCGTTATCTCGGCGCGGCCGATCTCAAAACTCCTAACATCGATCGCCTCGCCTCAACCGGTACGGTCTGCACTAACTGGTATTCGAACGCTCCCGTCTGCGCGCCCGCCCGTTCCGCCCTCCTCACCGGCCGCTGCCCCATCCGCGCCGGGGTCGGACAAAACGGCCTACCGCTGCGCGCTTCTGAAAAAACAATTGCGGCCGTTTTGAAAGAAACCGGCTACTCGACCGCTCTCACCGGCAAGTGGCACCTCGGCAGCACGCCCGATACCGTCCCCAACGCGCACGGCTTCGACTACTTCTATGGCTTCCACGAAGGTTGCACGGATTATTTTTCGCACCGCTACTACTGGGGCGAGCCCAAACGCGTCAACTTCCACGATCTCTGGCGCAATCGCGACGAAATCTTCGAAGACGGCCGCTATCTGACCGGCCGCCTCGGCGAAGAGGCCTGTGGCTTTATTGAAAAGCAAGCCGACCGCCCCTTCTTCCTCTATACGGCATTCAATGCCGTCCATTACCCCATGCATGCGCCGCAAAAATACCTTCAGCGGTTCGCTGGTTTGTCTCCTGAGCGCCGCATGTACGCCGCTATGCTTTCCGCCGCCGATGACGCCGTCGGGACTATTCTCGCCACGCTCGAACGCGTCGGCCAGCGCGACAACACCATCATCTTTCTGCTCGGCGACAACGGCGCGACCACCGAGCGCCGTGCCGGCTTAAATCAGCAGCCCGCCACGGCCGGCAAGAACACGCCCTTTCGTGGTTATAAATTCAGCGCCTTTGATGGCGGCATGCATGTCCCCGCGTTGGTGAATTGGCCCGGCAAAATTCCAGCCGGCAAGAAGATCCAGCAGATTGTGATGACGGCAGACATCCTGCCCACTGCCTGCCACCTGACCGGTGCTCGATTGCCGCAAGACCGCACGATCGACGGCCGCAACATCTGGTCCGTCCTCACCGCCGGAGCGCCTTCACCCCATGAATTTGTCGCCTGGGCCGAAGGACCGCAGCTGGCTATCCGACGGGGCGACTGGAAGCTCGTACTAAACGGAGTCACCCACGACGGCACGCCCGAAGGCAATAAACCGCTTACAGGCGATGATGCCGTCTTTCTTTCCAATCTCGCCGACGATCCCGGCGAGTCGCGAAACCTGCGCCACCAACATCCCGAGTTAGCCGACCAGCTGCAGACGCTCGTTCATCAATGGCGAACTCAGGTGGAAACAAACTAAGTTTCTGATGGCATTCAACGGGACGCCGAAAACTCCGCATGATCCTGTTGATACCGCAACTCCCCCGCCTCAACCGCAAACGGTAGAGTGTTCTCCTTCGGCGGCAATGGGCACGTGGCGTACGGCGTGAACGTGCAAGGCGGGTTATAAGAGTGATTGAAATCCAGATCCACCTTCCCATCTACTGGAAGCGGCGTGTTCAGCATTCGCCCCGCCTGGTATGTTTGCGTCTTATTTGTCGCGTCCTTGAACAAAAAGAAAAGCGTCTTGCCTTCAAAGATCGGGCGCAGATGATGGGTCTTGCCTTGGTAGGCGAACTCGACAATTCCCGGACTCTCCTGTTGTTCTGTCTGCCCGAGGATGTTGAGAATCGGAATCTTCTTTTCATCTTTCAGAAACTTGGCCTCGAAATGCAAGGCTGGGTTGACCGGGAAGTACTTCAATCCGCTAAAATTCTTGAGCACCGGGCTCTCGCTATCCTTGGCACGAATCCCGATCTTGCCCTCGCGCTCGATCGCATAAAACGAGACCGAACCCGTTTTCACGATGTCCGGCTTTTCTTCGTCAAAATTTAGGGAACGAACTGGGCCGCTTTGGGGCCTGAAGGTTACTTTATTGCCATCCAGATGCAGCACCCCGGCGTGAGCCGGCGCGGAATTCTTAGGTAATACGAAATCGTTCGCATCCGCCGAGCCGATTGTGTTGTCGCCCGGTTGCAACCAGAAAAGCCCGACCAGAGTCAGCCAACTGTCCGGCGCCCGCAATTTCTGGTTACGGGCCGTCTGCCATTCTCGAACTGAATCTGTGTAGCTATCCGAACTCAAAAACAAAGCGAGCATCCCTGCAATCCCTATCAAGATTCGGAACATAATAGTTCAGCATACCAGAAAGCATTACTCCCGGAGTTCCACGACAGTGGCTCCGCCCCCGCCCTCGGCTGGTGTAGCGGGATAGAACCGGCTGACGTGCGGACTCGTGCCAAGGAACTCATTCACCGCCCGCTTGAGGATCCCCATCCCGTGCCCGTGAATGATCCGCACCCGGTCTACCGAAGCTAAAGCCGCTGAATCCAGGAACTTATCTACCTGCTCGACGGCTTCTTCCGCCCGTTGTCCGATGATATTCAGCTCTCGATAGCTCGTGTCCCAGGCCGGACCGGTTTCAATCCGCACGTTCTGCGGCAACCCGGTTCGTTCCTTAAAATTGGCGGCTACGACTTCCACGATGTCCTCGCGCGGCACCTGCATTTTGAGAAAACCGGCCTCAACCTCGACGTTGCCGTTCTTCAAGAGCCGCCGCACGGTAGCGATTTCGCGCACATCTTTGAGTCGCACCCGCGCCCCTTCCTCGATCTCGAGCCGCGTCTGGGGAGCTCGTTTGGTAATTTCGGCCGCTTCTTCCCGAAACTCCCGGCGCGTTTTAGCCACCAGCCGCTGCCCCTGCTCCGCGGCCTTCCTGCCTTGGGAGGGCTCAGCCAGCTGCGTCATCATGATTTGTGCGCGTGCTTCGAAATCGGCCACGATCGCGTCCGATTTCCGCTCCCACTCGCGTTGGCGCTGCTGCTCTTTCCGCGCAGCCTCGGCCTCAAGAGTCGCTTGCCGCTGCTTCAATTGTGCCGTTGCTTCCGTCATTTCCCGCTCCAGGCGGCCGTTCTCTTCAACTTGACGGTGCAGTTCCGTCAACAGATTTTCGAAATCGGCCTGCAGGCGCGGCAGCACCGCCCGGGCATGCGCGAGCACTTCGGGCGGAAGCTCCAGACGGCTTGCAATATCGAGTCCGGCCGATTTGCCCGGAATTCCGATACGCAGCTCATAAGTCGGTTGCAGGGTGCTGTCGTCAAATCCCATGGACGCGTTCAGCACGCCGGGAGTTCGCGCGCCGTAGAGTTTCAACGGAAGCAAGTGCGTGGAAGCGAGACAGAACGCGCCCGACTTGCGGAATTCGTCGAGCATCGCGACGCCCAGCGCGCCGCCCTCGTCCGGGTCCGTCGCGCGGCCCAGTTCATCGAGCAGCACAAGGCTGTCGGGAGTGACGGCGGCCAGCATGTCTTTGACGTGCAATAGATGACCGGAAAAGCTGCTCAGGCTTTCAGCTAGCGACTGGGTGTCGCCGATATCGGCCAGCACATCGTCTAGCAACGGAAACTCGGCCGCAGCAGCAGGCACCGGAAGTGCAGCGTGAGCCATAAGCGCTAGCAGACCGGCCGTTTTCATGGTCACGGTTTTGCCACCGGTATTCGGCCCACTAATTAGGAGGCAGCGCCGCTCTTCATCCAGTTCGAACGACACTGGGACAACTGCTTTGCGCTGCTTCCGCAGGATCGTCTCGAGCAGCGGATGGCGCGCCTGGCGCAGAACAAGTCGTCGCGGGCCTTTACTGAATGTCGGAATCGCCGCATCGAAATCGAGTGCGAACGCGGCTTTCGCGAAAATACAGTCGAACTCCGCCAGAGCTTCGGCCGTCGCGGCAATTTCGCTTGCGTGTTCGCGCAAGCTGGCGGTAATCTCAGCCAGGATGCGCTCGATTTCGCGCAACTCATCTTCCCGCAGCCGTACCAGTTGGTTATTGAGATCGATCGTGTCGAGCGGCTCTACGTATAAGGTGCGACCGGTACCGCTCGAGCCATGAATGATGCCGTCGACCCGACCCTTCTGGCCGGCGACAATCGGCACCACGTAGCGATCGTCGCGGATGGTAACGAAGTCTTCCTGCAAAGTGCCGTCAGTGCGATGGGCGCGCAGAAAACGCTCGAGCGACTGCTCGATGTTCTTTTGCTGGCGCGCAATGTCCTTGCGAATGCGTCCGAGCGCCACGCTAGCCGAATCGGCGAGCGAACCGTCGGGTTCAAAGACCCGCTCATACCGTTTCGCGAGATCGCGTAAATCGGCAAGCCGGCTCGAGCGGCCGGCCAGTCGCGGGAACCGGCTCGCCACACGCTGCAGAATGCTCCGATATTCACCGGCGATCGCCAGCGTGGCGAGCAGGTCCTGAATCTGGCGCCCATCGAGCGACGCGCCTTCGACTTTCAGAATACGCACGCACG
>DATAYL010000075.1:0-35683 GCA_036272575.1 Bryobacteraceae bacterium | reverse complement strand
AGTTCGTTCGACCACGAAGGCAATCTCTACAGAGTCAAAGTTCTTCACAACATCGAAAAGCTAAACTCGATCAACTTGACCGGATATGTCGTCTGCGGCTCGACCGGCGAAACTCCCCTATTAAGTAGCGACGAACGTCTGCAGCTCATGGAGTGGGTCAAAGAAGCCAGCGCTCCAGGCAAAACGCTCATCGCTGGCGTGGGCGCCGAGAGCGTCCACGAGACAGTTCGTTTCGCAAAAAAGGCGGCAGCCATCGGCTACCACGCCGCCCTGGTTCTTACACCGTTCTACTACCGCAACCAGATGCACCGGCCGGAGACACAGGCCCTGTTCTTTCGTTCCGTTGCGGACCGGGTAAATATTCCTATTATTTTGTACAACATACCGCAAGTCACCGGCTATGACCTGCCGGCTGAAACGATCGCCGAACTTTCCCATCACCCCAACATCGTCGGCTTGAAGGATAGCTCTGGAAACATCGAGAAGCTGGCCGAGACAGTTCGTTTGGTAAAAACGGGGTTCAGCTGCTTGTCGGGCGCCGGCGCCGGCATCTGGAAATCCCTCGAAGTAGGCGCCGCCGGCTCCATTCTGGCAATCGCCAACGCGCTGCCTTACGCCTGCCTGACGATCTGGGAAGCTTTTCGCACCCGCGAGCAGGAAGCCGGCCGCGATTGGCAGGATCGCATTCTGCCGGCCGCCAGGCTGATAGCGGGCGCCCACGGCATTCCCGCGCTGAAATACGCCATGGATCTGAACGGATACTACGGCGGCCTGCCCCGGCTCCCGTTTCTACCCCCTTCGCCCGCCGTAAAAGCCGAGATCGAGGAAGTCTTTCGCGATCTGCGCGGCTAAATCCTCACCCCTATGCCCAACACCATCGAACAATACCGGCAGGCGAAACAAGACATTCTCAAGCTGCACAGCGTCGCCAAGAAGGAACTGGTCGCACGCTTTAACGAGCTCGCTAACGAACTTCTGCTGATTCAACAAGAATTGCGCGAAGAGTTTGGCGTCAAGCTGCCCATCCCCACCAAGCCGCGCCCGAGTCGAGCCAAATCCACTCCTGTGAAATCCAAAGCGCCTGAACCAAAGAAGCCAGACCAGAAATCAGCCGCCGTCTCCAGCGAAATCAACGCACTCGAAAAACGCCTCGCCCTACACAAACGCAAGCTCGAGGAAGCTGTGAAAGCCGGCAAGCCGGAAAAGGCGATTCAGGATCGTATCTACGAAGTCGAAGATGAACTTCGTCTGGCGCGTGAAAAATAGCACTTTCACTGCAAATATTTGTCGAACCACGCCGCCGTCCGCTTCACCACATCTAGCCGATCTTTTTGCTCCCGAAACGAATGTCCTTCGCCCGGATACACCACCAGTTCCGTCGGCACATTCTGAGCTTTCAACGCATGCCAGAATTCAAAGGATTGCGGCGCTGGGCACTCACCGTCTCTCTCACCCACCACCACTAGCGTTGGTGTTTTCACCTGCTTGATATAAGTGATTGGCGAGCTCTTCGCGTACACGGCCGGATTATCGTAAACCGATTCGCCAAAAAACGGAATCATCCACTCGTCAATCGAATTTTCGCCGTAATAGCTGAGCCAGTCGGCAATGCCGGCGCCCGCCACCGCCGCCCGAAACCGTGCCGTTTGCGTCACAGTCCACATCGTCATGAATCCGCCGTAGCTCCAGCCCGTAACGCCAATTCGCTTGTCGTCCAACGGCAACTTCTTTTCCACGGCATCCACGCCGGCCAAGATATCCTGCAAGTCGCCGTAGCCGAAGTCCTTCACATTCGCTTTGGTGAACGCCTCGCCTTCTCCGTAACTGCCGCGCGGATTGGGGAAGAAAACAAAGTACCCGGCTGCCGCCATCACCGACATATCAAAATGCGCGGAAGGCCACGAAGCGGAGCGCTCGGACGAAGGGCCGCCATGAATTTCCACGATCATTGGATAACGTTTGGCCGGATCGAAGGCGGCCGGATACAAGAGCCATCCCTGCACTCGATATGGACCGTTCTGCCAGATGACGCTCTCCGCTTTTCCCCACTGCGGCTTCTGGTCGGCGTTGGCCGATGTAACAGGTTTCCAATCGCCAATTCTTCCGGCGCTCACTTCCGGCGCCTGTTGCCAATCGCTGCGTACCGCCGCGCTTTCGACCCCGTCCGCCGCAATACTCAAATTCGGATAATTTCCGTCTTCGTGCAGCGCCTGCGAACCCTTCCAAAGAATCTCGCGTTCGTTTGACTTCAAATCAAGTGTGCTGATCGCGCCTCCACCATCCAGCGCCTCTGTGTAGAGGAGTTTGTTGTCGCCGCGCCATCGTAGCCCGGTGGCGGTCGATTTATTACCCGCGGTCACGTTGCGCGGCTCCCCTCCTTCTTTGGAGAGCACAAAAATATCGCCGCCATCAAATCCCTCATCGCTCATGATCCCGCCCAGGAAGGCAATCTTGTTTCCGTCAGGTGACCAGTGCGGCGCGGCAAGCTGCCGATCTGCCGGCGGCACGTAAATCGCTGTCATTTTGCCGGCCGCCGCTGGCATAGTGTAAAGCTTCGCCGTCCACCAGTTGTTGTCCGCCGGTCCAGGCGCCGCAATCGCCAGGAAATCCCCCCTCGTGGACCAGTCATATTCATACACGTTCAAGTCGGCCGGCGTGATTTGGCTTAGCTCGCCGCCTGTGCTACTCACGGTGGTGATTCTCTGATTGTGTATTTCGCTCCCGATTACGCCGACTTGCGCCGGTACAGCCGCCAGCGGCCCCGCGCCGCCGCCGTTCTCCGCGTATAAAAAAGCCACGTGGTTGCCGTCATGCGACCACTGCAAGCTCTTCACAAACCCATTTAATTTTGTGATCGGCCGCGCTTTCAACTTTTGTCCGGGGCGCACAACAAATACTTGGTCCTGCCCTGCGTCCCCGTGGCTCAGAAAAGCCATCGCACCGCTATCCGGCGACCACGCGATCCCTGAAATACCCGTGCGTTCCAAGGCATCCCCAGCAGCGATCCGCTTCGGTTGTGCCCCCTGCTTATTTAGATCCAGCCAGAATAGGGTATCGTTTTCTGGCGTCGTGCCGCCGATCCAGGCTACCTGTTTCCCATTCGGCGCAATCGAAACACCCGAAAATTGGTGCACCCGTTCGAGTTGATTCAGCACGCCATCTATCTTGTTTTGCTGAGCTGGTGCCAGCAAAGCCGCGCCCAGAAATACAGCCGCGCCCCAGAGGAGCCGTTCGCGGAATTGCGACATAGCTCCTAGCTTACGGGATGACGAATCACCTGAATCTAAGCGCTTTGCGTCTTTGCGCCTTGACTGTTTACCGCTTCTTCAATCTGCTGCCAGGCGCTGCGATCGAGCTTTACCTTCTCCGCGCGCATATTCTCCTCGAGATGTTTGACTGACGAAGTTCCTGGTATCGGCAATATCACTGGCGACCTTTGTAGAAGCCACGCGAGCGAAATCTCCGTCAACGACAACTGGTGCTCCTTAGCAAAGCGCTCCAATACTCCACCCGGCTGCGCCAGCTTTCCGGCTGCCACTGGAAACCACGGAATGAAAGCCAGTTTGTTCTTTTCGCAATATTCGAGCGTATCCTCGTGCTCGCGATTACTGATGTTGTACTGGTTCTGCACGCTCACAATCGCCGCCGTCTTACGAGCACGCTCGATCTCGGCCGGTTTCACTTCCGACAACCCGATGTGCCTGATCTTTCCTTCCTTTTGCATCGCGGCAAGTTCACCCAGTGACTCTTCTACCGGAACCTTTGGATCAATGCGATGCAGTTGATAGAGGTCGATCCGCTCCAGCCTCAAACGCCGCAAACTCATCTCGACACATTGGCGCAAATACTCGGGCCGACCGAGCGGAGCCCATCGATTCGGGCCCTGTCTGGTGAAACCGCCCTTTGTTGCGATCACCAATCCTTGGGGGTACGGCGCCAAGGTTTCTCCAATCAGCCGTTCGCTCACCTCCGGCCCGTAGGAGTCCGCGGTGTCGATCAAGTTCACGCCGAGTTCCAACGCTCGTTTAAGAACCTTGCGCGCCTCGCCTGGATCTTTGGGGTCACCCCAAATTCCTTCGCCAGTGATGCGCATTGCCCCAAATCCCAGGCGCCGCACGGTAAGATCCCCGCCTAGCGCAAACGTAGTCGCAATCTGATCTGTTGTTGTGGCCATACCCCAATGATCCCCCAAAACCCCAAAACCCGGGACAGTACACTCAAACACCTTTTACCTGTGATAACGTGATCGCGAAGACATGTTTGCGAAAACTCCCGTCGCTGCGCTTTTTTCACTGCTACTCTTGTCAGGAACTATGTCCTCCCCCTCGCAGGCGGACGAAACGTCCTCCGGTTTCCTTTTGGTGGCGAACAAAGGAGATCACACGCTCGGCATCGTCAATCCCGTCGCCGGAAAGCAACTTGCCGCCATCCCCGAAGGCGGTGTTACCGGTCACGAAGTTGCCGCTACACCGGACGGCCGCCGCGCCTTTGTTCCGATCTACGGCAATTCTGGCGTCGGTCAGCCCGGCACCAACGGCCAAAATATAGCGGTCTTCGATCTCACGACTCGTGAACGCACGGGCAATATCGAGTTCAATCATCCGGTGCGCCCTCATTGCGCGGTGTTCGGTCCGAAGAACGGATTGCTCTACGTCACTACCGAGCTCGATAAAGCCATCGCTGTCATTGATCCCAAAGACCTTAAAATCATCGGCTCCGTTCCGACTGACCAGCCGGAATCCCACATGCTCGCCATCTCGCATGACGGCACCCGCGGCTACACGGCCAATGTCGGGCCCGGGACCGTTTCCGTACTGGATCTCGAAGCTCGCAAGGTGCTGGCGGTGATCCCGATTTCGAAAAACACCCAGCGCATCTCAATCTCGGCCGACGATTCCATGGTCTTCACCGCCGACCAGGAAAAGCCTCGCATCGCCGTCATTGACACCGCCACCAACAAAGTGAAAACCTGGATTCCGCTGCCTGCGATAGGCTTCGGCACGACCGCTACGCTCGACGGCCGCTGGCTTCTTGCCACACTCCCCAAGAGCAACCAGGTGGCTGTCATCAATTTGAAGACACTCAAAGTCGATCACCTCGTGGATGTCCCTAGCGCACCGCAGGAAATTCTGGCGGCGCCCGGCGGCCAGTTTGTCTATGTGTCATGCAACGTTAAACACCAGGTAGCCGTAGTTCGCACCTCTGATTGGTCCGTTGAAAAACTTATCGACTGCGGTAAAGACAGCGATGGGCTGGCCTGGGCCGCCGCCCGCTAAGTCCAGCGCCAATACACCGTCCTCCTTCCTAAAAACGGGTTCGCGGTTCCCTCCCGCTTCTGTCTCTCTCCGCTTTCTTTACCGCGCACCTTCGCCGCCGCAGTCTACGAAAGTGATTTTCCATTGCGGATCGCGCAATTCTATGCGCGCAATCGTAACCGGCAATTTGAACCGCCGTGGCCCGGCGCTTCCCGGATTGACATACAGCACAGGACCGCGCTGCTCCTGCTTTGGTTGATGCGAATGTCCGGAAACTACCAGGTTGAAGCCGGCAGCCTCCGGATCCAAATCCAAATCGTGCAAACTGTGCAGCACGTAAATGCGCGCATCCTCTAATTCGGCCGTCGCTGTCTCCGGCAAAGCAGCCGCCCAGCCTTTGGTATCGGTGTTTCCCCGTATTGCGACTACCGGCGCAATACGCTCCAACGCCAACACAATATCCCGCGCGCCGACATCCCCGGCATGCACAATAAGCTCGCATCCCTGTAGCGCGAGCAGCGCCGCCTCACGCAGCAATCCATGTGTATCCGAGATCAAGCCTAGCGTCGGAGTCATCTTCTCACCGACAGGTTCGGTACGATCCACACCACCGTGACCAGCGCAATGATGAGGAGCGCAATCCGCGAATGAAAAAAAGCGAGAGGTATAGCCACCAGGTACAGAGCCAGGCTGGCAAGATGCTTGCCTTGCGCCGAGACGTCCTCGCTTTCGAGCTGTCCGGACCGCCTCAGATTACGATGAATCGCCAGCCGGAGCAGCAGGAAAGAAAAACCGCACGCCACCATCGACACGGCATACAAACAGACCGCAAATGAATCGACCTTTTTCTCGAGAACGTACGAGGTGGCAAACGGCAGCAACGACAGGCAGAAGAGAAATCCCAGGTTCGCGTACAGGATGAGAGAGTCCGCTGAGTCAATGCGCTCAATCAGGTGGTGATGGTTGATCCAGTAAATGCCTGTGAACGTAAACGAGAGCAGATAGATCGGCAATATAGGCAGAATGGCGTAGAGTCCCGCCCATCCATCGGCATGCGGCACCTTCAACTCGAGCACCATGATCGTAATAATGACAGCGATCACCCCATCGGAGAAGGCTTCCAGGCGAGCGGTGGAGGGCGGCCTTTTCGGCGTCGGCTGGTTTCCCAATCTGTTTCCTCCATCGCATGGTACTCTCCGCAGCGCTGCCGATTCTGTTTTTTTGCTTTTCGATCCGCGTTTCATCGGCGTTTGTCTACGCCGCATTGTTCTTTGCTTTTCTTACTCGTGGCGTAGCGCTGCGTTCGGATCAATCCGCGAGGCGCGTAGAGCGGGAACAAAGCAGCCGAGCAAAGCCGTGAGGCCGAATATAAGCGCGACAGCGACAAAGGAGGTCGGATCGTTCGTTCTCACGCTAAAAACCAGACTCGATAGAGTGTGCGTCAGAAAAAACGCGCCTGTCAGTCCAATCCCGAGACCAACAGCGATCAAACGCCCGCCCTCCAGCAGCACCAGCGCCAAAACTGTTTTCCGGTCTGCGCCCAATGCCATGCGAATGCCGAGTTCATTCGTTCGCCGCGTCACAGCGTAAGTGAGCAAGCCATAAATGCCTATGACAGAAAGGAGAAGAGCAAAACCGGCAAAGATACTCAGCAGAACCGTTTGAAAGCGCTCCCGTGAGGTCGTGCCGCTAACGATATCGTCCATATTCTGAAACTCGACCGGTGTGTCGCGGTTGAGCGAAGTCACAATCGAGCGCACTGCGGCCTCGTCATGCACGCTGCCGCGCACGAGCAGCGTGGCGTCGAGCGAAAAGCCGGCATGCTGCAGGTAATCGACAAACACCTCCGGCTGGGCCGGTTGGTCGAGCCCGAACGCATGTACGTCCGGAATAACGCCGACAATCCGTATGAACTGCGGCTTTGCATCGAAGCCGTGAAAACGGATTCGCTGGTCGAGTGCCTTCCCGTCAGGGAAAAAACGACGGGCAAACAACTCATTCACGATCGCGACTTGCTGCGAGGAGTGATCGTCTTCCGCCTGAAACGACCGGCCTCTGAGAATCGGCAATCCAAAGACAGCAAAATACTGCCGTGTGGCCAGCCGGTAGAAAGCGGTAGGAAAAGCATGTGGATCGGCAGGCAGCGCGCGGCCCTCAATTTCGAAAGTGCCGTTGGAACCGGCGCTGCGGATGGGCAACGGTTGAATCAAAGCCGCTGTTTTGATCCCCGGGAGGCGGTTAACGCGCGCGAGCAGAGCACGCGCGAGACGCCCGACCTGCTCGGCATCGACCGAGTTTCCGTCGGCGGTGGGCCAGGAGAGATCGGCAGTAAACACTCCGTGTGAGTCGAGACCGGAATCGACATGCTCGAGTTTCCAGTAGCTCTTGAGCAGCAGCGCGGCGCCCGTAAGCAGCAGAACCGCGAGCGCAATCTCGCCGAGAATCAGCGCATTGCCCCAGCCCTTCAGCTGGCGGCTGGCCGTGGTCTTGCCGCTGCCTTCTTTGAGAGCTTCATTCGCGTCGGCGCGCGTCCCGAGCAGGGCCGGAAGTACACCGAACAGAAGGCCGCTCGCGAGCGAGAGCAACGTGGTGAACGCGAGCACGGCGCCATCCACGCGGATCGTTTCGATGCGCGGAATGTTGGCCGGCGCGTAGTGCCGGAGCGCTGCGGTGCCGAAGACAGCAAGAATAAAACCCGCCAGACCGCCGGCGATCGAGAGCAGCAAACTCTCGGTGAGCAGCTGCTGCATCAGACGGCTAGGGCGTGCGCCTAGGGCAGCCCGCAGCGCGAGTTCCCGCAGGCGCGCGGTGGACCGGGCCAGTTGGAGATTGGAAATGTTGACGCAGGCGATGAGAAGGACCAGTATAACGGCGCCCGATAACAACAGGAACGCCGGGCGGATGGGAGCAGTGAGTTCATCCTTAAGGGACTTGACCTGAATGCCCTGGTTGCGGTCATCGGCGTACGTCTTGGCGAGACGCGAGGCGATCACGTTCATCTCATTTTGAGCCCGCCGCAGAGAGACGCCGTCGCGCAGCCGGGCGACCACATGGAAGTTGTGGGATGAGCGGGAGTTGTTGCTGCCAAAAAACTCTTGGGGAATCCAGGCCGCCGCTGCGAACGGAAAGTCGAAGCCGGGCGGCATGACTCCAATGACCGTAAACGCCATTCCATCAATGCGCGCCGTGGCGCCGAGGCAATTGGCGGCTGGTACACATACCGATCGGGCGAGCGCATGACTGAGCACCAGCGTCGGAGTGCCGCCGGGCTGCTGTTCACGCCGGGTGAAGGTACGGCCGATCGCCGCCTGACTGGCGAGCGATTCGAAAAAGCCGCTCGACACCACGCCCAAATGGATGCGGCGTGCGGTGAAGTTTCCGGAAAACGTGACCTGATCGCCATCGTAGGTGGCAAGATGAGCGAACGAACGGCTTTGCGCGCGCCAATCGACGAAATCGGGCCAGGAGGCGTTCATCGAATGGCCTTCGGTGTTGACTTGCCAGAGTTCGACCAGCCGGTCCGGGCGCGAATAGGGCAGGCTGCTCAGCAGAACCGCTTTCACCGCGCTGAACATAGCCGTATTCATTCCAATGCCGAGGGCCAGCACCAGCACAGCAGTCAGGGTAAAAGCGCGGTTCGCCGCCAGCACCCGGATCCCGAAGCGAATATCCTGCACGACGCGCTCCATACCGCTCCAGCCCCATGCCTCGCGGCTGGCTTCCCGCTGCAGCGTGAGGCTGCCGAACTGGAGCCGGGCGCGAATACGTGCTTCGGCTTCGCTGACGCCCTGCTCCCTGAACTCCTCGATTTTCTCTTCGACATGAGCCGCCATTTCGTCCGCCAGATCGCGATCGACTCTCTGGCGCTCAAGCCAGCGGCGGAAGGGGTTCATGTTTGCCAAAGTCTCTCTATACTTAGTTAATCTATGTACACGAATTTGTCAATACTTGGAGGAGCCTCTCTATCAATCCCGGTGAGTTATGAGACACTCGGAGCGATGGCACGGGTTGTGGTGCGTTACACATTCGCCGCCTTGCTTGCCCTCCTGGCGATGCATGGCGTTACGCCCGAAACGAGCGCCGATACGCCCGCGGCCTTTGTCAGTCACACAAGAGCGCAGCAACGAATAGCCCGCCCAGCTGTGCTAAGGCGCGCGGTCCGTCTCACGCAGCGGGTGACGCTGCAGTACGCTTCGCGAATAAGGCCCGAACCGGAACCCGCGATACTGTTTCAACGCCCGCCGCCCACCCTTCTTCGCTTCACGTAAGTAAGCGTTGTACAGGAGAGGAGGGGATCGGTGTCTTTGACCAAGGTCATGCAATGGCTGAAGCTGGGCGATCGAGAGACCGAGCAGCAGATAGCGGCCATTCAGAGACGACGCGACGAGCTGTCGGCGCTCGATGAGGAACAACTCAAGGCAGTAAAGGCCGGCGACGTAGTAGACACCTTTGCTTTAACCGCGGGGGTAGCACAGCGTTTGCTCGGTCTGCGGCTGTTTGATGTCCAGCTGCTAGGCGCGCTGGCATTACAGCGCGGAGAAATTGCCGAGATGCAAACGGGCGAGGGAAAAACGCTGGCCGCTGTGCCGGCGATCGTCTGGCGAGCACTGAGCAAACGAGGCGTACACGTTTTGACCGCCAATGATTACCTGGCGCGGCGCGATGCAGCCTGGATGGGCGAAATTTATCGCTGGTTCGGCCTCACCGTGGATTACCTCTCGCAGGACATGACGGCCGAGCGGCGGCGTCTCGCCTACGCGGCCGACGTGACTTATGCAACCGCGAATGAAGTCGGGTTCGACTATCTGCGGGACGGGGTGGCGCGCAGTCCAGAGGAACTGGTGCAGCGTCCGTTTGCCTTTGCGGTGATCGATGAAGCCGATTCGATTCTGATTGATGAAGCGCGCATTCCCCTGGTGATCGCGGGCGGCGTGGCGGACGATCCTACGCTGGCGTATCGCATTGATGCACTCGTGCTCGAGTTGCGCGGGGGGATCCACTTTGTAGTCGAGCGGTTTTCACGAAATGTGCAGTTGACGGATGCCGGAATCGGCTATGTCGAGAGCAGCCTCGGCTGCGGCAGTCTTTTCGAACCCGCCAACCTGCGCACCTTGACGGCGGTGCAGGATGCATTGCATGCGCATGTGCTGCTCAAACGAAACGTCGATTACGTCGTGAAGAACGGCGCGGTGGAACTGGTGGATGAGTTCAAAGGCCGTATTGCGACGGACCGGCGATGGCCGGCGGGTCTGCATTCGGCCATCGAAGCTAAGGAACGTGTGGCGCTCAAAACTCAGGGCCGTATTCTAGGGTCAATTACCGTGCAGACGCTGGTGGGAATGTATGAGCAGATTTGCGGAATGACCGGCACGGCAGCGACGCAAGCAGACGAGTTCCGGAAGGTATACAGATTGCCGGTTCGGGTAATTCCCACGAACCGCCCCGTGATTCGCGAGGATTTGCCCGACATTCTCTATGCGGACCGGGCCGCGCGGGACCGGGCCGTGGTCGAGGAAATCGGCAAGATTCACGCCACGGGGCGGCCGGTGCTGGTGGGCACGGCGAGCGTGGCGGATTCGGAGCGACTAAGCCACCGGTTGCAAATCGCCGGTGTCGCCCATTTCGTACTGAACGCGCGCAACGACGCGAACGAAGCCGAGATCGTGGCGCAGGCAGGGGCGCTCGGGGCGGTCACCATTTCGACGAACATGGCGGGACGTGGGACCGACATTCTGCTGGGCGGCAATCCGCCGCAGGACCGCGAGAAGGTGGTGGCGCTTGGTGGTCTATACGTAATGGGCACTACGCGGCACGAAGCGAGACGCATCGATCATCAACTGCGCGGACGTGCCGGGCGGCAAGGGGATCCCGGCACTTCGCGATTCTTCCTGAGTTTAGAAGACGATCTGCTAGTGAGGTTCGGCATCGCGGAGAACCCGGACGTAGAGAGCGTACAACGAACGGCCGAAAGTCAGAATCTGGAGATGCGGGAGCTGTTGTGGAGGTACGAGTCCCTGGTGGAGTATCACCGGCGTGAAGTGGCCGCGAGGCGGCGCGAGGTTTTGTTATCGCCGAGCTGGAGCATTGGTTCCGTGCTGTCGGCAGAGTTGTACCAGGAGTGGCGAGATACAGCTGGCGAACAGGCGATCGAGAGTGGAGGCCGCCGCCTCACATTAGCGCTTCTAGATGACTTGTGGGCCGATTACCTGGCGAATGTAGCGGAATTGAAGGGCGGCGCGCATTGGGTTTCCTGGGGCGGCCGCGATCCGCTTTTCGAATTTCTCCAAGGCGTGCGCGAGATTTACGCGGATTTCGAGCGGCGCCTGAATGAGGAAATGGCAGCGGCCTTCCGCACGGCCGAATTGCGAGATGGCGAGATCCGTTTCGCGGAGGAAGAACGCTTCGAACGCGGCGCAACCTGGACCTACCTGACAACCGACCAGCCATTCGGAACCCTGGGCGAGCGCGCCATGCGAGGATTGCGCCGCAAGTTCTTGAGGCGATAGCTTCGCAAAGCCTGCCAGGGTTCATGGGCGCTGCACGGGAGGCCGGCAGTAAAGAAGCGAGCCTAGTCACAGCAGCCAATACCGCCGGCAGGCCGCCGGTAATTAGCTGGTCTCGATGACGTAAAAGGCGGCCCGCTTTAGGCACCGGTCAGGTTACTTCCGCGAAGAGAAGTGATCAAGCGTGTGTACGAACGACTCGGCAACAGCCGGAACATGTATTCCGCCTTCGACGATTTCCTTGTTCGTTATACGCTTCCCGTACATCTCGCGGTTGGCGTCTTCATCCTGGGTGATGGCCGCGCCGGATAAGTCAATGCCGCCGAAGATTCCGCGCGAACGCGAGTAGGTCAAAATTTCCGCGCGCATCTCAGCGTCCGTCATAGCGGACGAGTCGCGCCCCACGGGACCCGCCGCGCCGGAAAGCTCCCCGCCCAGTTGCGTTTTGTCTTTCAGCATATGATCCATGCCGGATCGATTCATTACCAGCATGATCACATCCGTCTCCGCTCCCCCGATCAGTAAGCCAAATTTACCGCCCGAGACGCGCAGCGAACCAGGAGCGCTCCAGCCAACCCCACTCTGTTTACGGCAGCTGAAAAAACCTTTGCCATACTCCGCGCCCACGATGAATCCGCCTTTCTTCAGATTCGGTATAACGACCACACAGGTCGCTTTGTTCAAGAGATCCATCGGGATCCCCTTATCGGAGGCGTTCATCATTTCATGCAAATCCGTGGTCGCCGCTTGTAACCGCTCTGAAGCAGTCTTCTGCGCAAATACGGGCATAACACACAAAGTTGCGACCGTGATTACACTTGCCAGTAATCTCATATTCCGACTCCCTTAACTCTCTCTCGTGCTTCGTCTTTCAGACGAATGGCGAACTGAAGCCATTCGCGGCAACCATAGGACGTTTACGAGTTAACTTGTGGAACAATCTTCTTAACGTGGTTATACGCTTTTAATCTGGCGTAAGTGCCGCGGCTGCGTTCTTGGCCAGCCGTACACAGTCTGGAACCCCGACTCCGTCAAAGGCATTGCCAACAAGATGTAACCTTTCAAGCCCTGCCAATTCCCCGGCAATCCGCTGCTGTCTCGCCCGATGCCCAACCACATATTGCGGCATGGAATGTGGCCAGCGATCCACTTTCGAAAACCTCGGCGCGCCCTCGAAACCGACAAACCGCGTCAAATCATCAACTACCAAATCGATCAGTTCGCTATTACTGGCCCTCCCGAGCTGTATTGCTTCGGCGCCTACGATGAAGGCCCGAACTGCTACGAGTCCCTTCGCTACACGCACTGGAAACTTGGCATTAATCCAGGTCGCAGCGGCCACCGTCCGCCGCTCCCGTTTTGGAATGAGCAGCCCGGCACCGTCGAGTGGCTTCTTTGTCAATCTTTCGTCGTACACCAACGTCACAAGTATTGCTGACGAATAAGGAATGCCCTCGAGTTGTGTAGCTAGCTCCGGGGCGGCTCTCTCGATCAATCGCGCCGAAGTATGCGTCGGACACGCCATCACGACTGCATCCGCAGCTATGGTTTGGCTGCCCGTCCGCACGCTCCAGGCTTTGCCGTTTCGGCTGACCGAAATCACTTCTTCGTGCAGTACCTGCGTTCTCCCCGTAATCGCACTGGCCAAACCGTCCGTCAACGATTGCATGCCATCCCGGAACGAAAGAAACATGCTCGACGCCGGCGGTGCGCTTTTAGCCCGCCGGACCCCTCTGATCAAGCTTCCGAATCGTTCTTCGTATTCCATGAATCGCGGAAGCACGCTTGCCGCGCTGAGTTGGGCCGCATCTCCTCCGTAAACCCCCGCCAGCAGTGGGTCCGCCACGTAATCGAGCAGTTCCTGCCCGAAATGCTCGGAAACCAATTCGCCGACCGAGATATCTGCCTGCCGTTGCCGCGGTCTCCGGGCGCACTCCCGCACAAACTGGAGCTTCGTGCTTAGGCTAAATAACTCCGATTCGAGCGCTGGTCTCCAACGCCCGGGCACCATCATGCTCATTCCCTTCGGCAAAGCCACTAAGTTTCCCGAACGCACAATGAAGACCCGACGCTGCTGATCGTTCGAGCCGACAAGTTCAGTCCCGGGTCCGCCGAGTTCGGAGGCCAACTCGGTCACCGCCGGTTTCGCCGCCAGGTAACTGTCTGGCCCAGCTTCGAGCGTGCAGCCTTCCCAGCTGTCCGTCCGAATCAGGCCTCCCAGTCTGCTCGATTTCTCAATCAATAGCGACTGGATATCCGCCCGAGCCAAATAATAGGCTGTCGCAAGGCCCGACACACCGCCGCCGACGATTACGATGGGATCTGTCGTCACCTGGCCGTTGAAAACTCGCGGACGATCGACACCACTGCCTTGACGTTCTCAACCGGCGTCTCCGGCAGGATGCCGTGACCAAGATTCACGATATGGCCCGGCCGTGATCCGGTCCTGCTCAGCAGGTCCAAAACCTTCCTGCGCAGTTCCGGCAGCGGGGCAAACAAAGCAACCGGATCGAGATTTCCCTGTATCGCTGAGCGGTAACCGATTTCTGACCAGACATGGTCAATGTTGATCCGCCAATCGACGCCCAAAACATCGCCGCCCGCCGCGTGCAGTTCGCGAAAAAAACCTCCCGCCCCCGTGCCGAAGTGAATTACCGGCACGCCGGCTGCCCGAGTCCGCTCGATCAGTGCGCGGGAATAGGGCTGAACGTAATGCACATAATCTTCCGGACTAAGCGCTCCCACCCAGCTGTCGAATACCTGAATCGCGCGCGCACCCGCCCCGATCTGAATTCTTGCGAACTCCCCGAGCACGTCTACCAACTTCCCCATCAGCCGCCGCCACATGGTTTCGTTGCCGAACATGAGCTTTTTCGTTTTGAGAAAGGTCTTCGACGGGCCGCCCTCGATCATGTAACTGGCCAGCGTGAAGGGCGCGCCCACAAATCCCACTACCGGCACCTTCCCGTCCAACGCCTGTGTCACTTTGCGGATTGCGTCGCCCACATACTCGAGATCGTCAGTGTGGCCGGTCGAAAGCTCATCTATATCCTCCGGTTCCGTGATTGAATTTTCAATGTATGGTCCTTCCCCGGTCTTGAATTCAAGTTTCAATCCCATGGGCTCGATTGGCAGCAGCAGATCGGCGAAAATGATAGCCGCGTCCACACCCAGAATGTCGATCGGCTGCATGGTCACTTCCGCCGCCAGATCCGGATGTTTACAAATCTCAAGGATGCCGTGCCGCGCCCGAATATCGCGATAAGGCTTCAAATACCTGCCTGCCTGCCGCATAAACCACACGGGGCGCACGTCAGTTGCGCGCCGGCGACATGCCTCCAGGAACCTACCCCCCATTGGTGCAGCCCGAATATAGCCTCCGATACTCAGCCCAGTCGAGGCTGACAAAATAAATTTACCTTCTGATTATGTAGAGTGTAGCGTTACGACCGCCAAAGGGCTACTCGTTCGTCGTGCCGCTGTCCCGTGGCCGGCCTCGCCGGACCCGTTTCATAAGGTGATCCAGGCGAGCATTCGTTGAAAGGGATACATCCGCTTCGAAGTGAAGATCTGGAACTCGAAAGAGGCTCAGACGTTCTGCCAGTTGCCGCCGTAAGAAGTGCCGCGCTCCATCGAGCGCCGCGATCGTTTCCCGCTGGCGTCGCGGATCGTCGCCCATATGTAAACGAACCTGCGCGCGCTTCCGGTCCGGCGAAACCAGAACCTCCGTCACAACCGCATCCGCCACTCGCGGATCGGACAGTTCGTAGGAGATCATTTCGCTAAGTTCTTCTCGAAGCGCTTCGGAAATGCGTTCGGCCCGGTGGCTATCCATTTTCTGCCTCCAATCCGCGTCCTTCTTCTAATTTATCCGGAGCCAGGTTGAATGGTGGCGCATCCTTGGTCTGCGCGGCCTCCCGGGCCGCCTGTCGTTCTTAGACCTGCGTCCATCGTCGTCCGATCATTCTGTTTCTCGCCCTGCATACTTCTTCTAATCGATCTAGAGCCACTCCACGTTGCTGGCTGTGAGCGCGCCTCCCAGAAGCCCCGCTGCGTGCGATTCCGCACCTTGCAGGATCTGTTCGGCCCGTACCCGTTCGCTCGAGACGGTTACCGCCGCAATGACCGCATGCTGCCAAGAATCAAGACCATCAATCTCGGCCACGGAAACGTTAAAGCGTTCCCGTAGCCGGTCTTTGAGGCTTTTGACCACGTGGCGCTTTTCTTTGAGAGAATGCGAATCTTCGACGTGAATTTCGAGCGTCAGTACGCCGACGGCTGGCATCGTTCACGCTACTGCGCGACAGGCATTTCGACTGCTATCCGCTCCATCGTAAACGCTTCGAATACGTCTCCCACGTGGATGTTGTTGAAGTTGACGAGTGAAATACCGCATTCGACGCCGTTCTTTACTTCGCTTGCATCGTTCTTGAAGCGCTTCAACGCTTCGATCCGGCCGGTATGGACAATGTCCGTGCCGCGTCTCACGCGAATCTGGCTGTCGCGCCGGATCGCACCATCAGCCACGTAGCAGCCCGCCACGGTGCCAACCTTGCTGATGCGGAACGTCTCGCGTACTTCGGCATGACCCTGCACCGTTTCCTTGTAAACCGGCTCCAGCAGTCCGGTCATCGCGCGCTGCACTTCATCAATCAGCTCGTAGATGATGCTATGCAGCCGAATTTCGACCTTCTGCTGATCGGCAGTCGCCTGTGCATTCCGCTCCAGCCGCACGTTGAAGCCGATGATCAGGGCTTCCGAGGCCGAGGCCAACAGCACATCATCCTCGGTAATGGCGCCTACACCAGTTCGTAGCACTCGTACCCGCACCTTATCGTTCGAAAGCTGCTGCAGCGTATCGGACAGGACTTCGGCCGTACCGCCCACATCTGCCTTGATAATTAGATTCAGGTCCTTCAGCTCGCCCTCGGCGAACTTCTGGTTAAGCGAGGCCAGCGTCGCAACGCGTGCGCCTTTGGCCATCGCCACATCGCGCGCCTTCGCTTCGCGATAAATTACAATTTGCTTCGCCTTGGAAGTATCCGAAACCACCTGGAAACTGTCGCCGACTTCCGGCAGGCTTTCAAGGCCGATCACCTCGACCGGCATCGACGGCTCGGCTTCTTTCGTCTGATTGCCCCGATCGTCGAACATGGCACGTACTTTGCTAAACAGCGCGCCGCAGATAAAATAATCGCCCACGCGCAGAGTTCCGTTGCGCACCAGCATGGTCGCCACCGGACCGCGCCCTTTATCGAGTTTCGCTTCGAGCACCGTGCCCAGACCCGGTCGGCCCGGATTCGCCTTCAGATCCTGAATGTCCGCGACCAGCAGAATCATTTCGAGAAGCAGATCGAGGTTCTGGCCGGTTTTAGCCGAAACCGGAACCATCACGACATCGCCCCCCCAATCTTCCGCCAGCAGTCCGCGATCAGATAACTGCTGCTTCACTCTATCCGGCTGCGCATCCGGTTTATCGACCTTGTTAATTGCCACCAGGATCGGCACGCCGGCCGCTCTGGCATGATCGATCGCTTCCAGCGTCTGCGGCATCACGCCGTCATCGGCCGAGACGACCAGCACCACGATGTCAGTTACTTTCGCCCCGCGGGCTCGCATCCGCGTAAATGCCTGGTGACCCGGTGTGTCGATGAAAACAATCTTGCGGCCGTTCTTTTCGACGTGATACGCGCCGATATGCTGCGTGATGCCGCCAGCTTCCCGGCCGGCCACATTGGTTTGTCGAATGGCGTCCAGCAATGATGTCTTGCCGTGATCGACGTGTCCCATGATCGTAACCACGGGCGCGCGCCGCACCAAGTTGGCCGGCTCCTCGGCCTGTTCAACATCTTGTGTTGCCTCTTGCTCATAGCTGACCTTGTTGGTGGAGGCGCCAAACTCCCGCGCCAGTTCTTCTGCCAACTTAACGTCGAGTGTTTGGTTTATCGTGGCAAAAACCTTTTTCTCGACCAGCTTTTTGATAATTAGATTGGCCTTAACGCCGAGCTTCTCTGAGAGCTCTTTTACGGTGACGCCTTCCGCTACGGTGATCTCGCGATCGATGGGTGGCGGTTCCTGCACGGCCGCACGTTTGGAAACGCGTTCGCGGAGAATCCCCTCTACTTCTTCCCGTTTGCGCGGCACTTGCCGGCCGCCCGGCTTGGCTTGATGGCGGCGCTGCTGTTCGGTGGGTAAGGTCGCCGGCTCTGGGCGCAGCGCGGTCGGATGCATCGGCCGCAAACCACCGGGGCGGCGTTGCCCGGGCTGAACCGGACTTCCCGGGCCGCCTGGTCCGCGCATCAGTGGCTGCCCTGGGCGAATTGGACCACGATAGAGAGGCTGCCCAGGCGCCGGTGATGGACGAGCCGGTGTACCGGGGCGTGGCGCTTGTGGGGCCGCCGGCATCGGGCGCGCAGCTTGCTGTTTATTCAGCCGCTGCAGAATGTCTTGGCGCGGAGGGACTACCGGCCGTGCTTGCGGCTGCCCGGCCAATGAAGGTCTTCCCCCGGCCGGCCGCGGCGCGATGGGGGCACCTGGCGTCAAACCCGGACCTGCCGGTCTTGGCGGAGCGGGACGCGGTGGAATCGGCGCGCCGGGAACCGACGAAGCCGCAGGCGCACTAGGCGCACCAGGAGCGACTACATGGGTCGGCGGCTGCACGCGCGGCGCAGAGGGCATAGGCAGCCGCGGCTGCAACACGCCACTTGCCTGTTCCGGGGTTGCGCCTGGGCGCTCGGCCGGACGCTCCGGCGTAGCTGATGGTCTGACTGCTTCTTGCGGCAGCGGCTGGCGTGGCCCCGCCCCAACCTGCACTGACGGGCTCGAGCGAGGAGTAGGCGGGGGCAGCGGTCGCGCCGGGATCGACACATTCCGGTTTACTGGTCCCGGCGTCGGTGCGTGTGTGTGTGCGAGCGGCGGTTGAATCGCTCCTGAACCGCTGCCTAACGGTGGTCGTAGAGGACGAAAAGAAACCGCTGGTTTCTCGCTTTCCGTTGGAGCCGGCGCCGGTGTCCCTGGGGCCGGATGCGCTGGAGCACTGGGCGTTACCTGGTGAGCAGTTGCAGGCGGAGCTGTTATGAGCGGCGCGGTTATAGACGGCGAGGGTTTTAACCTTTCGGAAGATACCGTTGGCTGAGCTGGCGCTGAACCTGACGAGCCGGTTCTAGGCGTTGCCGGTATGAATGGGAGCGCCGGGGCGGACTCTCTCGTCACCGGCCTGACAGGTCCTGGCGACGGCGGCCGACTCACTCGCAGCGGCTCCGTCGATCTCGTCGAGTGCGCTGTCGCTGATGGCTGCTCAGGCGCGGGCTCCGGTTCGTCTGGACTCGTGGTCGAGCCTGCCGCCGCCGCAATCGTATCGCCCGTTGCCGCCGTGGACTCAGCCTCCGCCGTTCGATCTTCGTTTCCGCTGTCAAAATGTTGATCGCCATTCGAAACGGCGGACCGTGGAGGCGCGTCTGGACCAACAAGGCGACGCTTGAGTTCGAGCGCAACGTCCTCATCCACCGAGCTGGAATGCGTTTTCTTCTCCTGCACACCCAGTTCGGGCAGCATGTCGATGATCACGCCGGGCTTGACTTCAAGTTCCCGTGCCAACTCGTTGATTCTAATTTTTTTCATAGATGAGACTGCTATGTAACTCCTTAAAACGCCACGATTTCTGGCATTTAGTCCGCGTTTTTAATGGTATCAGATTCGCGGTTCTGGCCATTCTCGCCCGCAGCTGCCACTTCGCGGAGCGTTGAGGGAGCTGCCGACAAACCTTCCACGCGCCCCAAATCCAGCACCTCGCCTTCCGGCGTTTCTTCCAGCAGAGCGGCTTCATGCGTCGCCGCATCCCTCTCCAGGAGCCCGGTTTCGATGTTTTCGAAAGCGTCACTGGTTTCGTCCACCGAGGCCGTCCCCTCGCCTTCCACAGGACCTTCTGCGTCAATCATTTCTTCTATTGCTTCCGCGCTGACCGGCGCTTCTTCGCTACCCTCCTGATCGTATTCACTGTAGAACCCAACTACGATCGTTTGGATCTGCGTAACGATCTCTTCGTCAATGCCTGGAATGGCCTCTAGTTCCTCCGGAGTCATGGACCCCAATCGTTCGACCGTTCCGATACCCGCACCCACAAGTGTTTCCACTATCGTCTCAGACAATCCATGGTCAATCAGGATCGAAACGGGCGCGCCCGAAATCACCATGTCCCCCATGCGCGATTCGAGTTCTCGGCGTTTTTCTTCCTCGCTCTTGATGTCGATTTTCCAGCCGATCAATTTGGCGGCCAGCCGCACGTTTTGACCGCGCTTGCCGATCGCGAGCGAAAGCTGCAGGTCATCAACGACCACTTCCATGTGTTTATCGGCCGAGTCGATGATCGTTACCCGCGAAATTTTGGCCGGGCTTAGCGCCTTGGTCACGTACTGAATCGGATCATCCGAAAATTCGATGATGTCGATCTTCTCGCCGCGTAGCTCACGAATGATCGATTGCACACGCATGCCCTTCATGCCTACACAAGCGCCTACGCTGTCCACGTCGCGATCCCGGCTGAAGACCGCAATCTTGGTCCGCTCGCCTGCTTCCCGCGCGCACGCCTTAATCGAAACCGTGTTGTCGTAGATCTCCGGCACTTCCTGCTCGAAGAGCCGCATCACCAGCTCGGGAGCGGCCCGCGAAACCACCACGCCTGAATTCTTTCCGCCGCGCTCCACGCCCTTGATCACGCACCGCACGCGATCCCCGATGCTGAAGTTTTCCACGCGCGACTGTTCCTTCTTCGGCAAACGTGCTTCAGTCTTGCCCATGTCGACGACGAAATCCTGCCCCTCAATGCGCTTGATCGTGGTGTTTACCAGTTCGCCCGAACGCCCCTGGAATTCCAAATACACGCTGTCGCGTTCGGCTTCCCGCACCTTCTGCAAGATGACTTGCTTGGCCGTCTGCGCCGAGATCCGCCCCAGCACGTCGGTCGGCTTCGCTATGCGCACCGTTCCGCCAACCTGCGCCTGGTCGTCATACTTCCTGGCAGCCGATAATGTAATTTCGGTCGCGGGGTTCTCAATTGCTTCGACGACCTGCTTCACCGTATAGATCTGAATATTACCCGTACTCTCGTCCAGATCCGCAATCAGGTCTTCCTGAGTTCGAAAATGTTTGCGGGCAGCCGCCAGCATGGCATCCTTCACCGCATCCAAAACGATTTGCGGATCAATGCCCTTCTCTTTGCTCAAAATTTCAATAGACTGATAGATCGACGCCACGTAAAAACCTCTTCAAACAATGAACTAAGAATTCTGATGTGCAGGAAATCGAAGTGTGACTACCACTCGAACTTCAGGTTCGCTTTTTGCACCTGATCGAGTGGAATGTGCAACAATTCGCCGGAAGCCGTCTCGAGCGCCAGTACGCCGTCAGCGAACTGTTGCAGCTGGCCCTCCCAGCGAAGCTGCCCTTCTATCGGATTGCGAAGCGCCAGCTTGATGTTCTGACCGGTGATCCGCTCGAAATCACGCGGCTTGGTCAGTTTGCGCTCAACCCCGGGTGAGCTGACTTCGAGGGTATAGCTGCCATCCAGCAGCCTGTCGTCTTCGTCCAGCAACTTTCCGAGACGTTCGGACACAAACTGGCAGTCATCATGACTGACACCGCCCGGTTTGTCGATATAGACACGTAGAAGGCGAGCTTTGCCGGCACCACGCAACTGGATCTCCACCAGCTCGATAGACGTTCCCTGTACCGCGCTCTCGCCAAGCGAGGTGATGCGATCTACAATCTCGTTCTTTTCGGAAAACGCCATTTTGGGCATCCAGCAAAATAAACCAGCACAAATAAAAAAGTGGGCTTGCGCCCACTTTTGCACCAAACCTACCTTCCTATTAAACCACCTCTTGGGGGCTTGTGCAAACGGCGCGCCGGCCCTTCGTCGAATGCGATTTTTACCGAACGAACTCGGGGTGGGTTCGTTTTTTCAAAGCAGTTCGCTGGCCGAGGTGTTCATCGAAGAAGGCGGCCATGAATTCGTCCGCGTCCTTGGACTCCGGCAGCTTCACGTCGTTCCAAAAGGCGTGGGGAAGTGCTTCAAAGACAATAAGTTGTGCGTCAACACCGGCCCTGAGGAAGGCTCGATGCAGGATAGTGGTTCCACTCAAAAGGAGGTCCCGAGTGCTGGTGATGAACAGGGTCGGAGGAAAGGCATGAAGGTCGGCGTACAAGGGCGAGAGAACCGGGTCGGTTAGACTGGCTGATCCGGTGTAGGACGAATCGGGGGAAGTATCGGAAGGCGGAGTGAGCGGCCCGGAAAAGCCACCCAGGGCGAAAATGGCTCGAGAGTCGCCTGTCTCACTAAAATCGCCGAAGCCGGAGAAGATGCCCAGTGCGCCAGGAAGAGGCAAATGCAGCTGCTGTAGCTGCGAGGCAACTTCCGCCGTCAGGACAGCCCCGGCCGACGTACCATAAAGCCCGATGTTTTCCGGACGATAGGTCTTCAGAACTTCTTTGTATACAGCGACGGTATCGTTGACCGCAGCCGGGAACGGATGTTCCGGAGCGAGTCGGTAGAGTATCGCTATTACTTTCGTCTTTGTCAAATTGGCGATGGGAACCGTTTCGGTAAGAGAGCCGGAATCGGAGTTGAAGCCGCCGCCGTGGACATTGATCAACACCCGTTCGCGCCGGTTTTCCGGGATCACTAAAGGAGAAATGATCCGAACCGGCACGCCAGCCATCGATCGCTGCTCCGCATTGACTGGATAAACTTTGCGAAAGGCTTCGCCGGCTGCATTCTGCCACTTATCGGTAGCGGTGCGGCGCTGTTGGATCGTTTCATGCCGAGGTGCGTCGGAAACTTGCCGGGCCAAACTCTTTTGCGCTTCCGGGCTCACCGTTTTGGGTACTGGGACGACGCGGGTAACATGAGCTGTGCCCTCCGCATCGATGTAGCTTGAATCAATCTGGGGCGGCGTTTTCTGCTGGCCGTACAGGCCCACCGCAATGACTACCAGGCAAGTCGTCAGTTTAAAGGTCATGAGGACGGCCCCTTCAGCAGTAATCCACGCAGATTAACGTCTAAGTCTACCGCCACCTCGAAATAGCCGATCATCATTTCGTCCCAACTCTGCGGGCCAAAGCGGACCGCTTTACCGGGGTCGGGATTCAGCGGATTATTAACCGAGTTGTCGAAGTAAGCGGTGCACTCGACAACCGTTCCGGCGGGAAGATCGAGCGGCTTTTCCAGGTAGTAGGAAAGCTGCCAATTGTAGCTGTAATGAGGAACCTGCAGCAGGATCTCTTCTCGGCCATTTGGATAGCGAACCCGAAACTCAAACGATTTACCGCGCAGATGCATGTGCGGCAGAAGCGAAACGAGCCTGGAATCGTGCTGCAAAGTCAGGCTCGCATCGACGCGGTAATTACTCTCTCCGGGTGGAATCAGGAAGTGAATATTGGCTGCCGCCGCCATCAGGACACGCTTCTGGGGCGGCTGATGGTCGAGAATAAGGCCGATCCGGCTACGATCGGAGCCGGCCGTGCCATTCGGCGTGTAGTGCAACTGGAAGACGAGATCACTACCGGCTTTAATCAGCTTGGCCTCGCCCGGCGCGAACGTCTCAGGCAGCGCGCCCGGTCCGTAGCCGGCGAGAAACTCGCCTGGAACGCCCCCGCCGGCGCTTCGCGGGCCGAGAACGAATGGAGTGCCGACGGGCTCATTGGCCAGCCAGTGCGAGCCCGGTTCCCGCACGCTAACCACGATGTGATGCGTGTGTACCCGGTCACCGGCACGCACTTCCGCTAAACGAACCCAGGTGTCCTTCTGAAAGTGAGTGGGAACAATCACGTAATGATAGGGGAGAACACCGGATGCGGGTATTTGGAAGGCGACGGGCATCTGAAGAACTATTTCCGGTTTACCGATGGTCCAACCATCAATCCAATGCCGGGGCGGTGGCGCATCGGCCCGGTCGCCTTCGGGAGCGCCCGCGCTCACCCAGTCGGAGATGGTGCGAATATCGGTTTCCGCGAGGCTGCGGTTATTGGCAAAATGTCCGAATGTAGGATCCGCGAACCAGGGTGGCATCTGGCGTAGTAGTGTGGCCTGTCGGATCGCGCTCGCCCAGGGGCGAACGCCCGGGTAGTCCATCAACGGCATGGGTGCCACTTCGCCTGGTCTATGGCACGTTTGGCAGTGCGCCTGGAGAATCGGCAGCACGTCGCGATAGAAAGTCGGTGCGGCAGAAGTTGCGGCGCTTCCGGCCAAACCGAATGCCGCGAGAAGGGCCAACAACTTCGCCATGTGAAGTTACAGAATTACTGAGTGGTCGCGCTACGGATGGCTTGCCCTACGTGCAACACTGCCGAAACAGCCCGGCTGTAGTTCATGCGCATCGGACCTAAGACGGCCACGTGTGCCTGCAGTCCATTTTGTAGCCCGAAACGAACACCGATCAACGACAGCTCGCTCATACTCGGGTGGATACTAGCCAAGCCAACCTGAATGGCCGGTTCACCTTCCCGCTCCTCCAAAAAGCTGTCGAGCAGCTCAAGAATGCGCTTTTTTTCTTCCAGTGCCCGAAACAGTTCGCGGGCGCGCTCGCGAGTCAGATGGAGATCGAGTCCGATCAGGTTTTCGGCGCCGTCGAAATGAACTTCCGGCATGGCGCCGATATCCAGTAGTCCGTTGTGATAAAAGACGTTCACCCGCTTCAGGATGGCGTCGTAAGCGGCGCTTTCAAGCTCGAAACGGCGACGCAGTTCGCGGTGAATATTGGGGAGCATCCATCCGCTGAAATTATAGTTAATGTAATTACGGATCGACAGAAGCTCTTCTTGGGTGACCAGTTCGTCGAGTTGGATCAGCTTGTTGCGAACCATACGGTCGCGAGTGATCACCACCATCAGGATGCGGCGATCAGGCAAGGCCAGCAGTTCGACCTGATCCAGCGTCTGATTTTGTGTCGGAATAGCGGCGGCGATGCCGAAGTTCCGGGTAATCTCAGTCAGTAGTTTAGAAGAACGCTCAATGCGGGCCTCGACACTACCAGCTTTTTCGATTTCGAGGTGAAGCCGGTCTAGTTCGGTCTGGACAATGCGGCTGCTGAAAAGCGTTTTGACGTAGCTCTGATAGGCTCGCTCGGTAGGGACTCGGCCGGCGGAGGTGTGCGGCTGGGAAAGATAGCCCTCCTCGAGCAGATCCGCCATCATGTTACGGATAGAAGCCGAGCTCAGTGGGTATTTACGGGCAATCGCGCCGGAAGCCACCGGCTCGCCGGTCTCGATGTACTTCTGAACGATGGCGTTAAGCACATCGAAATGACGCGGCGTCAACGCTCCGGTACGGTTCATCTGCTCAATTCTCGAGTATCCGAGATTTCTACGGAAAGGAATCCGGCTAACCTCAACACTCCCTGCAACTTAATTATAGAGTGTGCGGCGCGAGCGGGTCTTTGTCAATATTTCTGCGGTATGAAGCAGCAGTATATTACTCGACTGCGATTTCGCTCGTTTGCATGACCTTGGCGGGCCTCCAAAGGCGCTCTAAGTCATAGTACTTGCGCGCATTTTCCGAAAAAATGTGTACCAGAAAATCGCCGTAATCCATGAGGATCCAATCGGCCTGCTCGTAGCCTTCAACGCTGACGGGTCGATCGCCGAGTTGTTTCAGCTCGCTTTGAATCGCATCACACACGGCTTGCCCCTGGCGGGGATTAGTCACCGAGCAAATCACGAAGAAGTCGGTAAAAGAGGTGACCTCGCGCAGATCGAGCACCTGAACGTCAATTGCTTTTTTCGATTCAGCTGCATGAACCGCCGCTGGCCAGTTACTTTGTGCTTCCCCGGTGAACGAAGATTCGGACTTGGGCGAACGGCGCGGCTGAACTGACGTGAGGCTCTCTCCTGCGCCTAGCGTACTACACTCGCAGCCCGTCACGGAAGTTACACTACTACCAGATGCCGCCCTCTTTGTTGCAGCGCGTTTGGGGGGTGGCTTGCGTTGGCTTTCTGTGTTTTTGCACAGCGAAGGCAGCGGATGATCCTTCGGCTGCCTATACTGCGGTAGCCCAAAGCCAGGTGAATAAAGCAGCCAGCAATCTGGCCATCATGCAGGGTTTGGTGGAACAAGGCACGCTGCCCCGTAGCCGCCTAGACGAAGCGCAGACAAAGCTGGCCGACGCGCAGGATGAGCTGGTGCTGGCGCAGACGCTCTACGGCAAAGTGCATGTACAGGATCTGACCGACGAGGGAGCGGCTGCTATGGTCGCCGCCGCACGACGGCGGGTCGATCGCGAGCAAGGCGTGGTGGATGCCCGGCACGATTTGCTCAACTCCGGAATCTTGGCCCGTTCCGAGTTCGCTGTGTTCGAGCAGGAATTGGCCTCCCGGCGGCGCGTGCTGGAGCTGGCCGAGAACCGGGTCAAACTCCTGGACGACCTCAAAAAGATGGTCGAAGCGGAACACGCGGCGGAAACCAACGCGGCGTTTCCAAAGAACGTCATGATCCGCTACAGCGGAAACGGGCATTTCGGCATAAGCGATTTACCGACGATTAACGGAGAGTTTCAGCGCAAATTCGGGCATGCCTTGCCGGTGAGTGCGCTGGGTCAGACCTTGCTCCATCGCTCGATGGGCCTCGACCATCGCGACCGGGTGGACGTGGCGCTGAGTCCGGATAGTGCAGAGGGGGTTTGGCTCAGGCATCTGCTCGAACAGCTGCGAATTCCCTACCTGGCGTTCCGAAGTGCCGTTGCCGGAGCCGCAACGGCACCCCATATTCACATCGGTCCCGGGAGTACGCGATTAGTGTTGGCACGGCGCTAAGCGCAACTGATAAATCACCCACTACACTAAAGCATGCTTGGCAAAGCGGACCTGAGCCTATTTGTTGCAGCCGCGCTGTTGCTCGCCATTACACCCGGCCCAGGGATCTTTTACGTGCTGGCGCGCAGTCTCGCAGGCGGGCGTAAAGAAGGGTTCCTCTCTTCTTTGGGTACATTTGCTGGTGGTTTGATTCACGTTTTGGCGGCAGCCCTAGGCGTCTCTGCTATCTTGACCGCATCCGTCCTCGCGTTTGCCATTGTGAAGTATGCTGGCGCAGTTTACCTAGTCTATCTTGGCGTTCGCATGATTCAACGACGTCATCTGCGCCCGACTGGGAACGAGGCCGTCCGGCCAGCCCGCGAATCGTTCAAGCAGGGTATCTGGACGGAAATACTAAACCCGAAAACGGCTCTGTTTTTCCTGGCCTTCATCCCACAATTCGTCTTCCCGGCCAGAGGCCACGTTTTCTTTCAGTTCGCTCTTCTTGGAAGCCTTTCGGTTACCTTGAACACCCTCGCCGACCTGACGGTGGCCATGTTTGCCGGCTTCATCAGCGAAAAGTTGCGGGCGAATCCGCGGTTGCAAAGTAAACAGCGAGCGGTCTCCGGAGTTGGAATGATCGGCCTTGGAGTCTACGTGGGATGCACCGGAACGCCGCATTCCAAATAGCCGGTTCGCGACGGGTTGATCTCTAATCTCGAGTCGTTTTGCTCCGGCGGCAATATGCCCGGCCCGTGCCGGCAGGGATCGGCCTTAACTTAAGCCTGGCTTGACGCCGTGCAAAATAGAATCTTGTCTGATGCAACGGATTCTCCAGGCCACCGAAGGCCGGCTGCCAAAGAAGTTGTCATCTCCGGCCTGATCCTCGCGCTCTGCGTCTGGGCGCTGGTGCATTACATACGCCACGGTCGGCGCCACAGCGGAGTAGATGATCTAGGGCTCACGCTCGAGATGTCTTCCTCCGTCCGCTCTACTGCCAAGTTGTTCTGGGATTCCGATAAAGGCTTCAATCAGCGCGAATCCGCTTCAGCGACCGTGAGCAGTACTCCCGCCCACCAGCCTCAGTCGTTGACTTTTCTTCTTCCTGCCACGACTCTCCGCGAGTTCCGCTTCGACCCGCTGGCTGTTCCCGGAACTGTGACCATCTCCGGTGTTGCTATCACCTTCGGTGGCAAGGTGATTCGGCGCATTTCTTCCGACGATATCCTCTCCTCCGATGAGATCGCCAGCCGCGTCCAGCATAACGGCGCCGTTACCTTCTCCACCATCTCCGATGCGCGCGACCCGCGTACCACCATCCGGCTTCACTCCAGACTCCGGCTCAAACCCGTTCGCTTCCTCTCTCAGGTGTGGTTCTTCCTAAAGGCACTCTTCGGCATTCTCCTGGCGGAATTTTGTGTTCTGCGTTGGCGGTCCACATTCCTGCACTTCCTGCGCGTTTTTTCGCCGGAAAAAAAGTGCATCGCGGCCCTCTTTCTGTTGCCGGTATTGGTCTATCTGCCGGCCTGGCTGCTGTCGCTTTCCGATAATCCGATGTGCTTCATGATCAATCTCGGCGTCGCCAGTCCGGGACAGTTTCTTTCTGGTGGCACGTCTGTCGATCCGAACTCCGGCTTTACCACGCAGGCACTCGGGATGCTCTCCGCCAGAGATTGGCTCGCTGGAACTGTCCCTTGGTGGAATTCTTACTCCGGCGTCGGTATGCCGCTGGCAGCCGAAATGCAATCGTCCTCATTCTTTTTCCCTTTCGTCTTCCTTCTTCGCTTCTTTGACGGCGTCTTGTATTTCAGAATTGCTTTGCAGATCACCAGCGGCATCGCCACTTACCTGCTTTTGCGCAAACTTCGTCTTAGTCACTTCGCGGCTCTCGTCGGCGCCTCACTTTACGAATTAAACGGCACCTTCGCCTGGATCTCCCATGCGCCGATAGCTCCGATTCCCTTCCTTCCTCTTCTCTTACTCGCTATCGAACGCGCCTTTGATTTTGCGCGCCGGTACTACCGGGGAGGCTGGGCCCTTATCGCCATTGCTGTTGCGTGGTCGCTCTATGCCGGTTTCCCTGAAACCGCTTACCTCGACGGATTGTTTACGCTCGCCGGTCACTCCGGCTCATATTGTGGCCGGAGCCGGCCAACGCCTCCCTTTTCTTCGCAAGTTGATTGCCGGTGCTTTCTCCGGAGTACTTCTCGCGTCTCCGTTGATAGTCCCCTTTTTCGAATATCAGCACCTGTCCGCCTTCGCGCATGTGATTGGGTCTGGTCACTTGCCCGCCGCGGCCTTCGCCATGAATCTCTTTCCCTACCTCTTCGGCCCTATCGGTGCTTTTTCTTCGTTCGATTCATCGCATCAGCTGGAAAACATCTGGGGCGCTGTCGGCGGATATCTCGGCGTATCCACACTCTTCCTTTCCGTTCTCGCCTTGACCGCGCGAAAATCCAATTCCGGCCTGCGCTGGTTGCTCGCACTCTGGGTGCTGGTCTTCTTCGCTCGTTCCTTCGGAGCTCCTGGCTTTGTTTTTCTCTTCCGCCTCATTCCCGGTATGGATCTCATCCAGATTCATCGCTATGCCGACCCGTCCTGGCAGATGGCCGCGATCATTTTAGCCGCCTTCGCTTTAGAAGATTGGCGAGAGATTGGAGCGCGCAATCTCCGGCGCACGCTGCTGGGCCTTTCGATCACTGTAGTGGTCTGCGCGTTAGCCCTGTGGTGCGGCTCTGGCCCGCTCTTGGTTCTCTTGAAAAGCCCTGGCCCTGCTCTCTGGCTCCGCTCTTCGTTGGCTTGGCCTTGCCTCATCGTGCCGCTTGCGGCCTGGTTGCTCTCGCGGCGGAGTACGCCCCAGCGTCGCGTTCTGCTGGCACTCTTGCTGCTGCTCGACGCTGTGGCTCTGTTCGTGGTTCCCACCCTCGCCGGACTCCGCAAACCAGTGATCGACTTCGCTCCGGAGAAATTTCTCGCCGAACAGGTCGGGCTTTATCGTGTTTATTCGCTCGGCCCGCTTGCTCCCAATTACTCTGCGTATTTTGGGTTCGCTTCTATTAATCACAATGCCGTACCCACCCCCGGCGATTGGACCCGCTACATCGATCGCTCTCTCGATCCCGACGTCGATCCATCTATTTTTGTCGGCGGCTTGCCGCAGCCCTCCGAAAATCGCTCGGTCGATCCCTTTCAGAAGCTCGTCTCTCCACCAAACCGGCCACGCCCCCAGTTGGTCTATCAGGATTGGTACGCCCGCATTTTCGAACTGCCCAATCCGGCGCCTTACTTTCAAGCAAGTGGATCGGAATGCCGCCTCTCCTTCCATTCGCGTCAATCAGTTCAGGCATACTGTTCCGCTCCGGCCTATCTTATTCGGCGCGAACTCCTCTATCCAGGTTGGCAAGCCTCGGTCAACGGCAAACCTGTGATCCTCACCCGAACAGCTTCCATTTTTCAGTCCGTTCCCTTACCCGCCGGCGAATCACTCGTTGTCTTCCGCTATTTCCCTTCTTATTTCTACTGGACAGTCTCCGGTGCTTTGGTGGCGTGGCTTTTCATCATAGGCTCCTGGACGCTTGCTCTTCCAGACTGTCGCAAACGTCGCGCCAACATTACAATCACCGTACCGTCGTCGCAAAACCCAACCGCTTCTCTTCTTCCTGAAGCACCGCGCGCCCTATAATTACTCCATCTGCACGCTGCCTCCTAAGCGATGAACGAAAACCCCACGCTCTCCGCCGCTCAAAAGCCGCGCGGTCGCGCGTTTCTGCGGAAGCTCAGCCGTCCGTGGCCGCTGCTCATTGCGCTGCTGCTGGCTCTAAGCGTCGCGCTGGGTGTCTATGCGCAAACGATGGCTTTCGTCTGGGATGAAGGATTCCATCTTGTTGCGGCTCAGCTCATCAACCTGGGTGCCAAGCCTTATCTCGATTTCGCCTTCCCGCAAACTCTGCTGAACGCCTATTGGAATGCTGCCGTTCTGCGTTTCTTTGGGGATAACTGGCATTCTGTTCATTTCTTCGATGCGCTCTTCGTCTCGGCGACTGTCTGGCTTGCCTCGACCTACATGATGCGCCGCTTTCCGGTCGATCGCTGGAAACTTTCTTGTGCCGCCATCGTCGCCGGCTTCATCGGTCTGGATCTTGTTGTGGTGCCCTTCGGTCCTTCCGCGCAGGCTTACGGCAGCGGCATGTTTCTCGCCTTCGCTGCGTTCCGTGTCGCCGTTGTCGCAGTCGATCGCGCGAGTATTTGGCTTACCGTTGTCGCCTCTTTGCTGGTTTCCGCGGCTGCCGGCTCCACTCTGCTGGTCGCGCCTGCGGTTCCGGTGTTATTCGTCTGGATCTTGCTCGTAAATCGCGCTGGCCATCGCCTTTCCAAGGCGTTTGCTTTCTGCGTGGCGGCCATTATTCCGTTTCTTCCGGAAATCATTTTGTTCGTCCGCTCGCCGCGCTTGACTTTCTTCAACGTCGTCCAATATCAAGCGCTCTTTCGCCGCGTTAATTGGGGCGATGTCGGCGCTCATGATTTCGACATCTTCCTCGATTGGACTGTCTCCGCGCAGACGTTACTTCTTGGCCTGCTCGCCATTATCGGGCTTGTCTATCTCATCCGGCAAAGCAATTGGGACCGCAAACTTCGCTACGAGTTTTATCTCGCCGCCGCTATCTCACTCTTCACCGGCGCCTTCATTGCTACTGCTCATCCCACGTTCGGCCGTTACTTCATCTTCATCATTCCGTTCGTCGCGTTGCTCGCTGGCGTGGGCTTCTACTACAGCGGTTCGCGCCTGATCAGTGCCGATCGCCCGCGCTGGCCCACCGCTATTTTGTTCTTCATCATGCTCGCAGGTATCACCAAGTGGATCTTCGACGATCGGGATGCCACTCACTGGCAGGACTACGAAAAAATCGCCGCCAAAGTCAAACAGGTCACGCCGCCCGGTCAGGAATACATGGCAGACGAGCTTGTCTATTTCCTACTCCATCAGCGCCCGCCCGCCCGCATGGAATTTTCCTATTCGCACAAACTCGACCTGCCCACGGCTCAAGAGAATCTCTACCATGTCATCTCCTTCAAGAAACTAGGCGAACAGATTGCACATGGCCGCTTCGCGACGGTTGAAACCTGCAAAGATGACGTGGTCGATGACCTGCATCTGAATGATTTTTTTCCCAATCACCAGGATTTTGACGACTGCACTGTTTTCTGGCGGCACGGCCACGAAGAGAAATCTCCCACTGCTCCGAAAACGGGCAGCAAATCCGTCGCTAACAAAGATCTCCATGACAACAGCTAGCAAGCACTCTCGACTGCTCCTCCTCTGCTGTTTTACTGGCTTGCTCCCCGCCGCAACCAAGCCCTCCAACACAGCCGTAATTTCTAAAGCTCCGCAAGTCACGGCGCCTGCCACCGCGCTTGGCTTCAACCTCGGTGACGATTACCGAATCGCCAATTACTCCCAGCTCGAGAAATATTGGAAAACTCTTTCGACCGAGTCAGACCGCATGAAGCTGGTTGATATCGGTTCTACTGCAGAAGGACGTCCGCAGTACATGGCCATCATCTCTTCGCCCGAGAATCTGCGCCGCCTAGCTCATTTCAAAGAAATCTCGTCGAAACTCGCTCATGCCGAGAATCTTACCGATGACCAGGCTCACGCCCTGGCGCGCGAAGGCCGCGCCATCATCTGGATCGACGGCGGCTTGCATGCTACCGAAACCGTCGGCTCCCAGCAGTTGATGGAGCATGTTTATCAAATGCTGAGCCGTACCGATCCGGAAACCATGCGCTTTCTCAATGACGCGATCCAGCTCTGCGTACTCGCCAATCCCGATGGACAGGAGTTGGTGGCCAACTGGTATATGCGCGAGTCCGATCCCAAGAAACGCTCGCTCGACTACCTGCCGCGCCTGTTCCAGCACTATATCGGGCACGATAACAATCGCGATTTCTACATGTCCAACATGCCCGAGACTACCAACATGAACCGCCAGATGTTTCTCGAGTGGTTTCCGCAAATTGTCTACAATCACCACCAGACCGGTCCCGCGGGCGCCGTCATCTTCATGCCGCCGTTTCGTGATCCATTCAACTACAACTTCGACCCCCTGATTCCGTTAGGGGTGGAAGCGGTTGGCACCGCCATGCACGAGCGCCTGGTCGCGGAAGGCAAGGGCGGTTCGGCGCAGCGCACCGGCGCCAACTACTCCACCTGGTGGAATGGCGGCCTGCGCACGATTACTTACTTCCACAACATGATCGGCCTTTTGACGGAAATTATAGGCAGTCCTACGCCCACGCAGATTCCTCTCGTGGCCGACAAACAGTTGCCGACCGGCGATTGGCCTTTGCCCGTTGTGCCGCAGCTCTGGCACTATCGCCAATCGATCGATTACGACGTTACTAACAATCGCGCCATTCTCAATTACGCGTCCCGCAATCGCGAAACACTGCTGTACAACCTCTATCTCATGGGCCGCAATTCTATCCGCAATGGCAGCGAAGACCACTGGACGATCACACCCGACCGTATTGACGCTCTGCGCGCTGCCGCTGGTACGGAGGCCAATCCACGCAATGCGGAAGATCTGTCGCCGTTCAATGTTCCTCACCTGCCGCTCGATCTATACACGAAAATTCTGCACGATCCTGAGCATCGCGACGCGCGCGGTTATATCATCCCGTCTGACCAACCTGATTTTCTTACGGCGACTAAGTTTGTGAACGCGTTATTAAAGGTCGGCATCACCGTTACTGAGGCCAGTACTCCATTTCAGGTGACCGGCGAATCGTATCCCGCTGGTTCCTATGTCATCAAGACCGCCCAGGCCTTTCGTCCTCACGTACTTGACATGTTCGAGCCGCAGCACCATCCCAACGATTTCAAATATCCCGGTGGTCCTCCCATTCCGCCCTATGACAGTGCCGGGTGGACGCTCGCTTTACAAATGGGTGTTCATTTCGACCGCGTCACGTCCGAATTCGATGGCCCGTTCACCGCAGTCAATGGACTGCTCAAACCGCCCGCGGGCAAGGTCGCCGGTGTCGCGCATCCCGCGGGTTACCTGCTCAGCCATCGTACGAACGACTCTTTTGTGGTTGTGAACCGCTTGCTCAAAGCGCACAGCGATGTCTACTGGCTCGCTGCCAATCAAACCGTCGATGGCCATGATTTCGGCTCGGGCGCGATCTGGGTTCCGGCATCGGCCGCCGCGGCGGGTATTCTCGATCATGCCGCGGCAGAACTCGGTGTCAACGCGTTAGGTCTGGCGCAAGCCCCTGCCTCCAAGGCGCTGAAGCTGAAGCCTATTCGCATCGGACTTTACGATCAATATGGCGGCCTCATGCCTTCCGGTTGGGATCGCTGGCTCTTCGAACAATACGAATTTCCGTTTGAAGTCGTTTATCCGCAAACGCTCGACGCGGGTGATCTCAAAAACAAATTCGACGTGCTCGTGTTTACCGATGGGGCTTATCGCCAACCCGGTGCGCGGCGCAGTGAGGGCTTCTCCAACCGCCAGCCGAAACCCGCTGATATTCCCGAGCAATACCGTGCCTGGCTTGGACATATTACTACCGAAAAAACGGTTCCTCAGCTTCAGCAGTTTCTCTCGGCCGGCGGTTCGGTCGTCACCATCGGCAGTTCAACCGCTCTGGGCGAGTTGCTCGGTGTTCCCGTCTCCAATTACCTCACCCAAATGGGTGCCGACTCGAAGCTTCATCCGCTCCCGTCCGAGAAATACTACATCCCCGGCTCGCTGCTGAAGGTGTCGGTCGATAATTCGAACCCGCTTGCCTACGGCATGCCTTCCAGCGCGGACGTCTTCTTCGATAACAGCCCGGTGTTTCGTCTCGCTCCCGATGCTCAACAAAAACAAACCACCGCTGTTGCCTGGTTTGCAAGCCCCCACTCGCTCGTCAGTGGTTGGGCTTGGGGCCAAGCTTATCTTGACGGCGGAACCGCTGTTGCCGAAGCCGCCGTGGGGCGGGGGAAAGTCTTCCTGCTCGGTCCGGAGGTCACCTTCAGGGCTCAGCCGCACGGCACGTTTAAGTTGCTGTTTAACAGCCTGTATGACGGCGGCGCCCAACCTGCGGCTATCGGCATGGCGGCGGCTGGAGCGGGTCAGTGAGTCATCGCGTAAACGATATAGTTCACGCCGATGCGCACACCTAGCGCCGAATACTTCTCTGGATATTCGGGCGAATCGGCCCATTCCCAGGAATCGCCAATGTCTGAATTGAAAGAGATCGCCACCATGATGCGGCCCTTGTCGTCGTAAATGCCGCGCCAGCGCGCCACATAGCCGTCTCCCTTGTGGCCTGTCGCCAGGTGCTCCGCCCCCACGATCTGGTAGCGCTCATCCAAATCGTAAACCGTGTGAAAAATAGCATCGCTGTCGGGAATGTCCACGATCTCCCGATCGGGAAACACCCGCTTCATGCTCTCGACGAATACCTGCCACTCTGTCGTGCCATGGAAATCGTCGGCCATGAAGAAGCCGCCGCGCAGCAGGTAATCACGCATTTTTTTGGCTTGTGGATCCGTAATACCCCATTCGCCGACCTGTACCGCGTAAAGCCAAGGCCAGTTGTACACTTCGTTGCCGTCATCGAGATTGACGGCTTGCTCCACCTGGCGCGCGTCCAAGCGGGTCAGCCGTTGCACTGCTTCGGAAAAGTGGCGATCAGCCCGCGGGTAATCCTGCGTCCAGAGCGCGGCGCCGTCCGTCCAGTAGTCTTCTCGTCCGGCGTAGCCGTCATTCCAGCCGCCAGGGTACATCAGGCGCGCGAACGCCCATTCGGCGCGTTGGGTATTAGATGGCAACGGGATGGACCCTAGCCGATATTCGACTCCTGGATATTCGCGGAACGGGCGCGGCAGCGTCTTGTCGAGGGCATATGCGGTTCCCAGGAAAACCGCCGCGCAGCTGACGAGCAAGGTTGCCGTTCGGCCAGTCATAACTACCGCCTCGCTTGGAGAATAGCATCGCCCCGGTGAGGGGCAGCGGGGAAGGAAGGAGCTATCCTCCCGGGGGATAGCGGCGAAGAGGAATCTTAACTGAAGATTTTCAAAAAAGTGTTTGAAATCTTTTTGGAATCAGGTATAAAAATAAATATCTAGTTCACGCAGAAATTAAAAGCTAAGCC
>DATAYL010000074.1:0-7978 GCA_036272575.1 Bryobacteraceae bacterium | reverse complement strand
TCGACCTGTACGCTCCATTGCTGAACCTCCCCGCCTTTGCCGCTGGTGGAGTCTTGCGCAAGCGCAGTTGGGAGGTATAACTGGAACAGCAACGCCGAGAGTAGCGGGATAAGAAGCGCACCGGTTCTCGACCGTATGCCCAGTCGCATCTTTGCCCGGAGGAAGGCAGGTAGGCTGAACGTAGTCTTGGTCGTGGTTAGAGAGTACGCTCTAGTTGTCTTCATTGTTTCACCTCGGTAGTCTTGTCCTCGGGCGTGCTTTGCGTCCTTGGTCGGACTTCTGGCGACGCGATGTGCGCCCCCTTGGCTACAAGATCCTTCTCGAAGCCTTCTCCTTGCCCTTTGTCCATTTCGAATATGGCACCGTGGAATCCGCCGTTGTTATCAAGATATTCGACCGTGAGGGTGTCATACTTCTTATGTGAGAAGAGGCTGATCGCCCGCCCTCCCTCGAATGGAACTGCAGCTTTGCCCAGCGTCATCGGCGTCCCGCCTATCTGCTTATCTTCAGTTCCGAGAGAGATGTCCTGAATAGAACTGAGGCTCACCTGCGCCGCCGTGCTCCCATCCCGCTGGAACTGCAGAACGTCGCCCTGAATGCGTAACTGTCCCTTCGTGTTGTTCCGCACATCTTCAAGCCCCAAAAGATGCGTAACATGAACGACCGACCCTGCGGCTGCATCTTGTGCCTCGCTCGGACTCTGGGCTATCGCCGCTCTGCTAAAACACAGCAGGGGGGCGATGCAAGCGAATCCACATGCAACCGCATGAGAAATAACTAGGGACTGCTTGGATGCGATGGGGTCTCGATTCATAATTCCTCCCTTGTGTAGTTATCTTCTCTATAGGCGGAATCAAAGCCCAATCCCAGGCCGCCCACGCCTGAGCTGACGAGGACCCAAGCGCTCTGTCACGAGGTCATTGCGCATCTGATTCGCAAAACGAGCATACGCCTCTCGATTCAGAGTGCCAGGAGTCTGGTAAATGCCATCAGATGAGGGCTCTATCCGTCGACCATACGGCAACTATTCCCACCCTCCTCCCAGGGCTGCGTATAGCTCTACAAGGGACTGAGCCTCCCCTTCTCGCAAATTGACGAGATTCAGCTGCGCGGAAAAGACGTTTGTATCCGTGGTGAGGACCTCGAGGTAATTGGTTGCGCCCCTGTTGTATCGTTTTCGAGCAAGACGCGCCGCATCCTGTGTGGCAGCTACGAGTTTCTCTTGCTGCTCGCGGGCGGTGCGCTGCTTGCGTACTGCAATCAATGCGTTCGAAACGTCTCGAAGTGCCCCGGCGACCGTCTGCTGATAATTCACGACCATCTCTCTCTTGGTCTCTTCTGAAAGCTGGAGTTGTCCGCGCAGCTTTCCTCCCTCGAAAATGGGCTGCGTAAGTGCGCCGATACCGTAGATCAGCCGGCTGTCCGGGTCAAAAATGGTGGAGAAATCGCTTCCGCCTACGCCGCCGGACGCAGTAATCGAGAGTTGAGGAAAAAACTGGGCACGAGCCACTCCGATGCGGGCGTTCGCCGCGATGAGCTGCTGTTCAGCTTGCCCGATATCCGGGCGACGCTCCAATAGCCGGGAGGGAAGACCGACAGGCAGGTCCTGTGGCACCGGGGCAAGCGCGTTCGGATCCGCACGGTCAACCGTTCCAGGGTTTTTCCCGAGCAGGAGCCGGATCGCATTTTCTTCCTGCTGGATCTGCTGTTCGAGCTGCGGAATCTGCACTGACGCGGCATATTCCAGTTCCTCGGCTTGACGCAGGTCGGCCAAAGGGACAGAGCCGGCCGATTCCAGTGTGCGCGTAAGCTCCATAGATTCTTGCCTGGCTTTGAACGTTTGTTTCGCAATGGCAAGCTGTTCGTCGAGTGATCGCAAATGAAGGTATGAGGTTGTCACCTGCTCAACCAGGGTCATGCGGACAGCGCGCTGCGCCCAGACCTGCCCAAGCAGTAGCGCTCTCTCTGCCTCAGTCTGGCGCCGATAAAGGCCCCAGAAATCGGGGGTCCAGGCCGCGGAAAGATTGAAAGTTCCTGCGACGACGGTGCCGCTTGGCAATCCATTTCCGGAGCTGCCTAGATTGCCAATAACGGAATTGCCCAGATCCGCACCAATACCGGTGCCGCCGACGGCGACAGTCGGGAATTGTTGCGAACGCGTGATTCTTAGTTGCGCCTGCGCCTCGAGCACGCGTCGAGCGGCAATCCGCACATCGTAGTTGTTTTCGAGCGCCGCATGGATCAAATCCTGTAACTCAGCTTCATGGAACACCTGCGCCCATTTCTGGTCACCTAGCGAGTCCTGATCTGCGCTGGATACGGGTGTTTCATCCGGACCGCGGTAAGCTGGGGGGGCAGGGATCGTCGGACGAACATATTTTGGCCCCACGGTGCAACCGGTGAATAGGATAAGCAGCGATCCGAGGTGGAGCAGCGTGACTGACGGCCTTAGCCTCAACGAGGTGCTGTTCATGCGCGACCTGCCTGCGTTTCCGGCGTAAGCGCAGGATCAGCGCTCGGTACCAATGTCGAGTCCATCGTGAGATCCTTACCTCCGGGTGTAAACCGATGGGAAAGATACTCGACCACCGCAAATGTGACTGGAACCATGAGGATTCCCAGCACAGATGACACTGTCATCCCTCCGATTACGACGGTGCCCAAAATTCGCCGCGAGGCTGCACCCGAACCGCTCGCAGTCCACAACGGCGAGCAGCCAAATATGAACGCGAGAGCGGTCATGATAATAGGCCTGAATCGCAAGCGGGCGGCCTGAAGTGCAGATTCAGAGATACTGAGTCCTTTTTCATAATTCGTAACGGCAAATTCGACAATGAGAATGGCATTCTTCGCGGAAAGGCCGATGAGCATGATCAATCCGATCGTCGCAAAGACGTCGTTTTCGAACGAACGTAAAGTAAGTGCCAAATACGCGCCAAGAATTGCTACGGGCGTGCTGAGCAGAACGCTGAAAGGCAAAGTCCAGCTCTCATAGAGCGCTGCAAGGATTAGAAAGACAATGAAAATTGAGAGACCGAAGACCACCCATGCCGGGACGCCCTCTGCGGCGCGCTGTTCCTGAAAGCTCATACCTTGATATGCAAAGCCCATCCCAGGCGGCATCGATTTCCGAAAAACATCTTCGAGGGCGGCACGTACCTGCCCAGAGCTGTAGCCCGGAGCTCCCGTAACGTTTAATTGCGCATCGTTGTACTCATTGAATCGTTGGATGAATTCAGGCCCGGTGGTCTGGTTGACCTGCATGAGTGAACCGAGCGGTACTTGCCCACCATTCGCACTTCGGACGTAAAATTCACGAATGTTCTGAATGTTTGTCCGAGTGTCTCCCTCTGCTTGTACATACGTCTGCCACTGGCGCCCGAAGCGATTGAAGTAGTTGACAAGATAACCCCCCATGAATGTCTGCATGGTCGTGTAGACAGAACTAAGATCTACCTGCTGCTGCGTGGTTTTGTCGCGATCAACTTCAGCATAGAGTTGGGGAACAGCGGGTAAATAAGACGGAAAGGCCCCGGCGATTTCTGGGCGTTTCGACACGGCCGTGAGAAACGTAGAGACGTTATTGGTTAGAAACTTGGGATCGTCGTTGCCAGAGCGGTCCTGGAGAATCATGGTGACACCGCCCGCAGTTCCTATGCCAGGAATTGCAGGCGGCGGAAACGCGAAGGCGAGCCCTTGGCTATTGCCGGCCAGCTTCTGCTGCATACTTGCTTGGATAGCCTCAATTTGTTCCGCCCGCGACTTGCGCTCATCCCATGGCTTGAGCGTGACGAAAAACATAGCGGTGTTTGTGCTCTCGGTGATTGTCAGAAGGCTGAAGCCGTCAACTCCGACTACGCTCTGAACGCCTGGTGTCTGCAAGAGTGCATCAGTCACGCGCTGTGCCGCCGCATCGGTTCTTTGCAGCGAAGCTGCGTCAGGCAATTGTATGGCTGCGTAGAGATAGCCTTGATCTTCCTGGGGTATAAAGCCACCCGGTAGCCTTCCACCAACGAAGACAGCAAGGAGGGCAACTGCTGCCAACCCGATCATGGATAATCCTGATTTGCGAATCAGAATGCCTGAGGTAGAAACATATCGTTCTGTTGTCCTACCGAAAAAGCGATTAAACCAAGCGAAGAACCGCCCCAGAGGGTTTGCACCACCCTCATGAGATTTCGGCTTCAACAAGAGGGAGGCAAGAGCTGGACTAAGTGTCAGTGCGTTAAAAGCTGAGATGAGGACTGAGATCGCGATAGTAATAGCAAATTGCTGGTACAAGCGTCCGGTTATACCGGGTATCGCAGCCGTCGGGATGAACACGGCTGCGAGAATGAGCGCAATTGCGACTACAGGCCCACCTACCTCTTCCATTGCCAGAACTGTTGCATCGGTAGGAGCGAGGCCCTCATCAATGTGGTGTTCCACAGCTTCCACGACAATGATGGCATCGTCGACGACCAAGCCTATCGCAAGCACGAGTCCAAAAAGCGATAGCGTATTAATCGAGAAGCCGAGAGCTGGGAAGGCTATGAAAGTCCCAATCAGTGAGACCGGCACCGCCAGCAGCGGAATTAACGTTGCCCGCCAACCTTGAAGAAATATGAAGACAACGACGATTACCAATAGTAGAGACAGGACAAGCGTGAAGACGATTTCACGAATGCTCGCTGTCACGGCTTTGGTTGTGTCGAGCGGAATTTTGTAGTCCATGCCCGTAGGGAATGTCTTGGATAGCTCCTGCAGGCGTTTGGTAACCGCCGCGGCCGTTGCCACAGCGTTTGATCCAGGCAACTGATAGACGGCCAGGGCCGCGGAAGGGGCATTGTTGTATCGCGCCGACAGATCGTAGGTCTGAGTGCCAAGTTCTATCCGCGCGACATCACGGAGATGCAACACCGAGCCGTCCGAGTCGGAGCGAATAGCAATATTGCCGAACTGTTCCGGGGTAACTAAGCGGCTCTGCGTTCGAACGGTGTATGTAAACTGTTGACCCATGGGAGCTGGTTCACCGCCGATCTTGCCAGCTGGATTGACATTGTTCTGCACCTGGATTGCGTTGATCACGTCCGTTGCAGTGACCCCGAGCTTGGCCAGTTGATCGGGACGAATCCAGACGCGAAGAGCGTATTGACCACCGAAAACCTGGATACGCGCGACTCCCGGAATACGGGTCAGCTCGTCCTGGAGATTAATGATTGCGTAGTTTGTCAGAAAGGTCGCGTTGTATCGCTTATCAGGCGAAACCAGACTTATGATCATCAGGGGAGAACTAAGCGACTTTTGTATAACAATCCCGGCTGCATTCACTTGAGCCGGTAACTGTGCCTGCGCCTGACCGACGCGAAGCTGGGACAGCACCTGGTCGATATCGGAGCTGGTCTTCAAGTCGAAGTCAACGTACAGAGTGGCCTGACCATTGTTTGCACTTACCGACGACATATAAAGCATGTTGTCGACGCCATTCATTTGCTGCTCGATCGGGGTGACCACTGCCTTAGCAAGCGTTCTGGCATCAGCTCCTGGATAGGTGGCCTGAACCAGGATCTCGGGAGGGACAATGTCGGGATATTGTGAGGTGGGCAGCGACAACATTGCTACGATGCCGCCTACTACGGTCAGAATTGCGATCACGATCGCCACGATGGGGCGCCGGATGAAAAACTTTGACATGTCTCACCTCTCTCCCGTGGGACTGGAGGTTTCGATTGCAGCCCGCTCGGAGATTTCATGCGCACTGACCTTCGCGCCGTCGCGCAGTTTTTGCACGTTGCTGGTGATTACTCGTTGGTCAGCGCTCAGACCACTTGTGACGATCCAGTCATTTCCCACCTGCGGGCCGAGTGTCACGTTTACGATGTGCGCTTTGTTGTCAAGACCCGCCACATAGACCTGCTTATTCCCTTGCAGTTCCTGGACCGCTAGTTGAGGAACAAGGATTGCGTTTTGGCGAATTTCCGTCTCAGCAGTGACCCGTCCAAACTGCCCCGGTCGGAGCACATTACCTGGATTCGGGAATGAGGCCGCGATCCGAATCGCTCCCGTCTGTTGATCCATTTGGCGATCAACAAACACGATGCGTCCCTGGTGCGGCCAAGCCTTACCACTTGCAAGGGTTAATGTCAGGGGCAATGCAGACTTTCCGCTTAGTAGACTGTTACCGGTCAATTTAGCCCGATCAACCAGGACGAGATATTCGGCATCGCTGATTGAGAAATAGACCTTGATGGGGTCCAACTTAGAAACGGATGTCAGCACCGATTGAGAATTGACGAGGTTTCCAACCTGCGTCATGGCCTGTCCCGCTATACCGCCCACGAGAGAGCGGACTTCTGTAAAGCCCAGATTCAGCTTTGCAGTAGTGAGCGCGGCTTCCGCGGCGCTGATGGCTGCTTCCGCAGCTGCTACCGTCGCATCCGCCTGTTCTGCCTGCTGCTTCTCGTTGTCAAGCTGACTCTGTGCGATCGCCCTTTCCGCCGCAAGCGGGGTGTCGCGCCTCAAATTGATTTGGGCAAGACCCTGCTGCGCCTTCGCCTGAGCGAGCTGGCCCTTTGCCTGCTCTACCTGCGCCGCTGTCTGATTGACGATCGCCTGAAACGGCCGGGGGTCAATTTGGAAGAGAACCTGATCCTTGGCCACTGGAGAACCTTCCCGGTAGGTCTGTTCAACCAGATAGCCGCTCACTTGTGGTTGGATCTGCGCATTGACAAAGCCATCGAGGGTGGCAACCCAATCTCCGGTGAGAGGCACATTGCCGTGGCGAACTCTTACCACGTCTACAGGAACTGGTGCCGAAGAGGTCGACGCGGCCTTGGAATCTCTGTTGCCGCAGGCTGTGATCAACAGAGCAGATATTGCCAGCATAGTCGTACTCGCGGCGGACAGAAGAATTCCATGTATGTTGCACTTTCCTACTGTGTTCAAGTTGAGGAACTGCATTGCCTGCCTCCCGAGGGAGTTGGATAGACGCTCAATCGAAGCTGTAGATGACCTTTACCGCGGACGAGAGTACAGGGAACTTATCGATTGCCAGTGCATGCTTCCTCGTTCACGGTAGTTCGTTGTCCAAATCGGCCCTTTCCAAGTTCTCACTTGAAGGCGAAGGACAGGCTGATGGTAGCGATTGCAGGGAACTGAAGAAACTACATGATCCTATAGCCCATATAGTTCACGTTCGATATTGGTCGCACGAATCGGTTTATCAATCTCGGAGCTGCCAATCACGTTCCAGAATTGATTGCCCCCGACACAGACTCGATTGAACCTCTAGGAACATCTAGTTTTTTAATGGATACATTGGGAATAGCATCGCCGTGTACTGAGGTAGCCCTCACTTAAAGAGTTAGGCGCAGATGAAAGGCAAAGGCCGATTTCGGAGCGCCTGCTTTTACGTCGACTGGCTGGAAGAAAGCGCACTGTTATGACAGCGACTAGTCAGGTTTCTTTCATCAGTTCGTGGGGGCCATCGCTGAAAACTCCGACGGTGGACCAGACGCGAAGTCATATCGGAAAGGTGTTGCGGATTGTTGAAGCCGATCGAATTCATTGGCGAGGTTAGCCAGTTTGGCTTGCAGGTGATTCGGGACGCATTTCGCCCTCCGTTCGAGACTGCTCAGATCACTGGTCAACTCGCGGAAGTCGGCGCTAAATCTCTTCCCCTGGTGATCGCCTCTGGGTTTGCCTTAGGGGCTGTGATGACCCTTCACACGCGCAGCACGCTGGTCACATTCGGTGCAGGGTCCCTGATTCCGACTGTTCAGGCCTTGGCTTTCTTCGTCGAAATTGGTCCGTTGGTGGCCGGTCTACTTGTGGCAGGCAGAGTGGGCTCAGGGATCGGTGCCGTTCTCGCGAACATGAGGGCAACTGAACAGATCGATGCCATTGAATCGCTGTCGGTCGACGCGTTCAAATTTTTGGTTGTCCCGCGGGTAATCGCATGCGTCCTTGCGCTTCCTCTACTCACCTTGTTCATGGACTT
>DATAYL010000073.1:0-10332 GCA_036272575.1 Bryobacteraceae bacterium | reverse complement strand
AGACCCTCAGCGAGCATTAGAATCAACCGAGCCCGGAACACGTCCCCGGCCGGTAGTGTGCGTGACTGCGTCCTCTGCTCCAACTCCAGTCGCTCCTCCATCGTCAGGGTGATTGCCTCGCCAGCAAAGGGCATATCACATTCAGACACCCACAGCCTGCTAATTGTTTCTTAGCGACGCGCCACTAGCTGGTTTACTCATCTACGTGAACTCAGTGTTCGCGTTGAGTGAAGGCCTGCTTTTTTCTGGCAGCAGCAACCACCTCTCGAATTGCCTGTATGACAATATCTGGTCGATCAATGATCACCATGTGTGAGCTGTTCTCCGCGATAAACTGCTTGCTGTTTTCCGAGAGCCTCAGAAGTTGGTCCTGCAAATCCCTATAACGTGGCGAGTTGTATAGAGTACTGACTACGGCCACCGGTTTCTTTCCCAGGGGGAAGGGTTGTTTTTGCTCGGCCTTTTCCACCTCAGACAAACATTCAGCCGCCATCTCCGGGGTAGGCCTTAGGGAATGCAACAACGCCCACTTGTGGAGCTGCTGGTCCCGATCGGGTAATTTACTGAAATTCTGATCATCTTCTAAGTCGAGCGCGATGGGTGATTGGGAAATGAGTACCGGCGGGCTGTCAACGCCGTTCAAGGGAGAAGGAGGCGGTTTCGACTCGGAGTCGTTCGGAGTATCGATAAAGGCGTGATCCACAAAGACCACCCCCAAGATTTCGTTCAGATACCGGACTGAGTACAAACGAGCGACTAAGCCGCCGATCGAGTATCCAACCAGAACGTACGGGCCTTGTACGCCAGCGTTGGCAAGCAACTGACGCAACTCATCGACTCTGCCGCTACAGTAAGGAGCTGTTTGCGCTGGAACTGGATCGCTCCAGGCCATTCCAGCCGGGTCATAGGTGCAAATGCGGGTGACCTGTGCAATTTGCGGCTGGACAAGACCCCAGTCGAACGAAAATCCGCCACTCGCTACTACAACTGTGGGGCTCCCTTGACCAGCGCAATAGATGTGGACGCGATGGTCCCTTACTTCGATTAACTGGCCTGGCATATCCGGCGCGGCGGGATTGGGTTGGTGGGCCGCGAGAGCGCTGATTCCCGCAAGTAGAGCTAAAACGAATACTCGTAACATCATTACCGCAACGCCGATAACGGATCTGTCCGTATGGCTCGAATGGCGGGAATAGAACTAGCCAGGAGCGCCACTACAATGAAGGCGAGACCAACTACGGCAAACGCGGTACCGTCCAGTGCGCTGACCTGAAACAGCAGTCGTACCATCAGGCGCGTGAGCATCAGAGCCCCTGCATATCCCAATGCCAAACCAGCGAGTGTGAGGGCGAGGCCTTGACGGAGAATCATTCCCAGAACATCGCCGGCTTGAGCACCAAGCGCGCGACGAATGCCCAACTCCTGCCTTCGCTGCACGACTGAATAGGCAATAAGCCCATAGATGCCGACGGCGGCGAGCACCAGGGCCATGAGGGCGAAGCCGCCAAACAGGAACAATGTCAATTGCTGCTGGCCGATAGAGGACTCCAGCAATTCGTGCATTGTCTGAACGGCCGCGACCGGTTGGTCCGGGTCGATCGCCTGCACTTGTTTACAAACTGCGTTCGTGATGCTTAGAGGATCATCGGCAGTTCTGACCAGCAGACCGATACTTTGCAGTGGATAAGAGTGGGTCGGAAGGTACAGTTCGGGGATCGATTCGCTGGCAAGCCCGTGCTCGTGGACGTTGGCCGCGATGCCGACCACTTCGAATGGATTCGTTGTGTTGTTACCGATCAGAACTCGCTGGCCAATAGGATCAACACCTCTTGGGTACTTCGGCCAAAACCGGCGAGCCATCGCCTCATTAATGATCAGCGTAAGCGGAGCCCCAATTGCGTTGTCGTGATCAGTAAACTCGCGGCCCCGGCGCAACGGTATACCCGCGGTTCGGAAGTACCCTGGTGTAACACTCTGCAGTTGCGCCGCAGGTCGTTCACCCACGCTTACAGCGGGTTGCCCGACGACTTGCACACCGGTTGCATTCCGGGGACTCATGGGAAGCGTCAATACTCCTGTCGCGCTGCGAATTCCAGGAATGGTTCTGACTCGGCTGAGAAGTTCGTTTGAGAACGCCTCTTTCTTTTGCGGCGTGTTGTATCGTGCGGGCGGCAGGTCGATGCGCATGGTCAGGAGATTGTTCGCCTGGAATCCAGGGTTCACATCGTGGAGGCGAATAAAGCTCTTCATCAATAATGTCGCGGCGATGAGCAAGGTTACCGAGAGAGCAACTTGCGCGATGACAAGCAGACTCCTCGTACTAACACGAAATATGCCTGGGTACACCGGGGTTCCAGCGCCGCTTTGAGCGCGATCGCGTAATTGCTCATTCAGAGCGGGACGCGATAGCTGAAGTGACGGAAACAACCCAAAGAAGATGCCCGTTGCAATTGACACAAGTACGGTAAATGCCAAAACAGAAATGTCGAGATGGATCTCGGCTGCGCGCGGCAAACGAAACGCAGGCAGACGAATGAGCGCCTTGAGGCTGAGGTTTGCGAACAGAACACCAAGGCATCCACCGATGCCAGCGAGCAGAATACTCTCGGCCAGCAATTGCCTGATGAGCCGGGGCCGCGCAGCGCCTAATGCCGAGCGTACGGCAAACTCGTGCGAGCGAGACGCGGCTCTTGCAAGGAGAATGCTGGCCACGTTCGCGCATGCGATCAGTAATACGAATGCGACAGCACCAAAAAGTATCCAAAGCATGGACCGAGCGTTCTCCACTAACTGATCGCGCAGGAACCCAATCCGCATCATTACTCCTGGATCCGCATCGGCCATTTCGGGATGTGCAAGCGTATACTGCCGGTTCAATACACTGAGTTCACTTCGTGCTTGTGGCAGCGTAACACCCGGCTTCAAGCGGCCCAACCCAATCAGAACCGTAAGACCATCCCAAAACTGGGGCACTATTTCCGAATACTCGGCCGGTCTTGTGACCCAAATGTCGATCGCCGGAGCCGGGAACGCAAATCCCTTTGGAAGGACACCAACTACGGAGTATGGAATCGCATTTAGATCGATGGTTTTGGCCGTGATCATCGGGTCGCGGCCGAAACGGCGGCTCCAGAGTTCGGCACTGATGAGAGCGACAGAAGGACCGCCGCGCCGGTCTTCTGCCGGAAGAAAACCTCGGCCAAGCACGGGTTTCATGCCCAGGACGTCCAAGAAGTTGGCCGAAACACGGGCTGCAGTCACTTGCTCCGGCTGCCCGACTCCGGAGAGGGTCATGTGTTCGCTCGCGATAAAGTAGGCGCTGATTTGGCTGAAGGACCGCGCTGCGGCCTCTAGCTGTTGATACCGGGCAAGCGTAAAGCCCACGTCCTTGTACCCTTGGCGAAGGTTGTCAACTGAGATGCGAACCAGCCGGTCTGGCTCGCGGTATTCGAGTGGCTTCAGTAAGACCGCATGAACAACGCTGAAAATTGCCGTGTTCGCTCCGATACCAATCCCCAGCGTAAAGATCGCCACCACAGCGAATACGGGAGCTTTGCGCAGCATACGTAGGGCAAAGCCGAGATCGCTGACTATCTCTTCAAACCGGAAGACCCAGGCATTCCGGGCACTTTCCGCGATGAGAGTTGTGTTTCCAATAGCCTGACGTGCTGCCCGAACCGCTTCATCGGCGTCCATGCCGCGTGCGCGGTTCTCTTCTATTTCGAACTCGAGATGAGCCTGGATCTCCTCGTCCAGGTCCGTGATGATTCCGCGGCGACCGCCAAACATCGCCACGAGTTTCGATAATAATTCACGCATTGGCTAAGCTTCCGAAGCGAGCACGCGCCCCATAGCATGCACAAACCGCTTCCAGCGGGATGTGGCGGTTATAAACTGTTTCCGACCTGCGGGAGTGAGCCGGTAGTACTTGGCTCGGCGGCCCTTGGGTGACGTCTTCCACTCGGACCTGATCCACCCGCGTTGTAAAAGGCGTTGCAGGGCCGGGTACAGCGAGCCATTGTCAATGACGAATTCCTGATCCGATTGCTGCTTCAGGAATCGTGCGATTCCGTAGGCATGGTTAGGCGCTATCTGCAAGCTGCGCAGAATTAAGACTTCAAGAGTTCCTTGAAGAAGTTCGAGCGGATCAGATAGATTGTCTACCGTAGACATCCGACGTACAATTTCTTATAGCACTCTTCAAGGGAGGAAAGCGTGAAGGCACGCGTATATCGAGGAATGAGGCTGCAGACAACAAGTATTCTCTTATGCACACTGCTGGTCCTTCTGGCCGCATGTTCGAGAAAAACCGCTGCTGTGCCGGCAGCACCTACACCCACCCCGCCCGACAATTCATATTTAGATCTGCGGTCCGGATCGACGTTGAAGATTGTGCTGCCACTGTTGAAGTCGGGCGGCTTTCGACCGACGTTGCACGCACAGGAAACAACGGGCAACACCATTTCAGTTGCTGCCGCCGACCTCGTTGGCTATATGACGCTAAAGTACGCTGTGGCAGGGAGGCATGGGCTGGTGCGCCTGAAATGGACAGCGGCTCAAGAAACAGAGAGAGGTCAGACCCTGCCCGTAGCCGAACCTCCGGCGCTGCCTTTTCAACTCCCCCGGAAACCTGAACACGTTCGGTTGATCTATCTCGTCCGAGTGAGTGAAGCCGACCACAACATGGCGATTGTGGGCTCGAAACGTCTCGACAGCTTAAACGCCTTCACCGCACGCTTGGAGCGAGATCCCGGGCTGTGTAGACCGGACGAGGAAATCTTTTGTTCCTGGGTTCCCTCTGGCATCGCTGTCAGGCCAGAACAACAATGATCTGAGTCCAGTGCGGCTTGAAATAGCAGGGATGACGAACGGGCGCACCGTGCATATTCGCGTCTGTGCATAATCGGCGAAGTTCCGGATAACGCGCCATCCGGACGTAATGTCCAGTTTGCCGACCGTACGGCAACGATTTAGCTAAGCAGGTGCGCGGTTTTTTATCCCAGGATTTTCAAAAGGCCGCGCTCCGGCCAATGTTCCCTAGCCGAAGTTCTCCCAAGCGTCCATAAGCACTCGCAGGTTTTCCCGTTGCCGACACAACCCGCTTTTACATCCGGCTGTCCAGCACACAATCAGAATAGCTTTCACTTCTATCTATAATGCGATATAAATAGATAGAAGTGAAAGCTATTGTCGACCCCTCGCCGAAATCCGATCTTCCCCAAGGTACGCTGGACCTCCTCATCTTGAAGATCATCGCCGTGCAGCCGGTACATGGCTACGCCATTGCCCAACGCTTGCAGCAGATCTCACGCGACATCGTTCAGGTGCCGGGCGGTTCCTTGTATCCAGCGCTGCATCGATTGGAAAACCGGGGCCTGGTCAAATCCGACTGGAAGGAAACGGAAACCGGGCGGGATGCCAAGTTTTACCGCCTGACCAATAAGGGGCGAGTCCATTTGGAGTCCCAGACTGCGAGCTGGCGACGATTGGCCGAAGCGGTGGGTTTAATTCTGGGGTTGGCCGAGGAGGGCGCACGATGACGTGGTGGTCACGCTTATCGCGACGGAACAAGTTAGAGCGGGATCTCGGCCGCGAACTCGAGTTCCACATCGCCGAAAGAGTTTCTGCGCTTCAAAGCACTGGGCTAAGTGAGGAGGAATCACGCCGCCGCGTACACCACGAGTTTGGTGGGATGGAACAGGTCAAGGAAGCGTGCCGAGATGCGCGAGGGACGCGCTGGTTGGAAGATCTGCTCTCGGATATCCGTTACGCATTTCGTACGTTGAGAAAAGTTCCCACTTTTACCTTGGTGTGCCTCGTGACGCTGGCGCTTGGTATCGGGGTCACGACGGGCATTTTTACCGTCCTTAACGGTGTGTTACTCAAACCGCTGGCCTATTCCGATCCCGAGCGTCTGGCAAATCTTCAGGAAAAGACAACGTGGAAGACAGCGTGGGGTGACACTTGGGCACTTAGCTATCCGAATTATCTCGATTGTAAACACCGCGTGCATTCTCTGGAATTGGCGGCTATGCACAACGCAGGGGGTGCTATCGTTAGCGCTCCCCGCGATGCCGCCTATGTGGACGGCCTGGAGATTTCCTCGAATCTGTTTTCCGTTCTTGGTGTCCGCCTGCTGCGAGGACGCCCGTTTTCGCCAGATGAAGACGGGCCTGCCGGATCGCCTGTTGCCATAATCGGCCACCACTTCTGGCAACAGCGTTTTGGCGGCAACCCTCAAGCAATCGGTATGGAGGTGGTTTACGATGGCCACCCTCGAACGGTCATTGGGATAACGCCAGCCGATTTTAGAATCGACAGCGACGAAGTAGATTTATTCATACCGATCGGACAAGATACCTTACCAATGCAACTAAACCGAGAGAGGCATGGAACTGTAGCTTGGGGACGACTTAGACCTGGCGCGACGCTGGCGCAAGCGAATGCTGAGCTGGCCGCCATCGGCCATCAGTTGGAATCTGTGTATCCCAAGTCGAATCACGGCCGCACATTTGTTGCGGAGACCCTTCATGCTGATGTGGGAGACGCGCGACCGACGCTCTGGCTGTTGTTGGGAGCGGTGAGCCTAGTGCTGTTGATTGCGTGTGCCAATATCGCCAGCCTGCTACTGGCACGCGGAGTTTCGCGCCAGCGCGAACTGGCGGTCCGGGCTGCACTAGGAGCCAGCCGTGGGCGTTTGGTTCGACAATATTTAACGGAAAGCGCTGTACTGGGGTTTGGCGGAGGGTGCCTGGGAGTTCTTTTCGCGATTGCAGTCGTTCGAGCGTTGATCGCGCTGTGGCCGGGTGAATTGCCGCGTGCCTATGACATTCGGGTCGATGCGCACGTGCTGCTCTTCGCAACCGGCATTTCGTTGTTGAGTGGTCTGGCGTGTGGACTCGCGCCGGCTCTGCGGACCCGTTTGGGGGAAGTTGATCGGGCCTTACGTGCGGGAGGACGAACGATCGTTGGCGGTACTCGTCATCTACATGCTGCGTTCGTGACGGTTGAGGTCGCACTCGCCGTCGTATTGCTGGCTTCTGCCGCAATGCTCGGACAAACGCTGCTGCATTTAGCATCACTGAACCCCGGCCTGAATATTAAAAACCTGATGACTGCCCGTGTTGCGCTCTCTCCCGTCACGCTCACGAATCCGGCACAAACGCGGGCTAGCTGGAAGGATATTTTAGATCGTGCGCGACGCGTGCCTGGCGTCGATTCGACCGCAATGATTGACACTGTCCCGATGCGCGAAGGCAGCAACCCGATCGGCTACACAACGAGCGCGGCTGCGGTACCCGAAAACCAGCAGCCCATGGTGTTAGCGAACTGCACAACACCGGATTACCTGAAAACTATGGGCATCCCGCTGCTTCGAGGCCGATTTCTGAGCGATCGGGACCATATCAATTCTCAATCGGTAGCAGTGGTTGATGATGTCATGGCGAAGCAGGCTTTTTCCGGCCAGAATCCAATCGGTAAACAGCTTTGGATCGGCATTGCCCGGGATCCAGTCACGGTGGTTGGCGTCGTCGGCCATGTGCGCCAGTGGGGACTCGCTGGAGACGACCATTCGCGGATACGGGCGCAACTCTACTACCCCTTCAGTCAAGTGCCCGACCAGTTCGTGCGCCGCTGGTCCGAACTCATGTCGATCGCTATCCGAACGAACACGGACCCGCAGGCAGTCCTCAAATCGTTGCGCCAGGCTGTGAGCGGTGCGACGCGCGATCAGGTTCTGTACGAGACGCACACAATGGAGCAGCTTGTCAGCCAATCCTTGGCACGGCAGCGATTTCTTCTTCTCTTGTTTGGCATATTCGCAGGGTTGGCCTTGGTGTTGGCATGCGTCGGAGTCTACGGTGTACTCAGTTATCTGACCAGCCAGCGTACACCGGAAATCGGAATAAGAATTGCACTCGGGGCAAATACCGGACAAGTTGTGACTCTCATTATGCGTCAAAGTTGTCGCATGATCCTTGCGGGCATTGCTTTAGGTTTCGCGGGCGCAATTGCAGCCGGACAGATCTTGCTTTGGCTGATAGAAGGAATGCAAGCCATCAATCCATGGACGCTCATTTTGACAGTTTCCATGTTGATGGTTGCTGCGTCGTTCGCGGGTTTCCTTCCTGCGCGACGAGCGGGCCGAATCGATGCCATGCAAGCTTTGCGTCAAGAGTAGAACCTCTGGAGGAACGGTCAGTTGAAACGACAGCGAAGCAAAAAAGCATTTCTGACGAAGCTCATTGTCTTCGTAATCGGAGCCGGTTCAGTTGCGACATCCAATTTGATTTTCGCTTCGGAACCGGGAACGGTTGGTGTTGCCGTGAACCAGCTTTATAGCGACCAACAGCCGACCAAGCGCGGCGCCTTAATAGTCCGCCATGTAGATCCCAATTCTGCCGCCGCGGATGCCGGGCTTGAAGCCGGTGATCTCATTCTGGCGGCAGACGGCAAGCGCGTCTTCAATGCCGAACTGAACGAACTTATCAAACGGCTCGCCGGTCCGGCGGGAAGTTCCATCGAGCTTTCCATCGTACAGGCTAACGGAAATTTGAAGAAGATCACGCTTATCCGGAGGCCGTATCCGCCCCACGTCAATCCGCAAACGGATGCTTTCAGCTATTCAATTCCGGGCAATTGGCAAAAGGATCCGCGCTACAACTTCCCGCTTCCCTGGAGCCCAGGACTGGCGTTCAAAGGATTCGAGGACCTGTACTTCGCGCCGGGGTTCGACGATCTGGATTCACCGGAGTACCACAGCTATGTATTCCTATGGTGGCTCGACGGCCAGCGGCAAATTACGGCCGCGGAGCTCCAATCGGACATGGTGACCTATTTCGGAGGGCTTGCGGAACAGCGCGGCCGCAACAACAAATTCAGTCCCGATCTTTCGCAGATAAAGGCGCAATATGCGACTTCGCCCAACGGCCCGTCGACTTTCGGCGGAGCGGCCGCGAGCAACTTCCGCGGTACCGTGACTCTGTACGACCGCCGTGGGAACGTAATTTCCTTGTACTCGGAAGTTTCGTCGTCGTATTACGGCGATGGCCACACCGCTGTTTTCTTTGCAATGTCAAAAGAGCCGCGTCCATCAGCGCTGTGGTCGCAGCTCGATGCGATCCGAAATGGCTTTCGATACCGCTAGGACTCATGCGCGTAACTCCCATCGCAGCTTGCTTGCTCCTGCTCGCCACTTCCTCTCCGCGTTGTTACTCGAAAGCAGCGCTACTTCGGGAGTGGCTTTTGACGACGGACATTTACGGGAATTCACTTCACCAGCGCCTGACCATCCTTGCCAAAGGAGAAGATCTTGGTGGCACACTTGACGGCAATCCCGTGGCTGGAAAAATATCCGGTACTCATCTTCACTTCATTGCGACCGACAAGCGCAATAACACAACTGAGGTAGACGCGCAGTTAGGCGGAGACAAAGTAACTGGTGAGATGTCCGTCACCCTTTCGAATGCACCAGAGGAGCACGTAAGGCACAGTTTTTCTGGCTATGCGTTGAAAGAGCGGCCCGCCGGTCCTCCCAGGAATGTGGAATTTAAGCCTACAAAGTTCTACAACCGTTTTTCAGCGGAGATCACGCCTGTCCTGACTGTCTGGCCTGGAGACACAATCCACACGCAAACCATTGACTCAGGTGGGGTGGATGAGCATGGGGTCACCAAAGCCTTGTACGGGAATCCCCAGACGGGACCATTCTACGTGGGCGGCGCTGAGAGCGGTGACGTGCTGGCGGTGCATATCAACCGCCTTCGTTTAAATCGTGTCTATGCCGATAGTCTCGATGCCATTGCGGAGAGAGTAAAGGATTCACGCCTGGCCGTGCAGGCCAAAGATCTGGGGCAGCGTGTCCGCTGGAAACTTGATTTTCGGAAAGGGATCGCAAAGCCAGACCTTCCAACAGAGCACCTCAGGGACTTTACAGTTCCTCTCAAGCCCATGCTCGGGTGCGTTGGAGTTGCCCCGGACTTCGGCTTCGCTCCTTTTTCCACGGGCGAGTTGGGCCGCTACGGCGGCAACATGGATTTTAACGAGATCACGGAGGGCTCGACTGTTTTTCTTAACGTAGCGCAGCCAGGCGCGCTGCTATACATTGGCGATGGGCATGCCGCCATGGGCGACGGAGAAACCACGGAGTGGGCTTTGGAAACATCAATGGACGTCGAGTTCTCCGTGCATGTGATCAAGCACGGTTTTATCGCTAGTCCGCGAGTCGAAACAGCTACTCACTACGCCGCCATTGGAATCGCTGGTTCGATTGATGATGCAACGCGCCGCGCCACATCAGGGATGGTGCAGTGGCTTCAGCAGGAATATCAT
>DATAYL010000072.1:0-10675 GCA_036272575.1 Bryobacteraceae bacterium | reverse complement strand
CCACTCGGCTGGGAGCACATCAATCTTACCGGCGATTACCACTGGGAAACATCGCCCCAGTATCGGTCCGAATCAATTTCGGCCACTCCGTTCACAAGCCCAACATTTGCCGCGGTCGTTAGCGTACTTAGAATTTCGTTTCGTGTCTTCTCCTCATCTGTTCACGCGTGCCGTTCGTCGGGACTTTCTTGGCGCCGGGTCCGTTTCTGCTGACCTCGCGGGCTCCTGACAAACACAAGAATACGCGTAGAATGTTCGGCATGAGGTGTGGGGCGGCCCACCCGCAGGTAAGCCGCACAACCGCTGCGAGGCGACTTGCACCACCATTTTTTTCATCAGCATCCTCGTCTTTTGCTGAACAACTTTAGCCGTAACATCGTCAATTCAATCGGTAGGACTTTGAATGCAGAGCGCAACCGTTATTCCCGCGCAGCCCCGGTCCCGCATCTTGCTAACGGGATTCTGGGTCTGCACGGTAATCGCCATCGCGGTGGTGATCCGACGTCTCTTCGTGCTCGCCAGTCCTCCGCGCGCCGCCCCTCCGCAACTCGCGGGACTAGATACCGCATTTGCGTCTCACGCAACACTCACTCTCGTACACATTCTGCCCGCGTTGGTTTTTGTGTTGTTAGCGCCCTTTGTTGTGTTCCGTAGGCCGACCGGCGCCCGCTGGCCCGAGCGCCTGCTTTTTCCCATCGGTGCGGTGGTTGGGCTTACTGCCTACGCCATGAGCGCCTATTCTATCGGCGGCTGGCGTGAACGCTCGGCGGTTCTTTTTTTTGACACTCTTTTCCTTTATTCTTTATTCCGCTCGTACCAGCATATGCGTAGCCAGGAACCCGTGCTGGAGCGGCGCTGGATGCTGCGCGCCATCGCGATCCTTCTCGGCATCGCGACCACCCGGCCCGTCATGGGAGTCTTCTTTGCTACCAGCTCTCTTACACACCTGGTGCCGCGTCAATTCTTCGGCATCGCGTTTTGGATTGGCTTTTCCATCAACACCCTGGTTTTTGAATTCTGGTTGCGCTCGAGAGACAAATTATACGGCGCCCAAAGTTTTCATGGGATCGGTGCGGCTGCCGCCTCGGGCCGGAACGTAACTCGCCGCTAACCCCACCAGCACAAACAACAGCGCGTCTGCCCGGCCGAAATCGGCTGCTCCTGATCAATCCCCCGAAGCTTGTTGCGGATCGCATTCAACATTTCGGGATGAGTAGCTGCGTATCACCGATTCAGCACCTGCAGCTCGGCGCTAGCTTGCTTGTCGTCTACGTTAGCATTCAAGCGGGCAACGACGACACCCAGGATCGGACTCAGTAGTCGCGACCTCGGCGAAAGCATCGACATTTCCGCTGTCTTGGCACCCACACATCCAACTCCGGAAACGGAAATTGGAAAGCTGCCGGTAATACACAACGGCGAACGCCCCCACCGCACTGAACGATCGGCCTTTTTTCAACTCCTCAAAATGCGCCTGTATCGCACCGCCGGGAAGCAGCACCAGCCGTTCCGAGCCGAGGTACTCGAGCGGGCTTGGGTAAAACGCGTGCACCACCGTAAAGATGGCCGTGTTCGCGCCGATCCCGATTGCCAGTGTTAACAAACCGGAGATCCTAACCAACTTGCTGTCACTTGGTCGCACCCCAGGAGCTGCACGTGCTTGTTTTTAGTGGGACGAGCCCCACGCCGATGAGCTACAAGTCGACGATAAACTAGCGGCATGTGTTCAGCAAACGCGCGCCGCACGGCATTCCACGCGCTTCACGCAAGTGGATGTTTTGTCATCGCGAATCCTTGGGACGTCGGCACCGCGCGTTACCTGAAGCATCTCGGGTTTCAGGCCTTGGCCACGACCAGCGCCGGTTTTGCTTTTTCCCGAGGTCTGCCCGATGCGGATTGGGCGGTAACTCGAGACGACATGCTGGCCCACATCGCCGAGATCGTAGCTGCTACGGACCTGCCCGTGAACGCCGATTTTGAATCCGGTTACGCTGATGAGCCGGAACAAGTAGCTCAGAATGTCAGGGCCTGCGTGGATACCGGAGTCGCCGGTCTTTCCATCGAGGACGCCACGGGAGACAACTCCTCGCCGCTCTATGAAATCACTCTGGCCGTTACTCGGATACGTGCGGCGCGTATGGCCATCGATCAATCCGGGACGGGTGTTTTACTCACGGCGCGCGCCGAGTGCTATCTCGTAGGCCATCCCGATCCCTTTGCTGAATCACTGCGCCGCCTCGTGGCCTACGCTGAGGCGGGCGCGGATGTACTTTATGCACCGGGTGTCACTCGACTCGAAGAGATGCGGCAGATTGTTGCCGCGGTGGCTCCTAAACCCGTTAACATCCTCATGGGTTCCAACGTAGGCTTGCGAGTCTCCGATCTTGCCGAAATCGGCGTCAGGCGGATAAGTGTGGGTTCCTCGCTTGCCCGCTGCGCATGGACCGGCTTCATTGAAGCCGCCAGAGAGATCGCCGACCGGGGAACCTTCGGATGCTTTGACAACCTGATTTCGTATAGCGATTTGAATAGCTTTTTCAAAACAGATTCTTCCCCGGCGAACCCTGAACCAGACGTCTGAACGCTACCTGCAGTCGTGGTTCCGTAAAGCCCTGAAGAGGCCTGAATGATGATATGAGCCGCGAATACCGGAAGCCCTTAAAATACTGCGATAACACGAGAGCAACGCAATCGACCGACATTAATGTCCTCGATGGGCGGATCGGTAAACTTCCGGACTGGTTTAGGCACCCGTTATTCCATCCGCAGCACGTTAACTGGATCAATTCGCATCGCGCGGATTAGGGGCGGTAGCGCGGCCAGAGATGTCGCTAGGAAAATAGCCGGCACTGGAAGCGCAAGCATGCTCACGTCGGTTGCTTTGACTTGATAGAGTAGGGATTCGATATATCGCGCCAATGTCATGCCGAGTCCCAACCCTGCGAGCGCGCCGACGACCACCGTAGAGACGATATCAACTGTCATGAGCCTTCCGATCTGGCCTGCCCGCGCGCCCACCGCTATGCGAATGGCAATCTCGCGACGCCGCTGGAGGACGGCATGATTGAGCACTCCATACAGGCCGATGGCTGCGAGTAAGAGCGCAACTCCGGAAAAAAACAGCGCAAGCATCGCAATGAGCCGCTCGCGTATAGTCTGTGTCGCGTTGATTTGCTCCTGAGTCCTGATATTGGTAATACGGAGTTCGGGGTCGGCGCGGAATATTTCCTGGCGCAGGACGTTTGCCAACACCAGCGGATTTGTGTTGAACGTCCGCACGACAAACGTGCCTGCGCTCTTGGTACCTATAGACCGAAATGGAAAGTAAGCGACCGGCAGTGTAGGCTCACGCAGAGCCCCATAACGGGCATTGCGAACCAAACCCACAATTTCAAGGTGAGCCTGCTCCCCTTCTATCGTTGTGGTGAAAGACTTACCGGGTGCATTGGCGCCATCAAAGAATTGCTTCGCGAAAGCTTCGTTGACAATCGCCACCTTCGGATACACGTCCCTCACGCGAAAGTCCCGGCCGGCAATGAAAGGAATCCTCATCACGTGCATCCAGCCGGGGGACACATCAAGGAAATAAGCCGGATCCTTGAATTGGCGGCCGCCCTCGATCGAAATATAACCGCCCCTTCCGGTCGCATTTAGAAGCGGCCAGTCGGCCAGCGCCACAGCTTCTACTCCAGGTATGGATCGCAGGCGGTCGATCACCTGGTCCCAATAGGCTGATGCTTCGCCGCGTTGGGCAACAGTTTCGATAGTGAGGAGGCGGTCGGCAGAGAAGCCAGTCGACTGATGGGATAAGCGACTGAGCGTGGCCACGAACAGGCCGGCGACAAAAAGCACGAGAAAGCAAAAGGCAACCTGCGCGGCAACGAGCACACGCGTCAAACGCCCGCGAGAGCGAGGATCTTCGCCGCCTTTGAGGGCCGCCGCCGGCCTTATCGTTGATGCCCCCAGGGCAGGCGCGAGGCCGAATAGCAGAGCAACAACAAGAGTAAGAGCAATACCGAACGAGAGCACCCGCCAATCAGCCGAGAGCAGTAAACGCGCAGGATTGTCAGGCGGATTGATGCGGCTGACAACTAACGGCGCGGACCACCATGCCAGCACTGCCCCAACTGAAGACGCAAAAAACGCCAGCATTGTGCTTTCGACCAGTACCAGCTGCACCAGGCGCGAGCGTCCGGCGCCGATCGAAATGCGCAGCGCCATCTCGCGCGCCCGCGCCGCCGCCTGCGCTGTCATCAAGTTGGCCACGTTAGCGCATGCGATCAGCAGGACGAGCGCAACCATTACACCGAGCACTGCCAAGGGTTCACGGTACTCCTCTTGCATACCGGATACGCCGGTCGCAGCCGAATCCAGCAATATCTTTTGGTTAACGATGCCCTCCAGGGTCGGTTTAGGGAATCCAATAAGCGTTTTTATCTGCTCCTCGCGGAAAGATCGATACGCCGCTTGCAATCTCTCGCGAACAGAACCCGCAACCGCACCCTCCTTTAACTGGACCAACGTCCGGAACCAATTCACATCCGCTCGCTCTATGTTCGAATTCATCATGGTGGGAACGAAAATATCGATCATCGTTCCCGGCCCGACGCCGGTGAAAGGTCCTCGAGCGACTCCTACGATTGTGTATAGGTTAGGTGTGCGCAGATCGTTACCGAAGCGAAAGGTGTGGCCAAGTACTTGTGGACTCCGACCGAAGCGGCGTGTCCAGTAGTCATACGAGAGAACAGCAACGGGATGGGCGCCCGGCTTAAGGTCGTCGCTTTCGATGAGCAGGCGTCCGAGAGCGGGCCGCAGACCGAACGAGCTGAACATCCAGCTTGAGACATATTGCAGGTTCGCTCTTTCCGTCTCATGCTCCGACCCGTAGGTCACGTCGATGCGGGTGGGATAGGAAATCGCAACCAATTCCGCCTGCCCCTCTACGGCAGCGCGCATCCGGCTGAACATCGGATACATCCAACTGTCATCCGTTTCGAAGCTGCCGTCAAAGTCGATCCCGCGATGAACCAGAACGTAGAGGCGCTCGGGAGCTGTGATGGGTAACGGCCGCACTAGCAGCGCGTCGATGAGCCTGAATGCCGCAGTGCAAGTCCCGATCGCCAAACCCAGCGACAGGATCGCTGCCGACGAAGTAACTTTCCTTTTCATGAGCTGCCGCCAGCCGAACACAGCATCGGCCCGCAGCGAATCGAGCCACGCGGCTACCTTTATATCCCGGCTGTCTTCACGTTGCCGCAGCGCGGAACCCAGTGCTTGCCGGGCTTCAGCCGGATCGCGGCCATCCTCAACCGCTTCTTCGATATGCGACGTGAGTTCCTCGTCGATTTCGCGATTCAACCGATCGCCCCGAAAGACATTCGCAATGCGCGACCAAAACGGCATATCACACTGTCCTTAGAACCCGATTTACCGCCGAGGTCACGGCGCGCCAGCGTGATTCCTCAACGGCAAGCTGTTTCTTTCCCGCCGCCGTCAATTCATAAATGCGCACGCGCCGCCCGTTTTCTTTTTCCACCCAGCTGGCACGAATCCAGCGCGCTTCCTCCATCCGGTGTAGCGCCGGATATAACGAGCCTTCTTCCGCACGCAGCTCTTCGCCGGACGTCTCCCGGATCGCGGACATGATTGCGTATCCATGCAGCCGCGGCCGCCGTAAAAGCACTTTGAGTACGAGCAGATCGAGCGAGCCTTGCAGTGAATCGGCTTTTGACATACCTAGCCATCATAATGCATAGAACGCTTAGTAAGTAAGGCGGCCTTCGCCGGACAGGCGTCAACTTCCCGAAAACGGTCCCCTTGACAATCTTTGGAAAGCACTTCATAATTCCCAAAGATCGTCAAAGGGAACTCGAATGGGAAAATCGGCCCAACCGGCTTTGCTTCAAGGCACGCTCGACCTGCTCATTCTGCATGCGCTGCAGCGCGGCTCCATGCACGGCTATTCCATCGCGCAAACCATTCACCTGCTGTCCGATGAAGTGTTGAAAGTAGAGGAAGGGTCACTTTACCCCGCTCTCTACCGGCTCGAACTCGACGGAGCCATCTCAGGCAAGTGGGGCGTCTCAGAAAACAATCGCAAAGCTAAGTACTACACCATCACCAACCGCGGCAAAAAGTTAGTCGCCGAAGAACAAGCGACCTGGAATCGTCTCTCGACTGCGGTGCAGCGGGTTCTCGCGAGATAACATATGTTGCGCCGCTTCCTCCTAAAGCTCTTTCGGCGAAGGCGTTTGCAACAGGATCTCGACGCCGAACTCGCTTTTCACCTCGCGATGTCCAGTCAGATTGAAAACCCTATCCGGCTGGGCAATACAGCCAATCTCAAGGAACAGGCCTTCGACCTCTGGCGTTTTAACTTTATTGAGAACCTCTGGCGCGATCTGCTCTATGCGGCTCGCGGCCTCAGCCGGAGCCCCGCCCTGCTGGTCTGTGCTCTGCTCTCGCTCAGCCTGGGTATTGGCGCCAATACTGCCATTTTCCAGTTGCTTGATGCCCTGCGGCTGCGCAACTTGCCTGTCCAAAACCCGCAACAACTCGCAGAGGTGCGGATTGCCGGTGGCCACCATGACATGGGCGTCAATCCCGGCAACTACCCCGAGTTGACGCAACCCATCTGGCAGGAGATAAAACGCCGCCAACACGCCTTCTCGGGCGTCTTCGCCTGGTCCGCCGGTCAGTCGAATGTCGGTCCAAACAACGATTTGCACCGTGTTAACGCCATCTGGGTCAGCGGAAATTTCTTCCGCGTGCTGGGTTTGCGTCCTTGGCGCGGACGCCTGCTCCTGCCGGACGACGAAGGCCCGTGCCCGGAATCGACCGCCGTGGTTAGCTACCCCTACTGGCAAAACCAAATGGGCGGCGCAGCCTTAGGTGGCTCCATTATTGTGGATGGCGAACGCAAACAAGTCCTAGGCGTAACCCCGCCGCAGTTTTTCGGCCTCTCAGTGGGCGAGAACTATGACGTCGCACTCCCGCTCTGCCGTCCCAAAGAGCTCCGTCGCGATGTGTTCGACGTCGCCGTCATGGGACGCCTTCGCTCCGGCTGGAACCTCGAGCGCGCGTCGGCGCAGTTACAAGCGATCAGTCCCGGCATTTTCGCCGACACCGTCCCAGAAGGCCGAAGCGCGCAATTTACCAATACTTACAAACACTTTCGGCTTGCCGCATTTCCAGCCTCGGCCGGTGTCAGCCTGCTTCGGAAGCAGTATGACTCGTCTTTATGGCTGCTGCTAACCATTACTGGTCTGGTGTTGCTCATCGCCTGCGCAAATTTAGCTCATTTGCTGCTGGCCCGGGCCAGCACACGCGAGCGCGAAATAGCAGTGCGTCTAGCCCTCGGCGCTTCGCGGAATCGTTTGCTGTCCCAGTTGTTCGTCGAAGGTGCTCTCCTCGCTAGCGTTGGAGCGGCGCTCGGTATTAGTTTGGCGCAGTTTCTCAGCCGACTTCTCGTCTGGGCACTTTCGACGGAAGGCAACCCAGTCAGTCTGCCGCTCGCCCTCGACTGGCGGGTGCTCTTCTTTACCGCGGGTGTAGCCGCGTTCACCTGCATCGTTTTCGGAACATTTCCCGCTCGGCGCGCAATAAAGGCCGAGCCAGTCAGCGCAATGAAAGCGTCTGGTCGCGGTATGACCGCCGGTCACGGGAGTTTTTTCATGCAGCGCCTTCTCGTTGTCCTGCAGATCGCCGTGTCACTCGTGCTGCTATTCGGCGCGCTGCTGTTTATGCGCAGCTTCCGTAAGCTCATTACCTTCGACCCGGGCATGCGCGAAGCCGACATCACTGTGTCGATCCTCGCGTTTCAGCAGTCTCATGTCGCGCCCGATCACTATAAAGATTTCCAACGCCAATTACTCAACGAGCTACGCTCGATCCCTGGCGTGGTGAATGCTGCGACCACGACGAACATACCACTGCTCGGAGGAAGTTGGGGGCATGTCGTTCGCGTCGGCTCAATTGAAGGCGATTCGAAATTCACCTGGGTCAGCCCGAGCTATTTCGACACCATGGGCATTCCGCTGATTACCGGCCGCGACTTCAACGCCGCCGATACCAGCGACTCGCTGAAAGTAGCGGTTGTGAACCGGACTTTTGTCCGCCGATTCCTCGGCCACGCAGATCCTATTGGACGAAGCCTACGTACCGAACCGGAGCGTGGGTATCCTTCCACTGTCTACCAAATTGTTGGAGTGATCCCGGACACCAAGTACGACGATTTGCGCAACGAAACGCCGCCAATGGCGTTTTCACCTGCTTCCCAGTTTCCAGATCCGCACCCATTCTCAATTATGTTGATTCACTCAAAGGTCGCTCCCGACACAATGCTCACAACGATCAAACGCGTGTTGGCTCGGCAACACCCCGGAGTCGTGGCTGTCGGCGGCGATTTTCAACATTGGGTGCGCGAAGGCATGGCGCGAGAACGCGTTATGGCCATGCTCTCCGGATTTTTCGGTTTCGTTGCGGCCTTGCTCGCCATGATCGGACTCTACGGAGTAATCTCGTACCTGGTTGTGAATCGCCGACCCGAGATCGGCATTCGCTTGGCGCTAGGCGCAAGCCGTTGGCAAGTAATCGCCATGGTGCTGAAGGAGGCGCGCAGTTTGCTGCTGCTCGGAATTGCGATTGGAATAGTCCTCTCCCTGTTCGCTGGCCGTGCCGCGACTGCCCTGCTCTTTAGTTTGAAGCCTTACGATCCAGCCACCGTGATTGCCGCGAGCATTCTGTTAGGAGTCGTCGCATTGTTAGCCAGTTTTCTGCCCGCGCGCCGCGCCTCGCAGCTGGACCCCATGATTGCTCTTCGTTACGAATGACGCAGCGCCACTAATGGATCGAGTAGCGCGGCTCTGCGCCCCGGTAGAAAACTCGCAGCCAGCGCGGTCGTAAGCAGCAGCACTGCTGCGCCCGCAATCAGCAGCGGATCGCTCGCGCTAATGCCATAGAGCTGGCTCGCCACAAATCGCCCGCAGCCCAGCGTGGCCAGCAGACCGAGCGCTAGTCCCAGACCGACCACAACCAGCGATTCGCTCAATACCCCGCGCAGAATCGTCGCCGGACGCGCCCCGAGTGCCATGCGAATGCCGATCTCGTTTGTGCGGCGCGCCACGGAATACGCAATGACCCCATACAGCCCCAATGAAGCCAGCAGCAACGCCAGCAATCCAAAGAAGCCAGCCAGGTTCGCCAGCAACTTCTCTCTATTAAGCGAGAGATCCACCTGTTCCACCAGCGTCCGGGTTTGAGAGACGGCGAGGTCGGGATTCTCGTCATGGATTGTTCGACGAATCTCATTGATGAAAGCAGCGGGTTCCTGCTTCGTCCGAATCACCAAGTCGCTGAAGCCATCTGGCTCCGGATCCTGTTCGTTCGACACAAAGAACGCCCCTAGCGGACGCTCGCGCACACTCTCGTACCGCGCGTCCTTCACGAGACCAACTACCTCGTATTCATCATGCTCGCCGAGAAAAAAGTGCCGGCCAAGCGGCGATTGGTTGGGGAACACGCTGCGTGCAAACGTTTCGTTGACAACCGCAACACGCTGCGATTGCGGCGTATCCCGCGGACCGAAACTGCGCCCCATTACTAAAGGCGTGCCCATCACCTGAAAGTACTGCGCGCCGACATGATCGCCGTTGAACGATTTGCCGTTCGCGTCGCTCAGGACTACGCCTTGCGGCCAAACAGAACTTCGCCAGTGTCCTTCGTTGAAAGTAACTTCGGAAAAACTGGCTGCCTCAACGCCGGGCAGGCGCTGAATGCGAGCTAGCAGACGACGATACTGTTGCATCAGCGTCGGGCCTTTCGTGCTACTCGACTGACTATCGAGCTGCAGTAAAAGCACGCGCTCTTTCTCGAATCCGATGTTCGCACCTTCGAGGTTTTGCAGTGTGCTGAGAAAAAGCGCTGCGCCGACCGAAAGGAAAAATGCCAGCGCCACTTGACCCACCACCAGCATCCGCCCCAGATGGCTCCGCGACGGCGAGCAGGTCAAGCCACTGCCTTCTTTTAGTGTCGGTCCGGCATCTATTCCGGTAAGGTTAAACGCTGGGACAATGCCGAACAGCAGTCCAGTGAGAAGGCACAGCCCGAATGTAAAAAGTAGAATCGCGATATTTAGTCCAGCTTCGATCGGTACAAAGGTGGCTCCTCCGGATACGATGGCCAACAACAAGCGCACCCCGCCTATAGAAAGCAGCAAACCAAGGCCGCCGCCGGCGAGCGCCAGCAAGAGACTCTCGCAGAGCAACTGGCCGACCAGCCGCCGCCGTGACGCGCCCAGCGCCATGCGCAAAGCGATCTCACGTTGCCGCGCTGAAGCCCGCGCCAGCAACAAATTCGCGATGTTCGCGCAAGCGATCAGTAGCACCAGACCAACCAGCACCATGAGGATCTGCAGGGGCCGCGAAAACTCCTGCCGAAGCCGCGACAAGCCCCGCGACGCCGATATCAATTTGACATGAGCTCGCTGCATATCACGCACTCGTTCTGGCGCTGGCTTCGCTCCGGCGACCGCATGCAGCCATTGCTGGAACAGCACATTCGTGTTCGCCGACGCCGTCGCTAGTGTGACACCTGGTTTCATTCGTCCAATGAGCCACAACGTTTGCGTCAGCGGCTCGGTCGAAGCTTGCATAGAGAGCGGCGCCCAAAAATCCGG
>DATAYL010000071.1:0-10730 GCA_036272575.1 Bryobacteraceae bacterium | reverse complement strand
GCGATTGATGAAGAACGGGATTGGCCTGCTGAACTCATCACGCACGGCGGAAGGAGCGACCTACAGCCGGGCGCCTTCTTATTTGCAGCAGTACATCCCGCCCTTTTCACTTTGGTGGATCGGCATGGTACACGACTATTGGATGTACGTGAACGATCCGGCTTTTGTGAAGGAAATGATGCCAGGCGTACATGCCGTGCTCGATTTTTATGCTGCCTATCAAAAGCAAAATGGATCGTTACGCCGGATGCCCTGGTGGAATTTCGTGGATTGGGTGAAGCAGTGGCAGGGTGGAGTGCCTCCGTCAGACCAGAATGGCGGATCGTCAGCCGCGCTTGATTTGCAGCTGCTGATGGCTTATCAATGGGCGGCGGATTTAGAACACGGGCTAGGCAGTCCGGCACTCGCCGGCGAATACGGTGCGCGCGCGGAGAATCTAAAGACGGCAGTGCTCGCGACGGACTGGGATGAAGCGCGCGGGCTGATGGCAGACCAGCCGTCGCATCAGACGTACTCGCAGCAGGTGAATACGCTCGCGGTGCTGGCGCATGCCGTGCCGGAGAATCCGTCCACCTCACAAGCAAGGGAAGTTGTCGAACGAATGAACGATCCGGAACTGGCTCAGTCGTCCATCTACTTCCGCGCCTACACGAATTCCATGCTGCGGGAAGTGGGGCTCGGCGACCGTTACGTCGATATGCTGGGGCCGTGGAAAGAGATGTTGCGGGACGGGTTGACCACTTGGTCTGAGTGGAATGGGCCTGATACGCGTTCGGATTGCCACGCCTGGGGCGCCAGTCCGAATTTTGAGCTCTTGCGGACGGTTGCGGGTATCGAATCGATGACTCCGGGATTCAAGCGGATTCGCATTGCACCCAACCCTGGAAGATACAGAGAAGTGACGGCTCGTATGCCGCACCCGAACGGCACGATTGAGGTGAAATTGAAGAGGCAGAGCGGCCTTGACGCGGAAGTAACGCTACCGCCGGATACGGACGGCGAATTCGACTGGGCGGGAACTTCGCACCCGTTGCATGCCGGGCCGAACCATCTTCGCTTGCCAGCCGCGAATTAAACGTCGGGCCGATTCTTGGCTTTGTCTTTGCAGGCGAGGCGGTACGCGCGCCGCTCGGCCGCTCCTTCGAAGCGGCGTTTATCTTCGTCGGATTCGGGGACAACCGGCGGGAGCACCACGCGATTGCCGACTTTATCCAGAGCAACAAACGTCAGATAAGCGGACGAAGTATGCCGCAGCGTGGCCGATTGCAGATTCTCCACCCAGACTTTCACGCCGACTTCCATCGACGTGCGGAACACGCGATTCACCTGCGATTTGAGCTGCACCAGTTCGCCGACACGGATCGGATGCAGGAAGGTCATCTGATCGACGGAAGCAGTGACGACGGCAGTGCGGGCGTGCCGCATGGCCGCGATGGCGCCGCATAGATCGACCAGATGCATAACATGCCCACCGAGCATATTGCCAAGAGTGTTGGAATCGTTCGGTAAACAGATTTCGGTGTAATCGGACTGGGTTTCACGAACGGTTCGGACGCGGTCTTCGCGACTGAGGTCGATCAGCAGTTGGCTTAACTCCATGTCATCAATGTTCAAGAGCGGAAATGCCGCAGGTAGCTATGGCAGAAGGCCAGCAGTTGAGCGCGCTCGCAAGGGTCAGGCGGTTCAGGACACAGCGTGCCTTCATCGGCACGATACGAGATCGTGTGCCAACCGGCGGGTGCATGATCGCGCTCGTCAATCGAAAGAAGTTCAAGCTCCTTGCCGTCGACGCGACGCAGATCAAAACGGGTGCAGGAGCGATGGTCAGCTAGCGGAAAATGCGGACACACGCCGCGGGAATAGCCGTGATTGCAGCAGCGGTAGCGCAGCGCATCCGGCACCGCGAACGATTCACCTTTCGCGTGGCAGCAGCCATCGTACTCGTCAATTAAGGGAACGCGTGCGCCGGGGTGTTCGGGTGAGATGGAAATCGACGTCGGTTCGAAGAACGGGCACGGCATGCAAGTCCCAGTATAGAGTTCAGAGTTGGTTAGCCTTACGGCGGCGGGACCACCACCAGTTGCGCTGTTCGACGGGCAGATCGGGATTTTTCGCCTGGGCAACGGCGCACCGGAAGGTATCGAGCACACATGGATCCTGGCGAACGCCCGTCGATTTGCAAAGTTGCCGATAGAGTCCATCGCCGCTGCGCGAGGCCAGGTTTTTTACGGAACGAACTCCCAGATCGTGCAGATTGCGCTCGATGCTTGGGCCAATGCCAGCGAGGTCCCGGAGCTTGCGAGTATCTTTATTGGAAGAAGCCGACAGGTGCATATCTGAAAGCTTAAGCAGGAGAAAGCAGCGTTGACAAGATCGTTAAGTTTATATTCGTTCGTAATTCTGTTAGTTGCAGGTTCGGCGCAGGCGCAGAATCTTTCGGTCCACTGGGAAGAATTGACTGGCCCTGACTTTCAAAAGGCCATCGAGCAGAGTCAGAAGACATGTTTGCTGCCGTTTGGCATCATCGAGAAACACGGGCCGCAATTGCCGCTTGGCACGGACCTGATTAATGTCAGATACGTAAGCGAACATGCCGCGCGGGAGGAGTACACAATCGTCTTTCCGGACTATTATTTCGGTCAGATATTTGAAGCAAAGCACGAACCTGGAACGCTGGCGTATAGCGAGCAGTTACAGATGGAGTTGCTGCAGGCGACCACGGACGAGATGGGGCGGAACGGCTGCCAGAAGATCTTAATCGTTAATGGCCATGGCGGCAATAACAGCTTTTTGCCGTATTTCGCGCAATCGCAACTGGCGTCGCCGCATAGTTATGTGGTTTACGTACTGGGGCACGCGGATCATCCGGCGGGGCGGCCAACGGTGACGGACAAGACAGACATGCACGCTGGGGAATCCGAGACAGCGCATACGCTGATTTCGCGGCCGGACCTGGTACATCTGGACCGTTCGGGGCAGGAATCGGGCGCGGACCAGAACCGTTTGGACTTGCCGAAAGGTGTGTATACGGGAATCTGGTGGTACGCGCGCTTTCCCAATCATTATGCAGGCGATGCCGCGGGAGCGAACAAGAACCTTGGTGAATTCGATATGAAGGCCTGGACGAACCAAGTAGCTAACGCCATTCGCTCCATAAAAGCGGACAATCGAAGTCTGCAACTGCAAAAGGAATTCTTTGAGAAGTCGGGGCATCCGGCGGACACGCCCCAATAACACGCGCTAGTCATTCCGCCGATTACTCCTGGTTCGGCACGACAAGTTCAGGATGAATCTTATCGGGATTATTCACGGAGTAAAGCGCCGTAATTTGCTTGTCTTCAATGGAAACGCCGGCGACCGAGACGAGTTGCCCGTCGCGAAAAGTTAATATACCTGGACCGGAATTTACAGTGACGGGACGGACCTCGAATACATTGCCGTATTTCCGCCGCAATCCCAGAAAGAACCGCGCGATGCGATCCGCTCCGTACAGGGGATTGAGGACCGAAGGCACTTTGCCGCCTCCATCGGCAACCAACACAGCATCTTGCGCAATGATCCCGAGGAGCGCCTGCTCGTCGCCTCGTGCGAGCGCGTCGATGAAGCGAGTCACAATGGAATCGGCGACTTTGCCAGAGGCGGCCGGCGTCCGTTTGGCGCGTTCGAGTGCACCACGAGCACGGACCATCAACTGGCGGCAAGCGGCTTCCGATTTACCAGCGATTTCGCCGATCGACTGGTAAGAGTGTTCAAAGACTTCACGGAGAATGAACACGGCGCGCTGTTCCGGTTCTAGTTTGTCCAGAAGGTACAAAAGCCCCAGTGAGAGGCGCGACCGCGTGATTGCGTCCTGTTCCGGCGTAGGAGCCCTGAAGACAGGTTCTGGAAGCCATTCGCCGGGATAGAACTCGCGGCGGTGTTGTGCGGAACGAAGCTTATCGATAGACAGGCGCGTCACTACTGTCGTGAGCCAAGCTTCTATATTCTGAATAGACGCGTGGTCCGACTGCTCGAAACGAAGAAGAGCTTCCTGGACAATATCTTCGGCCTCGACCAGGCTTCCGAGGTAGCCGTAAGCGAGAGAGAGAAGACGCTTGCGTTCGAACGGTAAAGAAGCGTCGTGACGAAACTTGTTCGATTCTTGAAGATCGTGAGACGCCAACGAATTCAGGGTACAAAAATTCGCTTGCCCATCACAAATGCCCAGGCGACTTCGTCGGAAAAATAGAGGAGAAAAAAATGTCAGACCAAACGACGCATAACTCAGCGCCAAGAATCAACGTGACCGATCCGGCGTTCGGCGGGGTGATGAAGGCGATGTATGGGTTGGAGGAACCGCTCGGAAAGTCCAGTCTCGAACCGGCCCTGCGCGAGTTGGTGAAAACGCGCGCTTCGCAGATTAACGGTTGTGCTTATTGCCTTGATATGCATACGAAGGATGCGAGAGCGCAGGGCGAGAGCGAGCAGCGGCTCTATGCACTGAATGCATGGCGAGAAACTCCGTTCTACAGCGACCGTGAGCGCGCCGCGTTGGAATGGACGGAGCACGTGACGTTAATTGCCGAAAAGGGCGTGCCAGACGAGTTGTACGCGCGTGTACGAGAGCAGTTTAACGAAGAGGAACTCGTGAATCTGACACTCGCGCTGGTGCAGATCAACGGGTATAACCGATTCTCAATCTCGTTCCGGCCGCCGGTAGGGAGTTATCAGCCAGCGCAGAGCTATCCAACGGCAAAGACGGCGTAGGTTCGCTAACGGGGCTCGCCTTCAACGCAAGGCCTGAACTTTCCTGACGATGAGAGAGAATCCTTTAAGCGCGGCGTCTCTTTCGAGTTCGTTAAGGATCACCGCGGCCGCTGTTCTCTCGCCAGCTTTGATTTCAATTTCGCCCAGCGCCAGGCGAGCCTCAAATTCGTACCCCAAATACCCGAAGCGCCTGGCAGTTTCGATTACTGTCTGGACCTCCTGTCTCGCTTCGCGGCTCGCGCCAGCCATGGCTTGCACACGAGCGGAAGCCACGCCAACAAGGAAGCGGCTAGGATGAGTGGCGTTTCGAGGAATGATGGAACGCGCGCGATGATTGGTGTTTTGCGCTTCGGACAGCTTTCCCTGCCCGAGTAAGGCACGTGTCAGGAATGTGCTCGCGACGGCTTCGTTTTCCAGATCCTTCTGCTTATTAAATTCCAAAACCGCCGCGCGTGCGAGTTGCTCGCCGACCTGCATCTTGCCTTCACTAATCGACAGATCGGCGAGGTCAACCCAGGTACTGGCCAAAGCATTCTGCTCACCCAGATCACGGCGCATAGCCATCGTTTGCTCGAAGTTCCGCCGGGCATCAGCTAAATCGCCTTGCGCTACCAGCACTTCTCCCAAGCCTTGCAAGGAATACGCAATGCCGCTCTGGTAATTGATCTTACGGGATTGGGCAAGCCCCTCTTCCTGCGCTTTCCTGGCGCCTACGAGCTCACCTTTTTCGAGCAGCAAATTTCCAATATTGGCGAGGGTGGTCGACGCGCCGCGTTGATCGCCGATTTGACGGAAGGCCGCTAGAGACTGTTCCTGCATTTTGGCCGCACCGTCGAGATCGCCCTCGCCATCGAGCACGTTTGCCAGATTACCGAGCGCGCCCGCTATGCCTCTAGTCGCTCCCACGACCCGATAGATCTCGAGCGACTCCTGATACAGCGGTTTGGCTCCCGATAAATTCCCGTTTGTATAAAGGGAATTTGCGATATCGTTAAGCGCACCCGCTATTCCGGACTGATCGCCGATCTGGCGATAGATCGCCAAGGCTTGTTCATGGAGCTTGCGCGCTGCATTGAAGTCACCGGAGTTATAGAAGATATCGCCAGTGGTTTGGATAACACTGGCGCTGCCCTGTTTTTGGCCTGAGTCACTGAACATCTTCTGCGCGCGTTTTAGCGCCGCGAGAGCCTGCTGCGAGCGCCCGGTCCGGTAAAGAGACCAGCCCTGCTGAGCGTAGGCTCTGGCGAGAATCAACGACGATTCTCCTTCCCGGTCTATAACGCGCTGCACAGATCGGAGACTTTGGTCAAACTCGCCTAGCGACTGAAAAGCGGCTACTTCAGTCAGATCGATTCGCGGGTCATCGCGTGAGGGACTCGGCAACGCATGAAGAACCTTCACGGTTTCAAGTGCGTCACGTGCTTTACCACCACTGGTTTGAGCATGCGCCAGCTGAAGCCCATACTCGAGATTGTCGGGGAACGATCGCCAGAGAGATCGGTATATATCAATCGCTGCTTCCCAATTGTGTGTGGCTTCGCGATAGCGAGCTTCGATGGCCAGCTGGTCTTCACGCGGCATGCTAACCGAAAGGTCGTAAGCGCGCTTCGCTTCGCCGGTAGCTTTCTCGTCGAAACCTAGCGCGGAATATGCTCGCGATAGAGCAGAATGAGCAGGAGCATAGTCCGGCTGCGCCAAAACAACTTTGTTGAGGAGATCGCGCGCGGCAAGAAAGTCAAATCCACGCAAAGATGTAAGTCCTTCCGCGTATAAGCGCATAATCTCCGGCTGGGAGGGCAAAGAGGCGCGTACGCCTGCTATCTCGGATGCGGGAACATTTCCAATCCCCAGCTTTTCCCGAAGCATTGAACCGACGCGTGTAACGAGCTGAAATAGATTGGCTTCGGCGCCAGTCTGCGACACCGCCGAAAGCGTTTCACCGCGCGCGGCGTCCTCCAGTCGGACGTCCACCCGAAGTTGGTTGCCTGATTCGGGGCCGAGATCGACATACGAGCCCACCACAACGAGATCGGTTCCGAGCCGTTTCCTAAGTCGGTCAAGCATCGTTTCGTTGTACGATTCGGCATGGCCGGGTGAGAAGCCGACCGCGGCTAGCGTTACATTCTCACCCGGGATGATCCGCAGCGCTTCACCGGTCGCGAGCTCTGTGGAAAGCATTTCAGAAAGCGCAACTGAGAGCCAGTCGATTTCTCGCCGTCCCGTCAGATTCCTGAAGCCGAGTACCGCGAGCGAACGCCGACGGGAATGCACGGTGTTTTGCGCAGGCGCTAAAGAATGCGGCGAGCTCAATCGCAGGCGCGGCACGAAGAGCATCAGGCACGTACACAGCAGGATGGCCGCAGGTATCGCCCAGAACCATAGACGTCTAGGTCTCGACTGCCGCCCGGATTCCAGACGCGACTTGAGATCGACCAGATCCCGATGCATGTCAGAAGCCGTCTGGTAACGAGCATTTTTGTCTTTCTCGAGAGCCTTAGCGATGATCCTGTCCAATTCGCGCGGAAGAGCTGGATTGTGCACCGAGGGAGCAACCGGAACTTGATGCAAAATAGCTCCCAGAATGACGGCGGCGCTGGAACCGCGAAAGGGCGCCTGTCCGGTCGCCATTTCGTACATCGTTATGCCGAACGAAAAAAGGTCACCACGCGCATCGGTTGGCTCGCCTCTGATCTGTTCCGGTGGCATATAGCCGAGCGTTCCCATGGGGAGACCCGGTTGGCTGAAAGACTGCTCCAAAGTAAGGACGGATTCCGTTGCGACATCACCGGAAATCGGGGACCACGGCTTGGGCGTCAACTTCGCGAGTCCGAAGTCGAGGATCTTGGCTGTGCGCCGGTGCGAGATAAAGATATTCGACGGCTTGAGATCCCGGTGAATAATGCCTTTTTCATGGGCAGCGTGCAAGGCGTCCGCGATCTGAATAGCCAGCTCAATCAGCTCATCTGGCTTGAGCGGTGCTTCGCGGATCATTGTGCTGAGCGGCTGACCTTCCAGCAACTCCATAACGATGAAAGGCTTGCCCTCAAACTCGTCGATTTGATGAATCGTGCAGATATGAGGATGATTCAGGGAGGACGCGGCTCGCGCTTCCCGCTCGAAACGCTTACGCGCCTGATCATCTCGCGCCAGATTCTCCGATACAAATTTGAGAGCAACAGTCCGACGTAATTTGAGGTCCTCGGCTTTGAAGACCTGCCCCATACCACCGGCACCCAGTTCTTCGATAATCCGGTAATGTGAGACCGTTCCGCCGATCATGGGCGCGCGTCTAAGCGAAAGCCACTAGTACGAGTCGTACCATCCATATTACGAGAAGACCCTTGCAAGGACGCCTCCCACGTCCAATCAACGCGATCATTCCGAGGCATCGAGCATTTTAGGCACGATGTAGCTGTTTTCGCACGTCTCCCGGATTGGTGTTTGGCATTCGGCGGCGGAGCGAATTGGCCAAGGATCGGCCGAGTGTTTTATAGTTGAAAACGATTGACGAACCTGCCCAATCTTCTAACGCTATTTCGCATATTTCTGGTACCGCTCCTGGTGGCTGCGTTGGTACAGCATAATCTGGGCGTGCACTGGAATGGCAAGCTGATCATTGCAAATGACTTTTTCGCATTGCTGGTGTTCTTAGCGGCGGCGTTAACCGATTTGCTGGACGGGTATCTGGCGCGGCGCTGGAAACAGGTCACCACGGTGGGCACGCTGCTCGATCCGGTGGCCGATAAACTCCTAATTTCGGCCGCGTTGATCTCGCTGGTGGAAATTCGGCTGCTGCCGGGCTGGCTGGTCATTCTCATTATCAGCCGGGAATTTGCAGTTTCAGGATTACGCAGTATCGCGGCGGCCGAGGGATTTACAGTTAAAGCCGGTGAGCTCGGCAAGTCGAAAATGACGTTTCAGGTGATCGGTGTGACGCTGGTGATGATGTCGATCCGCTGGTCGGCGCTACGCCCGTTTGCCTTGGCATCCATGTGGGCGGTGGTGCTGTTTGGACTAGCGTCTGCGGTCGATTATTTTCGAAAGTTCTGGCGGAAAGTTGATTCCAGCATCAAGCTGCGACGCCGGAACGAACTTATTGCATTGGAGCGTCAGAAGCGCCGTCTGCAGCGAGGCTCGCGCGATCCATTGATTCGCGAGACGCGGGAAGTAGCTGAAAGGGCGGCAAAGGCGGCCTCAGGCCGGCACTCTGGTTAAGGCCCACGGCGGCAACATGCCGGGGCTCGTTCAGTACCTCGTAGCGGTTCTTGGTAAACAACACCGTGCGTGTTTGTCCATGTGGGCCCAAGACGCCGAGTGACCGGCCGTTGAACACCGCCTCTACACCGCCGGCGTTGGCGGTTTCGACACGAGCAGTGCGGCGGCCTTCCAAAATTTTGGTTTGCGCGCGCTGCAAGATGCCGTCGAACGATTTCTTTCCGTCAGCGATGATGGAGAGCCAGGCCGGTTCGGTGGCGGATAGCTCCAACGTGAAACCATTCCCTTTGGCCGGGAGATTTTCGGAAGTGCTGGGAGAAGTGGGACCGGGGGCCGCGGAGGGTGCTGGTCCCGGCTTGGGCGCGGCCGGGGTTGTATCGACCGAGGACCCGGTAAGGTTGTCAAACGCTCGCGGGAGGTTGAATTTCGAACTCTCCAAGAACCCATAAAATATGGTGCAGCCAATCAGAACGGCGGCGAAGGAAGAGAGCGAATAGATCAATTTGCTGCTCCGTTTACGGCCCATGCGCAAAGCGGCGACTTTAGGCGCTGGAGGACCACCCTCGCCCGGAACCAGCAGAGCCGGCATGCGGCCGACCAGGGAGTTTACTCCGGGCTCAATCTCGGCGTAATCAATGCCGAGAAAGGTCGCGACCTGCCGCACGAAGCTTCGGTAAAGAAACGCCGAGCTGATGCTGGTCACCTCATCCTGTTCAATAGCCTCGAGCGAGCGCAACGAGATGCGAGTGCTCGAGTGGATCTCTTCGAGCGTGCGGCCTTGGGCCTCGCGGGTATGACAGAGTCTCTGTCCGACGGACTGCATAAAACACCTGACAGTTCTTGGTTGGAATTAACGGCTATAATACTACAGTCCCGCCACGGGGTAGTACAGCTCAGTACTCCAGCCCATTAGCCATTCTAATCGCACTGACCACTTCTAATATAAGTATGTTCTTTCGCTTTTTGTCTCGCGCTGTTTCAGCGGTAATTTTAGGACTGGCGCTACTGGTGGCCGCACCGGCCGGCAACGCAGCTACAGCTGCAGCCGCGAAATTTCAGGGTAAACAGGCGCTCGAGTATGCGCGGCGCGCTACTTCTTTTGGCGAACGGCCGGCCGGATCTCCGGCACTGAAACAGACTCGCGATTGGATCGTTTCGGAGCTGAAACCATTGGGCGGTCAACTGACGCTGGATGCTTTCACGGGCCATACGCCATCCGGGCCGATTCCGATGGTCAATATTTTGCTGAAGTTTCCTGGCACGTCGGGCAAGAGCGTAGTGGTCGCCGGGCATTACGATACCAAGCACATTCCGATGGTGCATTTCGTGGGCGCCAACGATGGCGGTTCCTCGACAGGGTTTCTGATCGAATTCGCGCGAATAGCGGCAACGCTGAAGCACACGGATGATTTGTATGTGGTGTTCTTTGATGGGGAAGAAGCGCTGGGCGAGTGGACCGATACTGACAGCCGGTATGGGAGCCGGCATTTGGTTGAGAAGTGGGCCTCGGATGGAACGCTCGCTCGCGTGAAGGCGCTCATCAACATCGACATGATCGGCGACAAAGAACTCGACTTGTCGAACGACTCCAACTCTTCGGGAACGCTGCGGGCCGAGGTGAATAAGATCGCCCAGGGTTTAGGCTACGCGAAATATTTTCGCAAAGAGGAAGGCGCCATTGACGACGATCACAAACCGTTTGGCGATGCAGGCGTGAGCGTGATCGATTTGATCGATCTGGATTATGGTCCCGCAGGCTCGTATTGGCA
>DATAYL010000070.1:0-4000 GCA_036272575.1 Bryobacteraceae bacterium | reverse complement strand
CGATCGTTCTTATTGGCGGGATCGTCCAGCGTAATCCTTTTTATGTTCCGCCCGAGCAACTGCTGAAAGAACTGAACGAACGCGAGCCCACCGAAACCGGAAGGACTGCCTCAGCCTAAAACGCACTGGCGCTTGGTACCCCTGTCATCCAAGAGTGTTCGGTACAAGAGGCGCATTCCACGGAGCAGTGGTTGAGGCGATGCCTCGCGATCTGACCGCGTTCACGTCCCTTCCGCTGCTATGGAGGGACAAAACTCCTCGCGAGATAGCCGATGACCGCCGAATGCCAACGGGTTGGCGCTTGGGCAACCCCACTCGGTGATAAGTCCAGGAGACAAGTGCTCGACGAAGCGCTTGTGTGATTTGTGAGGATCCCGTTTGGCCCGGATATTCGAACTTAACCAGATTTAACGGTAAAATTTGCTGTTGTAACGTCGCCTGATGGCATCACGTAAATTGTTGAAGACCTTGGCAGTTTAGTTCACGGGAACCACAGATTGAAAGGCAGTTTAAACGAGTATGAATTGGACCTGCTACGACAACGTTCCGTGGAGGCCCGGCGCGAGTAGGCCAAACGTGGTGAACTGACCGTCGCCTCGCCTGCAGGTTATGTCAAGGGCGAAGACCGTCTGGAAAAGGATCCTGACCGCCGAGTCCAGGAACGAGTGATGCTGGTATTCAGCAAGTTTTTCGAACTTGGCTCAGCGCGGCAAATCTTGCTGTGGTTTCTCGAACACGGAGTGCAGGTTCCGGTTTCTGCCCCACGCAACCAGGTCGTCTGGCGACGACCACGGTACACCACCATCTACAACCTCTTGAGCAATCCGGCGTACGCGGGCGCGTATGCGTACGGCAGAACCGAGCATTCCATGCAGTATGAGCAGGGAGAACCACGGCGCCGGAGTCGACGTAAACCGAGACTACAGTGATGGGCATTGATTCGCGACACGCATGAGGGCTACATTAGCTGGAAGCAGTTCGAAGAGATTCAGCACCTGATGACTCATAACGCACATCGCAGTGATCGGCCGGGCACTGCCAAGCGAGGATTAGCACTGTTGGCCGGTTTGTTGCGGTGTCGGCGTTGCGGGCGGAAGGTAATGGTCGCCTACACGGGCAACGGACCGTACGTACTGCGGTACGTGTGTCGCAGGAGCGCATTGGACAACGGAGAACCGCCCTGCATTACGTTTGCGGGCTTGGGTCTGGATGCGGCCATAAGCGGCGAAATCAACTTTATAGCAACATAGACCCCGATGGTGCTGCGGTGAGGCTTGCGCGGAAACACCCCTCTAGGGTGTTGGCGGTTCAGCCTGAATTGCCTCCGAGGTACTGCATAGGCCCAGCCGATTCGCTCGTTGCGGCGTTTGCTGGATGCTCTATCCTTGGCCTTGAGCATTGTCGTCATTGCAGCCGCGTAGCGCCTCGACTCCGAGTAGTGTGCCGTGTTGCAGAAACTCGCCTAGCGCGCATGGACCTTCCAAGGCGCCATGCGGCTGAACAAGCGATCCCGCACGATCCACGTGTGAAACAGAACAGCTCCAAAATGGGCGATGATCGCGAGGAATAAGAGGTAGGCGAGAACCGTGTGCACCTTCCGCACTGCCGCGTACAACGTCACGCTATGCGGAAGGAGGGGGAAAAGATGCAGCCCACCCCAAAGTACGATCGGATAGCGCGCCGCGGATAACATCCCCCAGCCGACCAGCGGCTGCAGAAATAGCAGTGCGTACATCAAGATTTCCGACCAGTGTGCAATGAAGCGCTCCTGAGGCGACATCGTCGCAGGAAAAGGAGGTACGGCGTTTAAGAGCCGGTTCACGAACCGGATCGCCACCAAAATCAGGAGCAGGATCCCCAACGGGCGATGGATCGATACTAGCTGGTGGTAGTGGGCGAGCGACACGACCATCGTGACACCTATGCCGAGCATGGTCAGCACCATCGCGGCCACCAACCAATGAAAAAACCGCATGGAAACTGGGAATCGCTGCGGGTTCGTTGCCATCCTGTCGCTCACTTTCGCACGTCCGAAGGCGTGATCGCGCTCGGCAACTCCTTCTCGCCAGCTCGCCTGGTAAACGACTGTGAATAAATCGCCGATCGAGGGCTGAGCAAAGGATCGTCGGACGGTGCAATGCCGACCGGCAACACCAACGGATCGAAATTGATGACTCGGCACGGAGCCGTTTCCTCGCTTTCAATACTATCGAGAGTCAAGGTTCCCACGTCCACCTGTGCCCGCCCTTCGGGCCACGGGATGGTAGCGTCGTTGGTCGGATCGCCGGGCTGGCCGATGGTGATGATCAAATGCCATTGCGACGGATGCTGGTGGATGCTCGCGATCAGCGCGTCAAAAAGATAATTCTTGTTTCCTTCGGTCGCCCCGGCCGCACTCACAGGTGCAAACGCCTGTACCGGCGCCATCGTCCAGCGTACCGGGGTCGATGTGCCCGCCGCGTCGATGAAACGGAACGCATTGAGACTGTTGTAAGCGCTGTTGTCGAAACCAGACGACACTTTATGGCTTTGGATGATTTTTGTCGCCTGCACAAATTCGGGATGGCTGGCCACGAACGCCGTGTGTTTTTCCGGATCGGGTTTATGCGTGTTGGGGTCGGGTTGCGAAGCAATCAAATTGTCGTAAAAAGCCTGCGCGGTGTTGAACGGAAATACCGGAAGATCGATCATCGCCGTCCGCCATTCTTCGCCATCGCGCAACCGAAACTGGAGTCCCAGGCCACGGATCGTATCGGGAGCGTCGGCCTGATAAGGATTGCCGCCGCCGAGCGAAAAGCGGCCGATGACCGGCACGCGTCCGCTCTGGAACACAACGGCCTTTGAAAGGCGCGTACCCTGGCCGTTGCTATCGAAAAAACCTGTGACACACACGCCTTTGGCATGATTGCGACGGAAACCGGAATGGAAACCGAAGACTTTCTGAAAACCGTTGACAAACCGCGCCTGTGTTAGTTCGTGCGGACTGAACCAGCCTCCCAAGTAGAGAAACGTTCCGGCGACACATAGAATGACAACGCCTATGCTCGCCAATCGCGCCAGTTTGCTGCGGTCGCTCCGGGGAGCTGGTTGATTTTCCGTCGATGAGGTCTCGTCACTTGGCAATTGCCGCCTCTAATGCCTGACGCTCCTGTTTTTCAATTTTAGCTCAGAAAGCTGTTTATGAGGGCAATCTCCCAAAAACCGCTTGAGACTCGTTGTTATCAGGTCGATGCTCACTGCTGGCTATCTCAGTCTTGGTGACCTGCGCTGGATCGCTACCGTGGAGCTCTGACAACTGCGATACGTCGGATACAAAACGGCTCGAATTACTGATTTGATTCGAACACTGGAAACGGATGAGCTTGGCAGTTACACGTAACTAGCTATTCGGGGAAAACACAGAAGCGCTCACGTCCGTCGATGCGCGCGCAGTTGGGCTTCAATAGAACGCGACGTGGATGCCAGCGCAGTAGACTGGCATTCTCAACGCGCCGCGCTTTGGCGTTCGCCCGCTCACTCTACCGGCCCGCAGCCCAAATCTGAATTCCCTTTGCGGAGCCTGGGTTCGCTCTATCAAAAGCGAGTGTTTATCCAAGCTGATCCTCTTCGGCGAAGGCTCGCTCCGCCGAGCAGTAACTCAATTCGTTGAGCATTATCATCTCGAACGCCCGCACCAAGGAAAAGGCAATCAGCTGCTCTTCCCGACTCCCGTCTCTCCACCGTGCCGTCAACCTCACATCACATGTCATGAACGCCTCGGCGGGTTACTCAAGTTTTATCGGCGCGGCGCATGAATATTTTGACGATACGACATCGGCCTCTGCGGCGGTTTTCGCCCCTTGAGATACGAGACGAACGGGTTTCTGCTATTGCACGGACGTCAACTTCGGACGCCGCCCCCTATGCGACCATTCGGCGGGCCAACTCTAGTCCGGATCTTGTCCGCTCGTGAAGCATCGCCCGTTCATATTCAGCGAAAGAACCGACGATATGGAGCATC
>DATAYL010000069.1:0-8307 GCA_036272575.1 Bryobacteraceae bacterium | reverse complement strand
CCCCTCATTGCGACTTGGCTACCTGGTGCTGCCGCAATCCCTCATGGATCGTTTTCTCGCGTTCCGCTACCAAGCCGATGCGTACCCTCCGGCACACCTTGAAGCTGTACTCTGCGACTTCATCGTAGAAGGGCACTTCGGGCGGCACCTGCGCCGCATGCGGGAACTGTATGGCGCCCGGTTGGCCGCGCTGCAGCACAGCGTCACACGCTATCTGAAAGGCGCCGTGGAGTTGCCCGATATCCAGGCGGGCCTCAATTCGCCTGCTTATCTCGTCAACGGAATGAAGTCGAACGCCGCGGAGGTGCGCGCGGCCGCGCGCGGAGTGGAAGTGCTCAGCATCGATAAGTTCGTTCTGCGGCGGCGCGATGTTCAGGGTGTTCTGGTAGGGTTCGCCGCGTTTACCGACGCGGAGATCCGCAAAGCCGTGATTGCGCTCGCCGAGGCATTCGAGGAATAACGCCCAGTCACTCGAGGGAGTTGCAAAATCCGAAGAAACGCTTGCTGGATCCGACCACTTAAGCAATATCTCTAACGCGCCCTCGGTTTGTTTTGCGACGGCTGTCGCGAACCTGCACCGTTGTCCTTCGCCAAAAATAGGTTCGATGATAAATCAGCGCCTTGGAGAATGATACTGCCACGTTAACTGCACGTTAAATACAGCACAAAGAGGGCCATGTAACATTGTTACCGGCCGTCGCACTGGGCATTGCAGACCTCAATCGAGCCGCTAAGAAACTGAACCGATAGGGCTTGGTCTCGCACGTATTATTGGCGAACCACAGCACTACCATGACGCGCACGAATTCTTCTATATCTTGGAAGGCTCGATAATTCTGCAGATCGAGAACGAGGCGCGCGTATGCCGGGTCGGAGATTTCATAAGGATCCCACGTAAGGCTGTCCACACCGGCAAGGCTCTCGAAAATGGTGTACGCGCACTGGCGTTCTCCATAAGCTATCAGGAGCCAGGCGGAGTCGGCTACCATCCTGCAGAATTGGCTGAAGTCGAACCGAAGAACCTATGAACCCATCGCTTAGCGGCGCAGCGGACGAGTAGCCGACGATGCAGGACTTGAGGGAAACGGCGCGTTGGAGAATAGTACGCTACCCACAGGCGTGTTTTCGCTTGAGAAGGTGATTCACCGGAATTTGCTGAGCAACAGGTCCATGCGGAATACTCGGCAACCTGGCCGCCTACTCCTCAACGAGTTCTGCCCGAAGCACAGCGAGCAGCCCGCCATTCGTGAACCGACTGCAGGCGCCCTGAACGGTGACCATCCTCTCAGCCGAACCTGCTCCAGTGCGGACGCTAAGGAATTTTACCCGGCGGATCCGTTCTCAAATCGAAGTCCCTTCCCGCAAATGAGACGGCGTCAGGTCCGTCCCAGCGCGGCTCCGCGCCTGATTGAATGTCTGAGAGACGATACCCCGCTGGCTTTCCATCCCGTGTTACAACGACTAGAAAATATCGTTTCTCCGACGCATATCCGTTGAAATCACTATTGTACGGATCCATGTAATGCCAGTCGTACACTTCCTCAGTGAAAGCGAGGTGTTGTCCATCCGGCGACCACGTGAGATTGGAGCGGAATGTGTGTTCGTTTGTATAAGCAGCAAAAAACGTGTGTTTGGGTTTCGGCGGATACGCGCGACGACCGTTCATAAAAAGTGTGTAGTCCACCCCTTCAGGGGTAACAAACCTCTCGTTGATTTTGGTCGTGGCGAGCACCTGATGGTCCGGCGACCAAATCGGAGGCAACGACACGTCGCTGGGTGGCGCGATCGCGAACAGCAATGCGATTAAAAACACAGCGCCCCCTCGATGTTATTTTGACGTGACCTCGCCCAGATCTCAAAACGTTCTCAGTCGCGACCCTCTACTTGGCCACCTAAGTCGGCGGATCGGAGAAGTGGAACCGCATTGTGCCCGGACTGCGCGAAAACCTGTCTATCAGGACACATCCGCGCCTTGCAACTGAGATGATGCTGGATCTGGACGGCCCAGCAAGACGGCTCTGCACCTCGATCCATTTCTACGACCCGTGATTACTGCGAGGTGTGATCTGGTCTGCTGATAAATACGGATCGCTGCTGCGTCCTCAGTTCTCGCCACGCCCCCGGGGCATATTAGTATGCCGCACCGCAAGAAAGTTCTAACCGAGTTGTAACTCGATTGACATTACAAGACGCTAGCCTTTCCTCCAGGGGTATACATGGTTAGAAGCTTTTGGAAAAGTGTGTGTCTACTTGCGGCAGTCGCCTCCGCGCTCCTGGCCCAAACTTCCGGCGGTGTCGGCGCAATCAGCGGTGTCGTCACGGATTCGTCTGGCGCATTGGTGACTGGCGCGAAAGTTGTTGTTGAAAACAAATCCATAGGCGTTCGCCGCGAACTTACAACTACAGGTGGCGGCGTGTTCAACGCGTCCGCTCTCGAGCCGCACAGCGGATATTCCGTCATGATCACCGCTCCCGGGTTCGCTGCTTTCGAAGATCGCGATATCACGCTTCACGTCGGTGAAAACGTCAGCCTTCCCGCGAAGCTCACTGTGCAAAGTGCCGCGACCGCTGTCGAAGTTGAAGATCAGGCGCCCGTAGTTGACAACATTAAGACCGATGTTTCTCAAACCATCGATCAGACCCAGATCAACAACAATCCAATCAACGGCCGTCGTGTCGATCAGTTTGTTCTTCTCACACCCGGCGTGGTGCCCGACGGCACGTTCGGCGATGTAAGCTTCCGCGGAGTTCCCGGCGGCAACGCCTTCCTGATCGACGGGAACGATACCACCGATCAGTACTACAACGAAAACGCCGGCCGAACTCGCATTGCAACCCAGATCTCTCAGGATGCGGTTCAGGAGTTTCAGGTTCTCACGGATTCTTACTCTGCCGAGTACGGCAACGCGATGGGCGGCGTTGTAAATACTGTCACCCGCAGCGGAACCAATGACTTTCACGCTTCCGGATTCTGGTTCTTCCGTAACCGCACGCTGAATGCGCGTGATCCGTTCGCCAGCGTTAATCCGCCGGAGGTTCGCAATCAGTTAGGTGGCGATCTCAGCGGCCCCATCATTAAGAACAAGGTGTTCTTCTTCGTCAATACGGAAGAGCAACTACGCGATTTCCCGCTGGTCAGCAGCATCATCAATCCGTCCGTAATCTCTGCCGCTTCCGGAACGCCTAGGTGGGTGGGTTGCGGAACGGGTGCCCATCCAGCATCCGCACAGCAATGCCAAGGGATCAACAAGCTGCTGCCTTCCTTCTTCGCCACCTTGCCTCGTACTGCCGACGAACAGACAGCCTTCGGCAAGATCGATTGGCACCTGAACGACAAAAACACGGTCAGCTTCGATTTCAATTACGTCCACTTCAACTCGCCGAACGGCATTCAGACCGGCGCAGTCGTCACTAGTGGTGGCGCGTTCAACAGTAACGGCAACGACGATGTGAACGTTCGCAATGGCCGCGCTGACTGGGTTTTCGTTCCGAGCGGCAGCGTCGTGAACGAAGCCCGTTTCGGCTGGTTCAAAGATCGCCAGGCCGATTCCGTCAACAACTCGGTCATCAACCCGAACATCGGAACAATATCCCTGAGCGTTGCCGGCCAGGCCATTGGCTTCGCGAACTATCTGCCGCGCATCGATCCCAGCGAAAACCGTTTCGAAGGCGCCGATAACCTGAGCTACACCGTCGGCAAACACAACTTCAAATTCGGTGTCGATTTTATGAGCACCGAAGATTACTATAACGAGCTGAACAACGGTAACGGTTCTTACTCGTTCTCCAATGCTAATGCCTTTGCTCTCGATTACGGCCTGGGCGGAACGGATTATTCGACGTTCTCCCAAACATTCGGGAATCGCGTCATCGACACTACTTTACCGATGATCGGAGTCTACGCGCAGGATCAATACCGCGTCAACCCAAATCTGACGCTCTACTACGGCTTACGCTACGAGAAGAACTGGATTCCGCAGCCTCCTGCTCAGTACGTGAATTCGTCTTACCCGGAGACCGGGAGAATTGCACAAGACAATCTCGACTTCGCTCCGCGCGTCGGATTCGCCTACAGCATGAATCAGAACCGCACCGTGGTGCGCGGCGGTTACGGCATCTATTTCTCGCGTTACGACACGGCTCTGATCCAAACTCTGTTTAGTGCCAATAACAACTATACGCAGTCGATCAGTTTGAGCCCGGCTTCATCAATCCCGGGAGTGACGTATCCAAGCTTCCCGACCATTCTTTTAAGTGCCGCCGGACTGTCCACGTCTGGCGCCGGCACCATCGAGTTCGCGCGTCCCGGGTTACGCACTCCTTACACGGAGCAAGCTGATTTCGGCATTCAGCAGCAACTCGACAAAGACACCAGCGTGACGGCGAGCTATATGTGGTCGCGCGGCGCGCAGTTCTTCTCTGTGCGCGACGCCAATTACCCGACGGTTTCTAATGTCTACGACACCTACTCGATTCTGAAGGCGCAAGGCGGTACGCAAATCGGAACATTTACGATTCCCGTGTACACCTTCGCGCAACGCTTCAACAAGTCGTATACGCACGTGTACGAGGTAGATAACGGCGGCAACAACTACTACGGCGGCCTTTCGGTTCAGGTGCAGCGCCGGATGTCGCATGGCTTCTTTGCTTCACTGGCATACACGTGGTCGCACGACATCGATACGAACCTTGGCGGCATCAGCAACAACGAATTCTTCAGCAGTTCCAGCCCCACCATCTTCAACGGAAATTACAACGGCATCAGAAGCACCAGCAGTCTCGACCAGCGTCACCGCCTGGTCATCAACTGGGTCTGGGCTCCCGTGTTCTCGCACGGAACCAGTCTTTGGGATCGGCTTGCGCTGAATGGCTGGTCATTGTCTACCATAACCACCATCGCGACACCGCTCCCCTACACAGAAACGATCAATGTTCTCTCGAATCCAAGCGGAATCGCAAATACGGGCTATCTGTCCGGCTTCAACGGAACCAGCGCTGTGCCGTGGCTCGGCATCAACACCGGCCGCCTGCCGAACGATACGACTCGCCTGGATGCGCGGCTTTCGAAGACGCTTCTGTTCGGTGAGAGGTTCCGCGCCACTCTGTTATTTGAGTGCTTTAACGTGACCAACACCGTCACGTACACGGGGGCAAACACCACCGGTTATGACGCCACCTGGACCGGCCCTATCGGTATCGGCCACGGAACCATTTATCCGGTTTCCGGCCTCGGCATCGGCAATGCTTCCGGCGGATTTCCCGACGGCACGAACGCCCGTCGCGCACAAGCCGGCCTCAGACTCGACTTTTAGTTCGTTAACGCGCCTCCAGAATCGAGACGACCCCTCCCTCGCTGAGTACTAATCCGCGATCCTGATCGCGTATGGCCCGAAAACTCGAATCAGAAGCATGACGAAGTCTCGCTTTGAATTGTGATGAGACAATCAGCAGATAATGAAAGCTCTCGATCCCTTTCACTTGATCGTGATGGCGGTTGGATGAATCAGCGGCGGCAAAATGTGATTGAATATCTGCGTAAAACAGAATCGAGTACTGCGCAAGCAACTGGGCGCCTTCGCTTGCGTTTCGACGATGATCAACATTCCGCTAGCTATTCGGCACGGAACTACAGTACTCGGCAAGTGTTTAGTAACGGCTGATGCGATTGTGTGCGGCTTGCTCCTGGATCACGGGCATTATCGGCTAATCTCTGCCTAGTCCTATGCGAGCTCTCAGAGTGGAGTCGCGATATCACCGGGTCCATTGTGCACCGTATTTGCGAACAGATCAAGCGCTCTATGAGCGCGTGATCTGGCTATGTCCAGGGAGTCTCGAAACCCAGTTGAAATAAGAGCGTAGCGACTCTTCACTGTACACACCAGAATCAAACGAAAAGAAAAAGCTCGCATTGGGGGGTACGAGAGCACTTACTAACAGGACGACCCGTGATCACGCTGACTTGAGCCATTGCCCGGTAATGTGGGCTATCCGTCAATTGGGTTTGGGCATGATCGATTCGCGGTTGGGAGGACCGCGAACAGATGCGAAAGCAGCACCCGAAGAAGAAACGCCGCGCTCCGCCGAAAGCCGTGTTGCGGCTGCCGGATCTGGACCAGCCGAAATCAGCGGTTCTAAACAGTCTGACGTCTGCCGATGCCCAACGCGGCTACCGGCATGCCATCGACGAGTTCGTGGAATGGTACTGCTCTGAACCGCGGCTGTCGTTTAACCGGACTGTTGTGTTGCGCTACCGGATCCACCTCGAATCACGTAAACTTGCAGCGCGCACCGTTAATTTAAGACTCGGTGCTGTACGCCGACTTGCCTATGAAGCTTCTGATTGCGGCCTCCTCAGTGGGGATCTTGCCGCCGGCACTCGGCGGGTGAAAGGCGTGAAGAAGATCGGGGTGCGACTCGGAAATTGGCTTCTGCCGGAGCAAGCCATGGCACTCCTTGACGCTCCAGATCCGGAGAACTATATTTGGCCGGCACAGGCGATCTATGCAGCTGGCGAGTCCAGTTTCCGGGTAGCCGACGATTCGGGAACAACTCAGGACCAGCGCAGTTCGGCACTTGGCCCGCTTCTGAATGCTCGCAGATGTGCAAACAATCATCGGGACATGAACATCGAACAGGCTGCTGCATATTGGGAAAGTAGGCTCAAAGAAGGCAGACCCATCTACCGCGTCAGAGTGCGGCGTCTTCTGGAACTGGCGGGTTCGGAAAGGCGTGGCTACGTCATAGTCCAGAAGATTCGGAAAGTTCTCGACGCCCACGGTCTGGTGACGATTCCCGATTTCGAGCTGGCCTGGATAGATAGTCTTGTACGAATCCGGCTTGCCCCGAATGGCGACGCACAGGAGTCACTTGAGCCAAGTCTGGATCGAGTTGTTAAAGAGCAGGTATCATCTGACAATTCAATCGTCGATCCCGCATTCAGTGATCAGAACCAGTCACCTTTGGCAGCCGAAGCAGTTGCCGAGCCGTTGAATGCTCCTTTAGAAACGACTACTCCCGAAGCGACGGACGCGGCGGTGACCTTCTCCGTCGATCCTATTGTACGAGTTGCGAGCCTCGCTGCAGCTAACAGAGGAGTCGTCAGCGTTTCCGTCAACGACAAACTCGACAAAGCTACAACACTAATGCTGTTCGAGAACTACTCTCAACTGGCGGTGATGCAAGGTGCTCGAGACGTGAAGGGCATGATCAGCTGGGAGTCGATTGCAAGGCGATCGATGCAATCGCCCCTACCTTCGACGGTGCTGGATTGCATGATTGAAGCGAGGATTGTCAATGCTACTGATGCTCTCTTTAAGATTCTGCCCGAGGTTGAGCAGTATGGCTACGTTCTCGTGAGAGACAACGGCAAGATCACAGGGATTGTAACTGCGACCGACTTCGCTACGGAGCTGGCATCCATGTCGCAAGCTTTCGCGAGCATAGGGACCATCGAACGCCTGATTCGGAACAGGCTCCATCCATGCTTGAAGGAGGAGGATCTTAGCCATCTGGAACAGCACTCCCGAGCGCTGGCGGAAAAGGACTTCGGCCGCCTCACCTTTGGTGAGAACGTGCGGCTGATGGAGCGCCCCCAAATCTGGAGCCGTTTAAAAGTTTCTGTGGACAAAGCCGAGTTTACTAGAAGATTAAGCCTAATTGGAGAAATTCGGAACGACGTTATGCACTTCAATCCTGATCCTCCTTCTGCATCTCAGAAGAGAGGTTTGGAACAGATGGAGTCTTTCTTGAGACATGTTTTCCACTGACACAACGGGTGAGAGATCTGCACTTTATAATACGAACAGCGACCTTGACGGCAAGAACCAAGATCGCTCCCGCATGACGGGCGATCCGGAAACTAGGCCGGTACGCGAGGATGATCTTAACCTTCGCCAACCGGAATTGTCGAAGGTAATCGCGGTCGGCCGAAAATAGCAGCAAGAGCTTTCCAGTCACACGGCGAGGACGAAGCGCTAAGAGAGGGCCGATTGTGCACGGCGGCCTTGTTCCGGTAGACGAGATCTCGATTTGTACCGCCATCGAAGAACAATTTGGATTGCGCCCGCACTCCGAAAAAGCGCCCATTGAGGCCCTCGTAATCGACCACTGGGAGCAGCCTTTCGAGAACTGACCCATTTTCGATACGGTTCAGAAAACGCGAGAGTTCTTGAGCTGCTGGAACGTGTTCTGCGCGAATTGCCAACGTTGAACTGGACGCGCCGCAAGCAACCGCACGGTTCAAAGTGTGATGATTCGCGACAGTCTTCCCTTTTACTGCAGCAATCGATAAGATGCATTTGCAAATAG
>DATAYL010000068.1:0-28076 GCA_036272575.1 Bryobacteraceae bacterium | reverse complement strand
GCAATATTTTGAGAACCAGCATGTCCAGCGTCCCAGGCAAAAGATCGGCTTTCGTTTTGTCTGCTCCCATAGACCCACGGACTATATAACGGATACCTCTTTGCCCGGTTTGCTGGCATGGAGCAATATATTTTCGTCGGTACTTACCACCTACGGCCATCGCTGTGAAGCTTGCTTTGAGACTTCGTGCGAGCACCATCTAAGCATCATGGAATTTTCCCGGGAGGCTCCCTAGATTATCTGATTAGCCTGGCAATTGCGCGAACTTTCTCCACAGGGCAAACGGATCGTCACGGGCAAATCAGAAGCCTGGCTGATCCGACGGATAAATCCGGTTTCGCCACTGGCTAAGGATGCAAACCAAACTCACTTTGCTTTCGGCGGCAGAAGCGGAGAAGACTTGGCGGGGGAGATCTTCAGTGTCGCCAGCAAATCGGTGCCGGGGCCATTAAACTCGCGTCGGTAACATCCTGTCCCTCACGCGTTCCTTACAATTACTCAATGAGATTTAGCTCAATGAAGCTGTCAGGGATAATGGCGGTTTTCGTCTGCTCAAAGCTGTTTGCAGCGTTGAATGGCGCAGCCCAGGTTGCTCCCGCGCCGCCGCAAGCCTACACGGCTCAGAAAGCAACCTTCACAGATCCGCTGCTGCAAACCGGACCCGACCCCTGGGTCGTTTGGTGGAAGGGCTTTTACTACTACTCCAATTCTTCGTCAACCAATCTGACCCTGCGCAAGACGGCGGACATTACCGATCTCCGTCAAGCACAAAAGAAAGCCGTTTGGACTCCTGAACCGGGACATCCCTGGTCGAAAGACTTATGGGCCCCAGAGCTCCATCGTTGGGGTAAAAAGTGGTACATCTATTTCGCCGCCGATGCAGGCGACAACGCGTCACATCGCATCTACGTCGTCGAGAATGGCAACGATGACCCCATCGAAGGCACTTGGACCTTCAAAGGCAAGATCAGTGATTTATCTGACCGGTGGGCAATCGACCCGACCAGCTTCGAACTTCGTGGTCAGCACTATCTCGTATGGTCCGGCTGGCCCGGAGCAAAAGACGGTGAGCAGAACCTGTACATCGCTCATATGAGCAATCCCTGGACGATCGATTCGCCACGCACCTTGATCTCCAAGCCCACTTTTCCCTGGGAGGAGCACGGCAATCTTCCCGGCAGGCACGTAAATGTGAATGAGGGCCCGGAATTTATCTCCCACGCAAACAAAATGTTTATCGTCTTCTCGGCATCCGGTTGCTGGACCGACTTCTACACGCTTGGCGTGCTTGAGGCGAATCTAGACGCCGATCCTCTCGATGCAAAGAGCTGGATCAAGATTAAGCATCCGTTCCTCAGTACCGATCCTTCCTCCCAAGCTTTTGGGCCCGGACACAATGGGTTCTTCAAATCCCCCAACGGCCAGCAGGACTGGATCATTTATCATGCCAACCCGGCGCCGGGCGAGGGCTGCAAAAATTTCCGTTCGCCGCGTATCCAGCGATTTACCTGGAACGAGCTCGGCAGGCCTCACTTCGGCACGCCGGTTCCCTTGGGTGAGCCGCTGGAGAAGCCCGCCCAGTAAGGACCGCGTAGGCCGGCGAAGGCGAAAGGTGCACGCCCGCAACTCACCATCAAAGCAGGTTAAGGAAATTCAGTTCTTCCAGATGACGCACCACTATATCCGGCTGCAGAGCTGCGAGTTCTTCGTACGGCGTAACCCCGGAAGCGACGGCAATTGATCGAAAACCGTTGGCTTTGGCAGCCGCGATATCGTTAGCATGATCCCCAATCAAGGAAATGCAGGTCGTGGCATTTATTGTTCCGGCCTCGCAGGCGCGAGCCGCCGCTATCCTGGCCAGCTCCGCTCGCGTGTGCCCGTCCTCGGCGAAAGCCGCAACCGAAAAGAACGAATGAATCCCGGCAAGCTCCAGTTTTTTCCAGCCGATGGCGCTCAGATTGCCGCTGACGAGGCCCAAAGGCGCCCCTGCGTTCTGCAGACGTTGCAACAGAGGTACAACGCCGCGGCATAGGAATGGTGAAAGATCCGCGGCGCAGTCCGCCAGGTAAGCGTCCTGGCATCCTTGCATAATGCTGGTGAGGTCATCCGTCATTGAAGAATAAGCGGCGGTCAACATCGCCGTGATTAAATCGCGGTCGAGCATACCCGCGGTGTCAATGCCGTCGAGCGTCGTCTCAAGGCCGGTAACACGGCGAATTCCCTCGATCAGTGCACGTTTATGATGAGGCCCGGCGCCCCGTAATAGCGTGCCATCAATATCAAAGAGAACTAAGCTGTCGCTCATGCGAGTTTCAGGAACCTGCTATTCGAGGAATAAGGTTGGTGAGCAACTCGACAAGCTTTCCGGAAACCCGTTGCGCTATTTCGAGTACCTCACTGTGAATCAGCTTGCCGGCCCCAAGCCCCGCAGCTAGGTTCGTCACACAAGCGATGCCTAAAACCTCCATACCGAGGTGATTGGCCGCGATCGTTTCCGCCACCGTTGACATACCCACTAGATCAGCGCCAATCGTCTTCAGAAAACGGATCTCGGCAGGCGTTTCATAGCTTGGGCCGAGCATAGCGGCATAAACGCCTTCGTGTAGAGAAATGTTCAGCCCGCGCCCCGTATCGACGGCGATCCGTCTGAGACGATTCGAGTAGGCTTCCGTCATATCTGGGAAACGCGATCCAAGCGTCTCGTCATTTTCGCCGACCAGCGGATTGGAACCCTGTAGGTTAATATGATCCGATATTAAAACCAGTGCGCCTTGGGCGAAGTCGAGATTTAGTCCGCCGGCGGCGCAAGTGAGAACGAGTTTCCGGACGCCGAGCGCATGAAGCAGGCGAACGCCGCTCACCGTCTCCTCCCCGGTGTATCCCTCGTAGAGATGAAAGCGCCCAGAGAGAACCGCTAGCGGCGTTTGACCTCCCATCAGCGTGCCGATTACCAGTTCGCCAGCGTGCCCAGTGGCTGTCGATACCGGAAAGCCGGACAGCTCGGCATAAGGGATGCGCACGGCGTTATCGAGAGCCTGCGTAAATCCGCCTAATCCACTCCCGAGTACCACTCCGATTTCTGGCCGCAACGGAGTCGCCGCGCCGACTAGATCGACTGCCGTTTGCGTCTCTTTTCTTCTCGCCATGAATTCTAGGTCGCCGTGATTACTTTCGGAAAGCCGCCGGCCGCAAGTTGTAGCGCCGGCGCTTTCTGCGTTTCGTGCATCACCGCCAGGATCACTTCTTCATCTACTTCCGACATCTCCGAAAGCTCCACCGGATAACGGACAAGCACCTCAACGCCTTGATCGGTGTAGCGAGCGCGGCTAACCGGTGCGAGATTTGCTAACTGTATATTGGCGGTTTTCTCGAAGATTTCCTGCTGCTGCTCGATCGCCCTTCGATATTTCGTGTACACTTCGTCAACTGCTCCTGTTACACGCTTTCTTACGTCCTCCAGCACTGGATCACCAGCCAGAGTAACTGAAACGCTGTGCCAGGCATATTCGGTTCCGGGCGCCTGTTTGATAAGTGCGGCCGGCTGAAAGATCACCGAGTTCGAAAATACCGCTACTCGACCCGTGGCATGCATGTCGCTTCCCGTTCCGGCGAGTTCCATCAGGTAAAACCGCACCAGGCCGACCTCAATCACTTTTCCAGTGAGATTGGTGACTGTGACATGATCACCCGTGCGCAAGCCGTATCGGCCAATCAGGAAAAAATATGCGACCACGGAAAGAATAATGTTCTGCAGCGCCACTGCGAGTCCCGCGGTAACGAAGCCCGCCATCGTCGCGAAAGAGCCAATGCCGCTCACCGAGGCCAGCACTGCGATCAACGTGGTCACGCTGGCGACGATCACCCGGCGCATCAAAACGATCTGTCTGCGCCGGCGGGTTTCATGGATATACCGGAATGTTGCCCGTCGGACGACTTCGGAAATAATCAGCAGAAGCGCAATTGCTGCTAAAACTGTTCCCAAACGAAATGCCAGATAGCCGAGTGACGTGTGCAGTTGGCTGCCGATCACGTCATTCCATTGCGCCAGCCCATTCGCCGTATTGTGCAAAGCGATGCCTTGCTCGATCAGGTAGAGCGTTGGGCCGCTGAGCGCTTTGAACTGCGCTGTCATGCTTTGCAGTTCCTGGCGAGCCGCATTGAGCTTGACTGGATCAGTTTCACCGGCCGTAGCGCGGGCCAGCGCGTCGCTTTGTAGCACGAGTGATTTGGTCTTGGCGCGTAACGGTGCGGCCAGAGCTAATGTTGCTGTGTGCAAATTGCCCGTATCGCTGATCAGTGAGCCAATGTCGCTCCTGATACGAAGCAGGCTGAATGTGTTGCTGAGCAATCCGAAAATACCGGCTGTCTCCGGATGAAATGCACTCACGTTGCTGGCCGCCGGACGTGTACTTGCGGCTGGAAAATTGTTGGCAAGCGCTGCCGAGATATTAGCTGAGCTGGCCAGCAGATTGATCTGTCCAACCAACCCCCCAGCGCTTTCAGTTGTGTTGCTAAACGAAAGCATTTCCTTCAGCGAGGCCTGGGTCATCCTCGCAAAATCGAGATCTGCCGCTAGTGCCGCCTTCTGCGAATTGAGAGTCGCAAGTTGTTTCCGTTTAGAAGTTTTGGCAATCTGCTGATTCAGATCGTCGATCTGGCTCTGCAGCTTTGCAATCCTTTGATTCGCCTGATCCGCAACCTGCGCCAGGTTAGCCGTCGAGGCATCTCGTTTGCCCGGAGCAGCATTGGCTTTGGTCTTCTGTTTGACAAGCAGTGCTGCTTCCGCTTGGGCGAATGCGAACGCCTTCTGTACGGCCTGCGCCGAGGATTGACGGACATTATCCTGCAACACGACATTCTGCGGGAAGGTGCCGGACTGATCTTCCGACGTAATGTGCCCGTACCAGGCAATCGTCTGATTCAAATGTTGAATGATGCTGTCGCCATTGAGATCAGGACTTTGCGCCTCGGCTGCGAACTCCACCAGCGGAGCCAGCGCAGCCACGCACAGCAGACCCAATGTCAACGACTTCCTGACAGCGTTTCTATCATTCAAGCACATGGGACTCGGGAATGCGCCGGCTCGTTACAGCAGTATCCCAGCAATACAAGCCGACATAAAGTTGGCCAGCGTACCGACGAACATAGCCTTCAATCCGAGCCGTGCCAGATCCGATTTTCTCGACGGCGCCAAAGCACCAATGCCGCCAATCTGTATCGCAATCGAGCTGAGATTGGCAAATCCGCAGAGCGCAAAGGTCGCGATGACGAACGAGCGCGGCTGGAGCAGCGCCCTTACCTTTCCGAGATCCACAAACGCCACAAACTCGTTCAAGATCATCCGTGTGCCTAACAAATTGCCGACCGTGGCACAGTCGCGCCAGGTCACGCCTAACGCCCAGGCCACCGGCGCAAACAAAAACGCGAGAATCTGCTGGAGCGAAGCAGGAATCCAATGCAAATAGCTGTGTACCCAGGCAAGACCGCCATTCACCATCGCGATCAGCGCAAGAAACGCAATTAGCATTCCCGCGATATTCAGCGCTAGATGCAGCCCGTCTCCGGCGCCGCGTGCGGCTGCATCGATCAGGTTTACGCCCGGTTTTTCCACCTCGACCTTCACGGTTCCAGCGGTGAGCGGAGACCCGGTTTCCGGCACAAACATCTTCGCCAGCATTAGCGTGGCAGGTGCTGTCATGAGAACCGCCGTCAGCAAGTGCGTAATCGAAACGCCTGCAATTGCCACGTAAGCCGCCATTACCGCGCCGGATACATGCGCCATGCCGCTCGTCATCACCGTGAAGAGTTCCGATTCCGTGAGGCTCTCCAGAAACGGTCGGATGGTTACAGGCGCTTCCGTTTGCCCCATCACAATGCTTGCCGCCACACAGGTCGATTCGGCGCCGCTTGTACCCATGAAGCGCTGCATGAAAATTGCCATCCCCTTCACAAAAACCTGCATAATGCCGAGATAGTAGAGGATGGCAAATAACGAGCAAAGAAAGATAACGATCGGTAGCACGTCAAACGCGAAAATCACGCCAAATTGATCCGTGCGAACGCCGAGCTTGTCTCCAAACACAAAGCTCGAGCCCGCGGTCGTGTAATTCAGCAGCGCATTCACAAACAGGCTGATGGCGTAAAAAATTTTGCCGAATCCCGTCTTAAGAACCAGAAACGCGAAGGCAAATTGCAGCAGGCAGCCCCAGATGATGACGCGCCGCTGGATGGCCGGGCGATTGGTCGAGAATAGGTACCCCGAAAAAATGATGGCAATCAGCCCGATCAGGCCGTCAAATCTTGCCATCTGCCTTTTAGGCGCGATCCTCGAACATCAGCTCACAACTTCAAGGATTAAATCGCGCTCATCCACCGGCTGCTGCGAAATCTTGAAGGCATCTTCTACCAGCGCGGCCGCGTCTTCCAGGTGTTCATCCCCCGTGTAATAAATGCGACAAAGAATGCTGCCGGCGTCGATCTTCTGACCGACTTTGACTTCGAGGATCACGCCCACCGCCGGATCGATCGAGTCTTCTTTCGTGTTTCGCCCAGCGCCGATCATAGCTGAGGCCTGCCCGATCAACTCGGCGTCGATCCCGCTGATGTAACCGCCGCGGCTAGTCGTGATCTCCTGCGCACCAGTGGCGTTCGGCAGCAATTCGAACCGGTCCAGCACCTGTGGATTGCCGCCTTGCGCCGCAATCACTTCCCGTAGCTTCTGGAATCCGGAGCCGTCCAGCAGTTTCGATTGAGCAAGCTCACGCGCCTCTTCCAGCGTCTTCGTAATCTTGCCGAGGAAGATCATCCGCGCCGCCAGTTCGAGCGAAATCCGCGTCAGATCGGCCGGCCCCGCATTCTGCAAAGTTTGCGAAACTTCCATCACCTCTAGCGCATTGCCGATCGCGTAACCGAGCGGCTGGCTCATATCGGTAATCAACGCCTGCACTCGTTTGTCGAGCCGCCGCCCAATGCCCACCATCATCTGCGCCAGGCGCCGCGCTTCCACTTGCTTTTTCACCAGACCGCCGGAACCAACCTTTACGTCGAGCACCAGCGCATCCAGGCTCACCGCCAGCTTCTTCGACATAACGGAAGATGCAATTAACGGAATCGATTCAACCGTTGCGGTAGCATCCCGCAGCGCGTAAAGCTTGTTGTCGGCCGGCACCACTTCCGGCGTTTGCCCGATAAAAGACAGCCCATGCTGCAAAAGCAAGTCACGGAACTCATCGATCGAAAGATCGGTGCGGAAACCTGGTATCGATTCAAGCTTGTCGAGTGTGCCGCCCGTGTGCCCCAGCGCCCTACCCGAAATCATCGGCACAATCACACCCGCGGCCGCAGCGATCGGCGAAGCGATCAGGCTGGTCTTATCCCCGACTCCTCCCGTCGAATGCTTGTCAACCTTAACGCCCGGTACGGCAGACAAGTCCACAATCGAACCGGAGTTCATCATGGCCTCGGTCAGAACACTGACTTCCCGGTCCGTCATTCCCGAGTAATAGACAGCCATCAGAAACGCGGATATCTGGTAATCGGGAATTTCAGTGCTGGTATAGCCATTAATAAGAAATTGGATTTCTTCAGGCGACAGCTCTTCGCCATCCCGCTTACGGTGGATCAGGTCGACAGTACGCATTTACGAATAATAAGCGTACCATTCTCAATGGTTTGGACATGCTCGCTGTAAATAGAAGGTGCGATCGAATCAGCCTGCTTCCGGGTCGAGCAGCGTGCCGAGTTCCGATGCCGGAGTTCTGATCCCGAGATAGAACTTTCCAAATAGCGCGTAGACTGCGCTGACCTCATCGAAGCGCATCTCGTAAATCAGCTTCTTGAAGACGAGCGGATCTTCCGCAAACAGGTCCACACCCCATTCCCAGTCATCAAATCCGATCGATCCGGTGATGATCTGACGCACCGAATCGGCATAGCGTCGCCCGATCATACCGTGGTCGTGCATCATGCGCTGGCGTTCGTCCATCGGTACCGTGTACCAGTTCTTCTCCTCCGCCCGCTTCCGATCCATAGGATAAAAGCACAGATACTTTGCCGCCGGGATCTCCGGATAGAGGCGCGACGCCATTGCCGCCTGCTGCCGCTCCGTCACCTCTGCGATCCCAGCCTTCCATTCAGCCGAATGCGGTTCCAGTCCGCGCTCGATCATTTGCCCATATGTCTTGGCACTCGATTCATACAAGCCCAGTTCAGTAACAGAAAGGTAGGAGTGAGTAACCTCCAGGTAATCGGACAATTCGAGCGCCGCCAGCGACAGTTCGGCACGATGCACGTCTTCGAGAGCATCGCGGAAATGAAGAAACAGTAAGTCGCCCTTGTGACCGATTTGAGAATAAAGCGCGGATTGGCTGGGATGATTTGTTTTCGAGCCCGTTTCGAGCCGGCTCAGAAGTTCGACTGCCGGCCTCAGGATTTCCTGTTTCCGCGCCAACGCCAGCTTCCGCCACTCCCGCCGTCGCAATCGGAACATTTGATGCAGTGCGTACGAGCCCTCAAGGGTCAACGGAACTGCCGGTATCTCAGCCACGATGCAGTTCCCATTCCGGCGCCGGCAGACCAGGCATTTCGTGCTGATAATTTCCCGCGAAGATGTCGGCGAACAGATCCAGTAATTCGCCGTGAACCAGCCCGTTGTCTGCCACCACGTAGCGCCCGTTCACATCGTACCCCTCGCCCTGCATGCCGCTGACGGTGCCGCCCGCTTCTTCGACCAGCAAACTTCCCGCCGCCATGTCCCACGGATTAAGCCCGAATTCCCAGAACGCTTCCAGCCGCCCGCACGCCGTATACGCAAGATCGATAGCCGCCGATCCTCCGCGTCTCACGCCATGGCTCATCATCGCGATTTGATAGTAGAAATGTATGTTGACGTTCTGATGCCGCTTGCGGCTCGGGAAACCGGTCGAGAGCAGCGAATCGCCAAGCGACGACGCTTTGCTGACATGAATCGGAGCCCCGTTAAGCCGAGCCCCTCCGCCACGTTCGGCCGCGAACAACTCACGATTCAGCGGGTCAAATACCACTCCGGCAATTACTTCGTCCTTGTCGGCCAGCGCCAGCGTTACATTCCACATCGGGAAGCCATGCGCGAAGTTCGTTGTGCCATCGAGCGGATCGACATACCATCGCTTCTCGGCCTGCATCTCCGCCCGCCCGCCTTCTTCCGCCACTATGCCGTGTTGCGGAAATCGCTCCCGCAGCCGCTTCACAATCAGCTGCTCACTAGCCCGGTCCGCGGCGGTAACCAAGTCGTAATCACCCTTCAATTCGAATGACACACCGCGATGCGCCAGCAGAATTTGCCCTGCTTCGCCAGCAATTTCGATTGCCGCATCCAGGAACTCACTCATAACTTCAGTTCAACACACCATTGGGACAGACTTCTCTGTCCCAAGCCGATCTTTGGCGTGTGGACAGAGCCTGTTCCTCCCTACGGTTCGTAATAACCATCCCGCGCGGTCACGCGCAACGCGGCGTTTTTGACTTTTACCGTTACCGGGTGATAGCGCCGGGGCTCCTCCCGCACCTCTTGCGGATAAAAACCCAGCAGGTATTGAGTGCGTAGCTCTCGGATAATGTCGGCAAATGCCTGGTTCAGGCGATCGAACCCTTGCGGATAAAAAATGCGGCCCCCGGTAGACGAGGCCAGCGTGGCCAACGCGTGTTCGCCGCCCATGTTGCGGCCCACATCGCCCGCAATCGGAATCACCACAATCGGATACAGCACGACATCAGCTCGCTGCGCGGCCGCCAGCGCCTCACCGTAATGCTTATAGCTGGTCGTGTCCCCGCCGTCAGTAACCACCACCAGGACATGGCGCCCCTCGCGTCCTGTCAGGGCGTCGCTTGCCAGGTAAACCGCGTCGTAGAGTGACGTCCCGCCTTCCCCTCGTAGTCCGTGCAACACTCGTTCGGCCCGCTTCTTGCTTCTGGAGAAATCAGATTCCAGGCTCGTTCTCCAATTGAAAGTGAAGATCGCAAACGTGTCTTCCGGATTGCCTGACCCGAGCAAAGCCGGAATGAAATTAAGCACTGATTCCGCCTCGTAATGCAGATCGTTTTGTACGCTCGCGCTGGTATCCATCAGCACGGCAACCGAAAGCGGATACGATGTGTTTTGCTCAAAAACGGCGATCTCCTGAGGAGTGCCGCTGTCTTCGATTGCAAAATCTTCTTTGGTTAAATTCGCAAGCAGCGCGCCGTTCGAATCCCGCACTGTGACGAGAACACGAACCAGGTTCACCTTAATCGCAAACGTGGGCGTATCACCGGGTCCTTTTTGCGGTAGCGGCTGGAGCGGCGGTCGGGATTGTTGCGCCGGGTCGGCAGGTTTAAACTGGGCCTGTCCGAATTGAACCTGCATGGCCAGGCAAACCGCCAGCGGCAGGGCAAGCCTCAACTGACGAACACCACCGGCTTGCATGTTTAGTTGTGCTGCTGAGCGAGGTCCGGGCCCCACTCGCCCTCTACCCACTCTTCTCCGTCTTCGAAAAACTCTTTCTTCCAGATCGGAACTTCCCGCTTCAGACGGTCAATGCCCTCGAGCGCCGCGGCAAACGCAGCTTTGCGGTGAGGTGACGTGACGACAATCGCCACACTTGCTTCGCCGATTGCAAGTCGCCCCAATCGGTGAACGATGCCAATGCGCCCGATCGAATGTTGATCCGCGATTTCCCGCCCGATACGGATCATCTGTTTCAGCGCCAGTTCTTCGTAGGCGTTGTACTCGAGGTATGCGGTTGCACGGCCTTTGCTGTTGTTCCGCACAATCCCCTCGAAGATCACGCAAGCCCCGTCCTCCGGGCGTTTCAACCTACTGGCCAGCTCCGCTGAGTCGATCGGCTGACGTGTGATCGCGAAAATGTATTCGTCCGATTGCTTGTTTTCGCCGCTCGATCCGCCGCTAACGGGTGGCAGGAATGCGACCTCATCGTTGTCGCACAACATGGTGTCCGGTTTAGAAAACTCCCCGTTCCTCGCAAATAAGATCGACGGACGCTTGCCGCGCAAGGTTGCAAACCGTTCGGCATAGCTTTCAAACAGTGTTTCGAGCGTCGAATCGGGCGCAATGACCAGGCTCTCTTCGGCGGAACCGACCAGATCCTTCAGCACGCCAAAAAACAAAACCCTAACCCGCATGACCAAATGCTAGCAAGGGTAAGCACTGCTGCTCTTCCTCGCTATCTTTGGAGGGTGGAACAGCAGCAGAAAGGGCCGGCAGCCCATGAGAGCCGTTTTCGCGTTCGCTATGCGGAGACCGATCAGATGGGCGTGGTTTATTACGCAAACTACCTCGTATGGATGGAGGTCGGCCGCGTCGAGCTTGTGCGTTCTTTGGGCCTGCATTACAAAGAGCTTGAGCATTCCGAGGGTCTGTATCTGGCCGTCGTGGAAGCGAACTGCCGCTACATTTGTCCGGCCAGGTACGACCAGGAAATTTGCGTGGAAACCAGTATTCGTAAGTCGACCGACAAACTCGTCGAATTCTCCTACCGCATTCGCTCGCTCGATCCCGAACGTCTCCTGGCGGACGGCAATACGCGCCATATCTGGCTCAACCGCAGTTGGCGTCCCACCCGCCTCCCTGCTCGATACGGCGACAAACTCCGGCTACCATGAAGGCGAGCTTATGATCCACGTCGTTCTGCCCGTAGGACTCTTGCAGTGCAACTGCTCCGTTTTTGGCGATGAAAGCACACGCGAAGCTATCGTCATCGACCCGGGCGGCGATATCGCAGACATTTCGGCTATTCTCGAAAAGCACCAGCTTCAGGTGAAAGCGATTGTGATCACCCATGCCCATATCGATCACGTGGCCGGGGCCCAGCATCTGCGCGAAATTTCCGGCGCTCCCATTTACATGAACGGCCGCGATAAGCTGCTGCTCGACATGCTTGAGATGCAAGCCGGCTGGCTCGGAGTCGAAACGCCGCCCCGCCCGGAAATCGATCACGCCTCCGCCGAAGGCGACGTGCTGATGCTAGGGGCTGCTGAATTCCACGTCCTCGAAACCCCCGGACACACACCGGGCAGTCAGTGTCTTTGGATACCCACCGAAAACAAACTCATCGCCGGCGATACTTTATTCCGGGATTCAATCGGACGTACCGACCTACCGGGCGGCGACGGACGCCAGATCCTGAAGTCGATCAAAGCTAAATTGATGGACCTGCCCGACGAAGCGGTCGTAATTCCAGGCCACGGTTCGCAAACCACCCTAGGCCGCGAAAAACAGCGGAACCCCTTCCTGCTAAATCTCTAGGTCCCTGGTGGAGCGATATTTTCATCGGCGTTTATCGCCGGCCCATTGTTTTTCGACGCTTTGGAACTTTCCAATACGCTTGTAATCAGTTCCTTTGCATCCGCCAAACTCTTGCTAATCAGCTGAATGTCCATCGCCGGCTTGCCCAGTTGCCGTACGCTTTGGCAATAAACGCCATGTTGTCCGACCAGAACCAGCGCATCCGTAATGCAATCTAGCGTAACCGCCAGCCTGCCGCGCTCCCGGCCCATCATGAACTCATATTTCTCGAGATCTTCGCGGCGCTCTTCGTAAACCGACATCCACCCCAATTCTGGCACTTGTCTAAACTGAAAGGCAGTGGTCGATGCACATACCTTCGTGGCCGCAAGCCGGTGAGCGCGAGGCCGAATTGCTTTGCCAGGTCCTGGCCAGTCCGCAGTGGGGCGGCTTTCATCCCTTTGTTGCCGAATTTGAAGAAAAGTTCGCCCGCTTCCAGCATTCGTCATTTGGCGTCAGCACCTTCAACGGAACAGTCTCGCTCGAACTGGCGCTGACGGTTCTCGACATCGGTCCGGGCGATGAGGTCATTGTTCCCGCGATTTCGTTCATAACCACCGCCACCGCCGTCTCGCGTGTCGGAGCGGTTCCGGTCTTCGTCGATATCGATCCTCTTTCGTTTAATATCGACCCTGCGCAGGTTAGAAATGCGATCTCTAACCGAACTAAGGCCATCATGGCCGTCCATTTCGGTGGTGTCCTCTGCGACATGGCTGCTCTAAGTACGATTTGCCAGGAGCACCACCTGACGCTTTTGGAAGATGCCGCGCACGCCCAGGGCGCCGAATGGTGTGGCCAACGCGCCGGTAGCTTCGGTCTGGTTGGATCCTTCAGCTTTCAGAACGGTAAAGTTTTGAGCGCCGGTGAAGGTGGCATGCTCGTCACATCCGACCCCGAGTTCGCCGCGCGTGCACGTTCTATTGCCAACTGCGGACGCCTTCCCGGACGCCCCTTCTACGAACATTACAACCTAGGCACCAATTTTCGCCTGACCGCCTTTCAAGCCGCCGTGCTATTGGCCCAGCTTGAACGCTTGCCTGGCCAGATTCTTACGCGCAGCCAGAACGCCGCCCGCCTGAAGGCTTTCCCAAGCGACATCGCCTGGCAAAAGGAGCCCACCGGCGCTACCGCGAATTCTTTTTACTTATTGGCAGGGCGCGCCAGGAATGAAGAAACCCGCGATCGCATTTGTCAGTCATTGCGCGCAGCGGCCGTGCCCTGTACGCCGTTCTATCCGCACACGCTGTATCAAAACGAGCTTTATCGAAGAGCTAGCTGCCGCGTACTGTCGTGTCCGGTTGCCGAGCAATGCCTGAAAGACGCCTTCTGGCTACCCCACCGCGTTCTGCTCGCCGACCCGGCATCCATAGACCAAATTGCCACTCTCATCCGGGCATGTCTTCGACCGGAAACCGGTGCACAACTTTAACTGCCGCCCGGACCAATGCCTCTTAAAACGTATTACTTCTTCGAAGCCGCCCCCGGCTTCCCCGCAACCTTGAACTGCGTATCATCCTTATGTACCAACCCGAGCTTCTCCAGTTCCAATTCCTGAGTCGCCGGATCATTCTTCAGCTTTTCAATCCGTTCCTTCTTAGCGTTGATATCTCGTTGCAGATTCGCGTTCTGCTCTTCCAGCGATTGGATCTCGTGACGTTTCTCGGTCCAGGCCTTGATGCCCTGCGGACCGCGCAACATAATGGCGGCGTATGCCGCTAGGCCAACGAGCGCAGCAAGCGCGGCCAGAGGTCGTAGGTACTGACGTAGCATGTCGGGCATGAGTGTCCTTACATTCCTTTATAGTCTTGTTGTCAGTAAAGGTCCAGAGGTGTAGCGAAAAAATGACGAAGGCAACAATAGTTTTTTGCACTTGCAGCACTGAAGAGGAAGCTCTGCGATTGGCGCGTACGCTCGTCGAGCGGCGCTTAGCGGCTTGCGTAAACGTGCTCCCCGCAATGCAGAGCGTCTTCCGCTGGGAGGGCGATGTCCAAACCGCAGCCGAATATCTCTTGCTCGCTAAAACCACCACCGATCGCTTTCCACCCCTGGCTGCGGCCCTCACGGAGCTCCACAGCTACGATCTGCCCGAAATCATCGCCCTGCCTGTTACTGCAGGCAGTGAAAAATTCTTGGCCTGGATTGCCCAAAGCGTTTAGTCTTATTTCATGCGTCTCGCGAGCCTCATCCTCCTCTTTGGAACTATCTCAGCGCCCTGTTTCGGACAGCAATCCCCCCTCACTGCGCTCCCGCAAACGCCTGCGTTGGATACGGGTTTTTTGGATAAAACTGCCGATCCGTGCGTCAATTTTTACCAATATGCTTGCGGCAATTGGATCAAACAGAATCCGATGCCTCCGGATCAGGCCGCTTGGGATGTCTATGCGAAGTTGGGAAACGATAATCAACGATTTCTCTGGGGTATACTGCAGACCACTTCCCAAGCGGGCGCCTCGCGCAATCGCAATGAGCAAAGAATCGGTGACTACTTCCACGCCTGCATGGATGAGGGCGCTGTTGAGCGCGCCGGCCCAAAACCTCTTGAACCCTTGCTGGCGCGCATCGCCAATTTGAATTCCGTGGACGACATGGCGTCGTACGTGGCCGTTAGCCACCGCCAAAGTTTGGGCGCAAGCGTCCTGTTTGACTTCAATTCCTCGCCGGACTTCGATAACTCTTCGCAACAAATGGCGGAAGCCGGCGCGGGTGGTCTTGGTCTGCCCGACCGCGATTACTACTTGAAAACCGATGCTAAATCAATCGAAATCCGGCAGCGTTATGTCGATCATGTGGCGCGCATGCTCGGGTTGCTCGGCGAATCGAACCCCGACGCCCAAGCCGACGCTAAAACCGTTCTCGCCATTGAAACGTCGCTCGCTCAGGCGTCCCTCACTCGCGTTCAGAAACGCGATCCTTACAATCTCAAACACAAGATGCGCCGCGCTGACCTACTCCGCCTCACGCCCGCCTTCGACTGGGACGTCTATCTGAAAGCGGTAGGCGCGCCGGCTTTCGAAAATATCAACGTGGCTGAACCGAAATTCTTCGAAGCCGTGAACGCTCAGCTCACCAGCCATAAGCTGGCCGATTGGCGCGCTTATCTGCGCTGGCACCTGGTTCACGAGCAGGCGCCTTTTCTTTCCTCCCCTTTTGTCCAGGAGAACTTTGCCTTCTACAGCCAATATTTAGCTGGCGCGAAAGAGCTGCCCGCCCGCTGGAAAAAATGCACCCGGCTCGTCGACGAGCAACTCGGTGACGCCCTCGGACAGGTCTTCGTCGCGAGGACTTTTGCTCCGGAAACGAAAGCGGATGCCCAGCGAATGATCCAGCAAATTGAAGCCGAGATGGGAGACGATCTCAAAAATCTTTCCTGGATGAGCGATATCACCCGACAACAGGCGCTTGAAAAACTTCACGCCCTCGTCAACAAAGTTGGCTATCCCAATAAGTGGCGCGACTATGCCTCAGTGCACGTCACCGCCGATGACTTCCACGCTGACGCCACCAGCGCCGCCGAATACGAAGTGAATCGCCAGTTGCAGAAAATTGGCCATCCCGTAGACAGGGCTGAATGGCACATGACGCCGCCGACCGTCAACGCCTACTACGATCCGCAGACCAACGACATTAACTTCCCGGCAGGCGTCTTGCAGCCTCCCCTATTCGATCCCAAATCCGATGCCGCGCCTAATTTCGGCAACACCGGCGCCACCATGGGCCACGAACCAACTCACGCCTTTGATGACGAAGGCCGCCAGTTTGATGCGCAAGGCAATCTGCGTGACTGGTGGACGCCGGCCGACGCCAAATCTTTCGAACAGCGCGTGGCCTGTGTCCGCAATCAATACGCCCAGTATGTAGTCGTAGACGATATTCACATCAACAGCAGCCTTACTTTAGGCGAAGACGTTGCCGATCTGGGTGGCACTCTTCTGGCCTATCTTGCTTGGAAACATGCGACCGCCGGCCAGGATCTCAAGCCGCTTGAAGACTTAACACCCGATCAGCGCTTTTTTGTAGGCATGGCGCAGTGGGCTTGTGGAGAAGAACGTCCGGAAGTCAAGCGCATGATGGCCATCACCAATCCGCATTCGCCGCTCGAGTACCGGATCAACGGCGTAGTGTCGAATCTCACCCAGTTCGCGGCAGCCTTCGGCTGCCAGGCGGGCCAACCGATGGTGAATGTTCACGCCTGCCGCGTCTGGTAAAAAACCGGGGCAGCCTGATCTTTCCCCTTTTTTTCTTTTCCCAGCTATTCGTAAAAATTCCGATTCCAGGCGTGCCGTTTGAGAATTGCGAGGGTCCGCGCGTCTAACATGCCGGCCGCGCTGGCCCGACAACTGCTCTCCACCGTTTTAACCCGCCGCATACCCGGAATGACCGAAGTCACTGCTTTATTCGACAGGCAGAAACGGAGAGCGATTTCAGCCAGGCTACCGGGTGCATTCTCGAGCTCCCGCTGCAGTGCCTCCACGTGCTCCACAACTTGCTTCTTGCGGTCTCCCCGAAAGTAAGACTCTCGAAATTCGCCGGGCTCAAACCGAATCTCTTCGGTGATCGTTCCAGTCAATCCTCCCTCATCCAGCGGCACCCTCGCCAGTACGCCCACTCGTTCCTCAACACAGAGCGGGAAAAGCTTTTCTTCCGCCGTCTGATCGAAGATGTTATAAATCACCTGCACCGCATTGAATACTCCGCTGCGTACCGCTTGGAGCGCCGAGTTAGGATCGTGCTCCGAAACCGAGACGCCGAAAAAACGTACTTTCCCGCTTGCGCGAAGATCCTCGACTGCGCGGCGCCACTCGTCGCTTTCAATCCAGGCGTCGGTCCACACATGGAACTGCTGTAGATAGATCTGCTCCACACCGAGATTGCGCAGGCTCTCTTCGGTGCATTGAATCACGTAGTCATATGGGAAAACCTCGGCGATTGGGATGGACGCAGACGCCGGCCAAATGCGGTTTTTCGGGGGTACCTTCGTAGCGATATAGATCTTGTGGAAATTGTTGCGAACCACTTGCCCCACAAGCTTCTCACTGTGTCCGTCGCCGTACGCGAGCGCTGTATCGACGAAATCAATTCCGAGTTCAAAGGCGCGTTTAAGCGCTCGCAGTGACTCGTCATCTTTTCCGCCCTGCCACTGCGTGCCGCCAATTCCCCAGGCGCCGTAACCGATCTCGCTGATTTCAGATTCTGAAGTGCCCAGCCGTCGATAGTGCATCTTTTCGTTTCCTGCTCTTCTCCCTTTCTGGTTTTTTATCGGCGTCTATCCGCGTTCATCGCCAGCTTATAGCTTTTCGTATTTCCGCCCCAAAATAGAAAGGCCGCCGGGGTCTTTATACCACGGCGGCCACTTCCGAGTTGTCGTTTGTTACGGACGGTTCACATTCTCCGCCTGAAGCCCTTTCGGTCCACGCTTCACTTCGAACTCGACCTCAGCACCTTCCTCGAGCGTTCGATATCCATTCATCTGAATCGCTGAGAAATGCACAAAAACATCGTCACCGTTTGAGCGCTGGATGAAGCCATAGCCCTTGGCGGCATTAAACCATTTCACGACACCTTTTTCTCTCACTTACTCATCTCCTGGGTTGATTCAAGCGGATTGATGCAAGATGAATGCTCGATCACCCACAGAAGGACGGAGCCCTTCCTGCTCCAGTGGGCTCACGGTAAACAACCAACTAGCATCGAAAAATCTGAAAGCGAGTTTAGCAAAGCTGAATCGTCCCAATCAAGCACAAAAGTCTACGTGGTTGATATCGGGTACAGAAGCTCACGACGCATGAATACCTCTCAGGCAAAAGCGGAGTTCGCTTCTTGGGTTTACTCGAATTGGCTTGCGTAGATTTCTTCCTCGAATGCTTCGGCTTGCGAGCCGAGATGATGTGAACCACTTCTTCGTCGCCTTCTGAAAGGTCGACCCAAACAACCTCCAACTTCCGTAATGCCCTGACACCCTATGGGAAGACCAAAGCAACAGTGGAACAAAAGCAGATCGCACACGAGTACAGACAGCTGGTAGACAAATATGGGCGACTCGACGCGGAAACCGTTCAAAAGGTGATGTGTTCGAAGTGGTGCTAAGCCCCGCGATCATGCAGACGGCAAGTACCAGCACCGCCGAGCTATATTCGGCGCCGCAACATCCTAAGCAACTAACGCGTCAGCACTTACTACCGCAGCCAAGTCGTAAACCCTGAGTGGTGCGCGCTTAATCCGAATCCGAGATGACGTTCCTTGAGTACCTTACGGCGCAACTCTGCTCTGGAGCAACGGCTACCCAAAGGTTCCATCTGCTTGTCTGGTTTTCTCCAGGATTGCGAAGCGAAGTTGCCCTGCGCTTCCGCTATTGCTGGGCGCCGTTTACCGCTGCCGTAAGCGGCGCAGCGCTATGATTGCCGGCCGCTTCAACCAGTGCTTCTGGGGAGGGGACGGTCAGTAGACGGCGGGACAACTTGAGAAGTCCCCGCCGCTCTAATTGGTTCAACGTTGTCGAAGTTGTCTCCCGCGTTGCACCGACCAAATCGGCAAGCTCGAGCTGGGTTATCGGTATCTGGTAACCGTCACCGTTTTGCCCTTGCGGTAGCAATCTGGACAGGTCGTTGATATAGTGCAAAATCCGATACTCCACGTCGTGCAAACAAAGAAGCTCGACTTTCGTAGCCAGATCCATTTTCCGGCTGAGAAGATAGCCCACCAGAGCAGCTGTCAGCGCAGCATTTTGCGCTAATGCTTGCTTAAGCGAGCGTTGGGGAATCCGAGTGACGGAAGCGGCGGTGAGCGCAACTGCATCGGTATAATATTGCTCGGCATCCTGGGAGAGGGCTTCTTCTCCCACCAGCTGTCCCGGCCCGCTCACCGCCAAAATGATTTTTTCTCCCCGTTCATTCGAGCGCGTAAGCTTAACCAGACCCTCTTCGATCAAGAAAAGAAATTCAACCGTCTGCGATTGTGCATAAATAGAGGCACAGCGTTGCAGGGAGACTTGACAGGTTGAATCTGGGAGGCTTCGTAGGTCTTCCTGAGCCGTCGATTCGAGTAACTTCACGTTAGCTTCCTTTTCGTCGAGTACTGCGGGAGATAAAGCCGCTTCCCCGCGTTTTGGCGGCATTCGAGAAAACGGCTACTCAAGTCCGGTGTTGTTCACGGATTCTTTTCGCCCAGCTAGCCCCAACTTCGAATAATTCCACTACAGTATCACTTTCCAGTGATCGGCGCAAATCTGCGAGCGACGCCGAATAGGCTTCAATGGCTGCTAGTACCGCTGGTTTGTTGGTCGCCAGAATAGAGGTCCAGAGATCCGGCGAACTCAGGGCCAACCGCGTCATATCTAGCAGCCCGGTACCGAAAATCTCGGCCGCATTTGGGTTCGATTGGCGGGCTAGCGTGAGCGCCAAAGACGTGGAGAGTACCTGCGGTAGGTGAGAGGTCAGTGCCACCGTCGCATCATGTTCCTCGGGCTGCATTTCCACAACCCGCGCGCCAATTTTCTCTAGCCACCACCGGAACGAGTCGGTGAGCGCTGTACTTGGCCCCTGTGGCGTGAGTACATACGGCTTGCCGTTAAAAAGCTGCGCCTCCGACGCTTCGGCGCCCCGCTGTTCTTTCCCCGCTATGGGGTGGCCCCCGATAAACGCAATCCCCGCAAGGCAGCGCTGGGCCTGCCGCACGATTGCGGCCTTGGTACTCCCTGCATCTGTTACCAGCGCGCCAGAGCGTACCAACCCCGGCAGTTTTTCAATCGTTATGAGAATGCGGTCGACTGGCTGGGCCAAATAGATCAAGTCCGCACTTCCCGCGGCTTCCCGCAGGCTCGCGGAACCGTCGATCGCTCCTAGCTTTTTTGCCGCTTCGAGTGCCGCCGCAGAGCTTACACCAACGATCTGCCCGGCAAAGCCATACTCTCGCAGCGCGAGCCCAAACGAGGAACCGATCAGGCCGACGCCGACAATCGCAACACTGTTCACGAATGCCCCGGCCGCCAAGGTTTTTCATCGACTTTCATCGGCGGCCAATCATTTTAGTTTGTTGTTTCAGCCCTGTAAGCTGCCGCTCGCGACTCAAGCAGTCCTGCCGACCGCCTGCGCCACGGCACGAATTTCCCTCATCATCTCCGTAAATTGTTTCGGACCCAGTGTCTGCGCGCCATCGCTCATCGCACGATCGGGATCCGGATGAACTTCAACCAGCAGTCCGTCGGCGCCGGCGGCCACCGCCGCCCGAGCCATCGGATTCACGTAGTCTCGCTTGCCTGTGCCATGCGAGGGATCGGCGAGCACAGGTAAATGCGTCAGCCGCTTCAAAACCGGAATCGCGGAAATATCCATCGTGTTGCGCGTGCTCGTTTCAAACGTCCGGATGCCCCGCTCGCAGAGAATAACTTCGTAGTTACCCCCCGACATGATGTATTCGGCTGACAGTAATAATTCTTCAAGCGTCGCCGCGATTCCGCGTTTTAGCAGAATCGGTTTGCGCGTTTTGCCGAGCTCGCGTAACAAATTAAAGTTCTGCATGTTACGGGCGCCCACTTGCAGCAGGTCAGAGTACTCGACCAGTAGCGGTATCTGTACCTGATCCATGACTTCGCTGACCGTAAGAAGACCGTGGCGGTCGGCGGCGGCCCGCAGGATCTGTAACCCCGTTTCGCCCATTCCCTGGAAGCTATAAGGAGAGCTGCGTGGTTTAAAAGCGCCTCCCCGAATGATGCTGGCCCCTTCTCCTGCAACTACCGCGGCGCAGGATTCAATTTGCGCCTCACTCTCCACGCTGCACGGGCCCGCCATGGTGACAACGGCTGATCCGCCGATCTCGACCTTGCCGATTTTAATAACCGTTCCCGCTGGTTTGAAGTGACGGCTCGCGAGTTTATAGGGCGAAACGATGCGATGACACTCTTTGACGCCCACAAGCACTTCGAGAGTTGCCGGGTCGAAGTCGTCCTGCGGTCCAACTCCGCCTAACACAGTGTGGCGCACACCGGTAGACCGATGAACTGTGAAGCCCATCTCTACGAGACGCTGGATTACGTTTTCAGTCTGGGCTTCCGTGGCCCCTTCTTGCATTACAACCAACATGAGTTCCTAGCGAGGTGACGAGTCCTTTTCTACGATCCTTTCTCTTTGAATAGTCCGCATTTCGTCGATTATCCGCTCAAAGATCCGCTTGACCGCATCATGCGTCAACGGTCCGCGATTGTGGCTCAAGACGTTCGCGAAAACCTGGTCCTCCCGCTTCGGTTCGTAAACGGCAAGGTGGAGTTTTTGTTTGATGCGGCCAATTTCTTCCACCACTGCCGTGCGCTCATTTAGTAGCTCGAGCAGACGAACGTCTAGCAGATCAATGCTGTCGCGGCAGCGGGTCAAATCATCGGGAGAAAATTGAGTCATGAAGCGTGCAGTGAACTCGTCAGCTGTCGGGTGAAACTCTCCAGCCGCTTTGCCAGATCGACCGATGTCGAGTGTGTCTCAATTAATTTAACCAAAGCACTTCCAACCACAACCGCGTCCGCTACTTTCGCAACTTGGCGCACTTGCTCCGCTGTACTGACGCCAAATCCAACCGCAAGTGGCAATTCAGTAAGCTGTCGCATTCGCTCTACCAGCGGCTGAACGGATTCCGAAACAGTCTGTTGCTCCCCGGTCACGCCGGTTCGCGATACCAGGTAAACAAAACCGGACGCATGTTCCGAGACCAGTTTGAGGCGTCGCTCGCTGCTTGTGGGAGCTGCCAGAAAAACCGTATCGAGCCCGGCGCGCCGCAGCTGCCGAACCGGCTCGGCAGCTTCTTCCACTGAAAGATCGGTCAGCAGGACACCGTCCACGCCCGCCGCCGAGGCCTCTTTCGCCAGCCGTTCAAAGCCGTAGCGCAGCAACGGATTGAGATAGCTGAAGAGCAGAAGTGGAACCTGGGATCGCTGCCGTATGGCGCGCACAGTCTCGAGTAGCCGGGGCAGGGAACCGCCTGCCCGAAGCGCGCGTTCCGAGGCCCGCTGGATCACCGGTCCATCGGCGATCGGATCCGAAAAAGGCACTCCGAGCTCGATGAGATCCGCCCCGCCCCGTTCCAGCGCCTGCACCAGCTCAGGCGTCTGCTCGAGTGATGGATCGCCCGCCGTGATGTAGGCAACAAACGCTGCCCGTCCCTGCGCCCGGCAGCTTTGAAATAGCCCGCTGATTCGGGTGAGCGCCGCGGCTGTATCGTATGTTTTTATATCGGCGTTCATCGGCGTTTATCGGCGGCCAATTGGTTTTCGGAATTCAAATCAGGCATATTCTCCCGATAAATTCCAATATCCTTATCCCCCCGCCCCGAAACATTTACCACGAAAATCGCTTCTGGTTCCTCCGGCGCCCGCCGAATCGCCTCCGCCACCGCATGCGACGATTCGAGCGCCGGAATAATACCCTCGGTTCGAGCCAACACACGCGCGGCGTCCAGTGCAACCGCATCACTCACCGGCAAGTACTCGCAGCGATTCTGTTCGTGCAGCCACGCGTGCTCCGGCCCAATCGAGGGGTAATCGAGGCCCGCCGAAATCGAATGCGTCAAACCCACTTGGCCTTGTTCGTCCTGTAGCAGATAGCTGAAAGTGCCATGCAATACCCCGGGAGAGCCCCCACTGAAGCGCGCCGCATGCTCGCCGAGTTGCGTCCCCCTACCCCCTGCTTCCACACCCACCAGGCGCACGGCTCGATCGTTGACAAACGGGAAAAAAATGCCGATCGCATTACTGCCGCCGCCCACGCAGGCCACAATCAGGTCCGGCAGCCGGCCAATTTGATCGAGCGCTTGCCGCCGCGTCTCTTCACCGATCACGCGATGAAAGTCACGCACCATCATTGGATACGGATGCGCCCCTAAAGCCGAGCCGAGCAGGTAATGCGTCGTCGCGATATTGGTCACCCAGTCGCGCATCGCCTCGCTGATTGCGTCTTTTAACGTGCGGCTGCCATTGTTCACGCTAACTACTTGCGCACCGAGCAGGCGCATCCGAAAGACATTCAGCTGCTGCCGCCGCATGTCCTCTTCCCCCATGTAGACAACGCATTCTATGCCGAATAGGGCGCACACAGTAGCCGTCGCAACTCCGTGCTGGCCCGCGCCGGTTTCGGCAATGATTCGCTTCTTGCCCATCCGCCGAGCGAGCAGAATCTGCCCCAGACAATTATTGATTTTGTGAGCGCCGGTATGCAGCAAATCCTCGCGCTTGAGCCAGATCTGCGCACCTTTGAGACTCTCGCTCAAACGTTTTGCAAAGTACAGCGGTGTCGGCCGCCCCGCGTAATTGTGCAGCAGGTCCTTCAGTTCGCGGCTGAATTCAGGATCGCTGCGTGCCGCCAGGTAGGCTTGCTCGAGTTCCTCGAGCGGAGACATCAGTACTTCCGGGACATAGCGGCCGCCGTATGGCCCGAAGTGTCCGAGAGCATCAGGCAGTACAGGAGAGTTCATGAGGAAATCATTTCTGAAGAAGCACTTATTATTTGCAAATGCGCTTGCCGGGCCGCGCGTACGAATGCCATTACCTTGCCGGCGTCTTTCCTGCCCGGCGTAGCCTCCAGTCGCGAGCAGGAATCAACCCCAGCAGGTCGTGCGGCGTCGATGGCCTCACCCACATTCGATGCATCCAGCCCCCCTGCCAGAATAATCGGCTGCCAGAATCGAGTCGCCAACTTCCAGTCGAAAGTCTTCCCGGACCCGCCGTAATCGTGGCTGGCGGAATCGAGTAGAATTGCTTCCGCGAGCAGCGATTCTTGGGGATTTCTTCCGGTCGCCGTCAATGCGCGCCAAGTCCGATACGGAACTGATGGAACATGGTTCCCGTGTAGCTGCACCACGTCGAGCGGCACGTCATCAATTACCTTCTGGAGTTCAGGAGTGGGGGGTTCAACAAATACACCCACCTTCAGCACCGAATCCGGCAGCGTTGCGGCAATAGCATGCGCTCTTTCTAATGTGATGAAGCGCGGGCTCTTTGGATAGAAGTTGAACCCGAGCGCATTGCAACCGGCTGCTACCGCGATCGCGGCATCTTCTTCGTTCGTGATACCGCAAATCTTGATGACAAACGGAAACGGGGTGGCGCAGCTCATAATGCTCCGCGCAGCTGCTTTAAAGCTTCGGCCGGATTGGCCGATTTCATCAGTGACTCGCCGACTAGAAAAGCGTGGAAGCCTGCCTGGCTGAGATATTCGATCGCCCCGCGATCCGTAATGCCGCTTTCGCTGACGCGCACCACCTTCGACGGCATAAGGTAGCTGAGACGGACCGAATTCTCGATGTCAACTTCAAAAGTCTGCAGGTTGCGGTTATTCACGCCGATTACTTCCGCCCCCGAATCAATGGCCCTCTGTAGTTCATCACGGTCATGAACTTCAACCAGCGAAGCCAACTGAAGACTTGCGGCCAATTCACGCAACTCTTGAAGCTCGTTTATATCAAGCACGGCGGCAATCAGCAGAATTGCATCCGCTCCGTGCCCCGCGGCTTCAAAAACCTGCAAACGGTCGATCACGAAATCTTTCCGCAAAACCGGTAGCGCGACAGCTGCCCGCGCCGCTTCCAGATCATGCAGCGATCCCTGAAAATAATTTCGATCGGTCAGTACCGATAAGCAAGCGGCGCCCCCGTCTTCATAAGCGCTCGCGACGAACGCTGGATGGTAGCGCTCAACTAAAACGCCTTTGCTCGGAGACGCCTTCTTTAGCTCCGCAATAATCGCCGGCTTTTGCGCCTGAAGAGCAGCTTGAAAAGAACGCGGCGCGGACTTGCGCTCGAACGCCTGGCGCTCGAGAACGGCGGCGTGCGGCCGCAATTCCTTGACTTCCAACTGTTTGTGTTGAACAATTTCGGTCAGAATACCGGCGGAAGTAGACGAGCTCATCATGCCACGTGTGCAGGAAATTTCATCCTAACAGCCCAATGGCTCCCGACTGGAGTGGATCTCCCGATCTGCCATGCCGCAGCTTTTTTGGCAGCATTTTGGGGCCGCTTAGCAATCGCACGATAAGATCGTAGTTTGACCACTAGGCGGCGATTCATCCAGGCGGCCGCTACGGCGGCTCCCGCGGTATTGCTTGCGCTTCCCCAACAGGAAAAGTCTCCCGATTACACCATCGAAATCGCGCCGTATTCCTTGGAAGCTTCCCCCCATCACACCATCAAAACAACTGCTTACAACGCTCAGGTACCCGGTCCGCTACTCCGTTTCAAGCAAGGACGGCCTGTTACTATCAACGTCAAAAATCAAACAAAAAACTCGGAAGTAGTGCATTGGCACGGCCTTTTTTTGCCGTCTGAAGTTGATGGCGCAATGGAAGAGGGCACCCCACCCATTCCTCCCGCTCAAACCGCGCACTACTCCTTCACGCCCGATCCCGCGGGCTTTCGCTGGTACCACACACATACTTTTGCCGGCAGCGATCTGAATAAAGGCCAATACACTGCGCAGCATGGATTTCTGCTGATCGAACCGCCGCAGAATCCCGCCCGCTATGACGCGGAAATCTTTCTTGCCCTGCATGATTGGAGGGGCCAACTCCTCGGAGGCGGTGACGGCTCGATGGATCCGTCCTATGACCTCTCTACCATCAACGGAAGAGTGCTCGGTTTTGGCGAACCAATTCGCGTCAAAAATGGCCAGCGCGCGCTCCTGCATATCCTGAACTCCAGTCCGACCGAAGTGCATTGGCTTAGCTTCAGCGGTCACCAATTTCAAGTGCTCGCCCTCGACGGCAATCCTGTTCCAAAACCCGCTCTCGTGCCCATGCTGCGTCTCGCTCCAGCCGAGCGTGTGAGCGCCCTGGTCCAAATGAATAATCCCGGGGTCTGGGTCTTGGGAGAAGCTCGTAAGCACATTCGCAATTCTGGTATGGGAATCGTGGTCGAGTATGCAGACCGGAGCGGTCAGCCCAAATGGCAGGAACCCGCCGCGCTTTCATGGGATTATCTGCATTTTGCCGCCCCTCTACCAGGCGGCGTTCAAAAGTTCACTGCCATCACGATCCCGCTTGTGTTTCGATCCAAATTCGCGGGGCATGGAGATATGGACCGATGGACGATCAACGGTAAGTCCTACCCGGATACCGAAACGGTGGTTTTGCGGAAGGGACAGCGTTATCGGCTCCAGTTCAAGAATGAAAGCACGAACGATCATCCTGTTCATCTGCACCGCCACCTTTTTGAACTCGCCGGTATCCCAAAAGACACCGTGCTGGTTCCCGCCAATACTCAGGTCGAGGTCGAATTTGTCGCCAATGATCCCGGCGCCACTCTGTTCCACTGCCATCAGCAAAATCACATGGATAACGGCTTCATGATGCTTTTCCGCTATGCGTAAATTTTTTCCGCTGGCTGTTTTGGCCCTGTTCAGCGCCCTTCCCTTGCTGGCACAAGGCAACTACGAAATCCAGGTTTATGGCTCTGACACCGTTGCGCCCGGCGACACCATGGTCGAACTGCATTCTAACTTCACCGAACAAGGCCAGAAGCTAACGCTAGACGGTGTCTACCCGACCAACCATCAGGAGCACGAAACTGTCGAGATCACCCAGGGCATTAATGATTGGTTCGAGGTTGGTTTCTACATCTTTACGAATATCCAGGATGGCCACGGCATGCAGTGGGTGGGCGATCATATCCGTCCTCGCGTGCGCGTTCCCAACTCGTGGCATTGGCCCGTGGGAGTGAGCCTCTCGACCGAAATCGGCTACCAGCGTCCTGTTTTTTCACTTGATACCTGGACCTGGGAAATTAGACCGATCATCGACAAATACATCGGACGCTGGTATTTCGCCTTCAATCCCGCGCTCGAGCGAACTTGGCACGGCCCCGACGTCCGTCAGGGCGTCGGATTTGCTCCCGCCGCTAAATTCAGCTACGATTTCAGCAAGCAGATCAGTGCCGGCGTAGAATACTACTCAGATTACGGCAGTTTCGCAAATTTTAACTCCCTGCATAATCAACAACAACAGTTCTTCGCGGCGACTGATCTCAATGTCTCTCCTAAATGGGAGATAAATTTCGGTGTCGGAGTGGGCGCCACCGCTTCTACCGATCACCTCATCATCAAAGGCATCGTCGGCCGCCGCTTTTCCTGGCGCAAACCCTCTGCCCTCGAATAAATCCGCACTGGCCCCTTTTTATAGACGGGAAAAACTCCCACTTGGCCGCATTCTGTGCCATTCCGTCGCTTGCTGGTAGGCAAAAGCCAGGGCTAAAACCCTTGCCTCGGCGAATCTTGGCCCCACAATCTGCAATCCGATCGGCAACTTATCCCTCGATAACCCGCACGGAACCGAAATCGCCGGCACTCCGAAACGGTTGAATGCCGACGTGTTACTGGGCGGCCGCTGGTAAGTTTCGTCGATTGTCACTTGAATCGTCGGCGCCGTATCACGCTTGGTCGGCAGCACCAAAATGTCGACCTCACCAAATACGCGGCGCACATCCCTCCGGCATTCCCGAACTCGCTTCAGCGTCTCGATGTAGTTCAATACCTTCACTTTTCTGAGTTCGGTTAATTGCCGCCGCGACCACGGATGATATAGCTCCGGAGTCTTATCGAAGAATTGCGCTTGGTAATGAAGTAGTTCTACGTCATAACTTCCGTTCTCCACGAATCGGAAGCGAGGCAGCTTTACCTCCCGAACTTCCCGGACTTTCGGACGCAGAAGATCGATGGCTCGCTCGACGGCCAAAGATACATCGGGATTCAGCCCCTCAAAGAAATAATCGCGTGGAACGCCAATACGCAGCGTTT
>DATAYL010000067.1:0-2466 GCA_036272575.1 Bryobacteraceae bacterium | reverse complement strand
CCCTTGTGAGTAAACCGTCCGACCTGGTGCAGGGGACGCTGGACATGCTGATCCTAAAAATATTGGCATTGGAATCCTTGAATGGATGGGCCATCAGCAAGCGTCTGAAACAAATTTCCAGCGAGGTGCTGGGCGTCAGCGACGGTTCGCTTTACCCCGCACTCCATAAGCTCGAGCATCGCGGATGGATTCGGGCGCATTTGAAGCCAAGTGAAAACAATCGTCGCGCCAAGTTCTACTCGCTCACGCGGTTGGGACGGCAGCAACTGGAAAAAGAGACCGCCAACTGGAACCGCGTCTCCGCGGCGATCTCCGGCATCGTGCAGCTCGAAGAGGCCTGAACATGAGTATCGAACAATGGTTCTATTCCCTCCCCCTGCGTTTGCGTTCCCTTTTCCATCCCAATCGGGTGGATCAAGAGATGAAAGAAGAACTTCGAGAGCACCTTGAACAACAGATCAACGAAAACATTGCGAAAGGCATGTCCCCCGAGGAGGCGCGCCGCTCCGCCAACCGCGCCATGGGGGGTCTCACTCAGGTCGAGCAGCAGTGCCGGGATGCGCGCGGCGGAAGTCTCTTGCACGATTTTCTTCAGGACTTGCGGTACGGCTGTCGCCAACTGCGCCGCAGCCCAGGCTTTTCTGCCCTGGCCGTCCTGTGTCTGACTCTGGGCATCGGTGCGAACGCGGCAGTGTTCAGTTGGGTGGAGGGAATTTTGTTCCGGCCTTATCCACTCGTCGCGCATCAGGAGCGGCTGTTCGCAGTGGCCGGAACGGTACAGGGCAAGAGAATCGACGGGCTTTCCTGGCCGGACTTCCTCGACCTGCGCCGAGACTGCACGCTCTGCGCGGACGCTTTCGTCACCAGAATCACCGGCAGCACGCTGAATATTGGGGATCATGCCGAAGTCACAACCGGCAGCATTGTCTCAGCCAATTATTTCGACGCCCTCGGTGTCCGTCCGATTCTCGGGCGCGGCTTCGAAGCGGGCGAGGACGCAGGCAACGATTCCCATCCCGTTGTAGTTATCAGCTATCAGATGTGGCGCAATCGCTTCAAAGGCGACCGCGACATCATTGGCAAGACGCAGCGCCTGAACAATGTGCCGCACACGATCATCGGAGTCGCTCCAGACGGATTCTATGGGACTTTCGTAGGCCGGGCGATCCAGTTCTGGGTTCCCGCGTCCATGGAAGAGACCTTTGGGGGCGGAGGCTACAAGCTCGAGGACCGCGGTGCGCGATGGATCGAATCCTATGTGCGCCTGAAACCCGGGGTCAGCCGGGCGCAAGCACAACAGCAAATCTCGGCCATCGCGGCTCGATTGCAGACCAGTTATCCGGCCACCAATCGTGGGCGGGGCATCGGGATATGGCCGCTGTGGCAGACGCCGTTCAACCAGGCCCGCACGATGGGGCCGACACTCGAAGTCATGGTAGTCGTCGTTGCGTTTGTTCTGCTCATCGCCTGTGCGAACGTCGGCAATCTGCTGCTGGTCCGGTCGTTTGTTCGACGCCATGAAATGAGCGTACGTCTGGCAATTGGAGCCAGTCGCGGCCGTTTGTTGAAGCAGCTCCTCACCGAAGGCCTCATTCTCTCTGCGCTGGGAACAGCCGGAGGATTTTTAGTGGCGTATTGGTGCCGGCACCTGCTGGTGATGTTGCTGCCAGAGGGGAGGACAATGTACTTGCCGGGAACAATCGACGAACATGTGATGGCGTTGAGCGCCGGCATTTCCTTGGTGGTCACGCTCATCATCGGCTTGGTTCCGGCATTGCAGACGCGCCATCTGGACCTGGCAGGCCCATTGAATGCCGAGTCCGGAGGTGTAGTTGGGGTTCGGTCAAGAGGCTGGATTCGATCGGGGCTGGTCATTTTCCAAGTGTCTTTAAGTTTCATCTTGCTGGTCGGGTCGGCTCTGTTGCTCGAAAGTTTGGAAAAGATTCGAACCACAAGCCCGGGATTTGATACGACCAGTGTCGTCACTACGGGTGTGTCGCTAGTCGCCGCGGGCTATGACGTTCCGCAAGCCAAAACATTTCAGAACGAACTCATCGAGCGTCTTAGTGGGTTGCCCGGAATTGAGTCCGCAGCCTTCGCCCGCGTCACGCCGTTGGGCTATATCGGTTTCTCTTCTACCCCGATTGCTGTCGATGGCTACCAGGCTTCTCCGAATGAGCAACCTGAGGTGGAATACAACCAGGTCAGTCAAAATTATTTCGCAACTTTGGGGATCCCTCTTTTCTCCGGTCGCGAATTTACGCGCAGCGATGACGAGAACGCGCCGCTCGTCGCCATCGTGAATCGGACCATGGTGGAACGGTACTGGCGCGGTCAAGACCCGATCGGGCGTCGACTTCAGGTGAAAGGACGATGGGCGCGAGTCGTAGGTGTGGCTGCGGATTCGAAGTATGAAAGCATGAGCGAGACTCCGAAGCCTTTCTTCTTTGTGCCGCTGCGACAGGA
>DATAYL010000066.1:0-27313 GCA_036272575.1 Bryobacteraceae bacterium | reverse complement strand
ATTTACAGAAGCCTAACGCACCTTCATCAGGACGAAGGTCAGGTCATCGTGTTGCGGCGCGTCCTGCATCCACGCTTTCAGCTCACCCAAAACGGCGGCGCTCATTTCAAGCAAAGGCAGCTGGGCGGTGCGGCGTAGAAGGTCCTTAAGACGGGCTTCGCCAAACTCCTGTTCGTCGGGATCGTGAGCTTCGGAGACGCCGTCAGTGAAGAGCAGGAGTACATCGCCGCTGTGCAGTTCGATGCTGCCTTCTTCATATTCAGCATGCGCGAACATACCGATGACCATGCCGCCGGTTGAAAGTTCTTGAAGGCAATCGCGGCAGAGGAGAAAGGGCGGATTGTGTCCCGCGTTGACATAGCGCATGATACGCTCGCGGCCATCGACTTGTGCGTAGAAGAAGGTGGCATAGCTGCTGACGCCGGTGGAACCGTGCAAGAGGCGGTTCACGCGGCTGGCGAGATCCGCGAGGGAAGCGCCATTATGGCCGGCGATGCTGCGCAGGGAGGCCTGGACGATCGACATGAGCAGCGCAGCGGCGATTCCTTTACCGGCTACATCGGCGAGAGCAACGCCGATCTGGCCGCTGCCTAAATCGAGGAAATCGTAGTAGTCGCCCCCAACACCGCGCGCGGGCAGGCACATGCCGGTGAGCTGAATCGAGGCATCTTCGAAGGCTTCTTGCGGAAAGAGGCGCTTCTGGACGTCGGAAGCCAGCGCGAGCTCACGCCGCAGGTATTCCTGTTCGACAATGCGATCCATCATGCGGCCGTTCTCAATCAAGAGAGCCAATTGCGCGGCAGCGGCGCGCAGCGCGCGCGCTTCTTCCGGTAAATAGGAGGCGCGGCCGGCGGGTGCGGCGAGCAAGAGCACGCCGATTATGGTCTTTTTTGCAAGCACCGGTGCGGCGAGATGAGCGTCGAGGCGCTGCAAGGTTTCGATCTCGGGGACGTGATGCAGCGCGTGTTCGGCAGCCCAGCGGTGGGCTACTTCAAGATCATCGGGGCCGGTGGGCAGGGCAGAGGAATAGTTGTATAGGCGCTTGATCAGGATGGCCTGCGCAGGCAGCTTTCCAGCTTTGTGGGCGGGCGCTCCACATGTAAGAATGAGCTCGTTTTCGGGAGACTTTCGTTCGAAGAGGTAAGCGGCCGTCGAGTTCATTTCGCGGCAAAGCGTTTCGAGCGCGGCTTGCATGGCGCCGGCAAACGACTCGGCCTGACGGCTCGAATCGACAATGGCCGCGAGTAATTCATTGGAGATGGCGGACGGCGTCGCGCGATGGTGGGCGGTGGCTTGGCTGAGGGTTTGATTGAAGTGTTCGCCGAGTTCGCGATAGCGAAGCGGAATGCGGGCCCAACTGGGATGTAGATCGCTGCGTATCGCAACGAGGGGCGAAAGGGTAGTGGCGCGCCAGGCGGGGAACCAGCAGGCAGCGAGGGTGAGGGCGGCGATCAGCAGCGCGGCTATGAGAAAGGGCAAAACGTAAGACGCGTTTTTCAATTCATCGCTGGGAGAAGTGCGCGTGACGATCAAGACCAACACAAGTCCGATGACCAGTCCATAGGCGAGCATTTTGACCCCCTCAGTAAGGAAGAGGCGCAGCATGTCGCGCGGTGCGGCCCCCAGAGCCATGCGAGTGCCGATTTCGCCCGTGCGCTGGCGCACGCCATAGGAGACGACACCGAAGACGCCCAGGATCGAAAGCAGAATGGCGGCCGACGCGAAAAAGCTGACCATGATGGCGATGAGCCGGGCGCGGGAGAGCGACCGCTCGAGGACGCCTTGCATCGGTCGAGTATTGAACAAAGCGCGATCGGGATCGACGCTCGCGATGGCTTGCCGGAGCTCGGAGGAGAGAACAACGGGGTTGAGATGGGAGCGAATGGCCCAGCTGAGATGTTCGGGAGAGAACTCGGTGTAGCCGAGATACATCTCGGGAGCGGGCGGATCGCTCAGCAGCTTGTTGCGGACGTCAGCGACGACGCCCACGATGGTGTAGTGATTTTGCCGATCGGGCTCCATGCGAAAGCCGGAGCCGAGCGGGTTGCCGCGCGGCCAGTAGTAGCGAGCAAGGGTTTCGTTGATGACGGCGGGAATGAGCGTGCCCTGCCGGTCGCTGGCGGTAAGAAGACGCCCGCTCAGCAACGGAATGCGCATGGTCTGGAAATAGTCGGGACTGACAATGCGGACTTCGACCACCGGGTCATGAGCGACCGTCGGTTTTGGTCGTCCATCGACCTCCACCAGGCTATTGTCGCCCCACTCGACAAGTGGAAACAGGTCGATGAAGCCGGCGTTTTCGACGCCGGACAGATGCTTCACAGATTCTAAGAGGCGATCTTCATAAGCGATGCGCGACGCGGGGGACTTGAAGGAGTGTGCGCTGACGGAGACGTCGGCGACAGTCAGATTGGCGGCGTCGAAGCCGGGCGAGCGATGGAGGAGCTCGTTCACGCGGAGCAGAAAGTCTCCGGCGACGGTACACAGAGCGAAGGCGATGGCAATTTGAAAGATGACGAAAGCGCGGAGGAGATGGCGCGTGCGAGGGCTGGAAGTGGAGCGTGAGCCTTCGACGAGGACGTCGCGCGGGGTGATGCGTTCGCGGCCGAAGAGAGGCGAAAGACTGAAGAAGACGGCGCAGGCAAAAGCCAAGCCTACGGCGAATAGCAGGACGGGTGTACTAAAAGCAACGAGATCGGCGCGCGGCAACTGGTCTTGCGCAATGGACAATATCGTTCGCACCACGACCAGGGCGAGCAAGGCTCCGAGCACGGTGGCGGCCGTTGAAACCAAGAGACCTTCGAAGAAGTATTGCAGAGCGAGCTGCCAGGCGCGCGCGCCGAGGGCAACCCGGACGCCGGTCTCGCGGCTGCGGGCGACGGAACGTGCGAGGAGGATGCTGGCGACGTTGGCGCAGGCGACGAGCAGGAGCGCGGCGGCGGCGATGAGCAGCGCGAGCAGGCTGGAACGTACGTTTTCGACGGCGAAATCGAGCAGCGGGCGGTACAAGATGACGTCCGGTTCGTTCTGGCCCGGATAATCATGCTGGAGGCGATGCAGGGTGCGGTTGATATCGGTGGTGGCCTGGTCTGGCGTCACCCCGGATTTGAATTTTGCGACGCACTGCAGGTTGTGATGCGCTCGGGTTTCGTTGGCTAGCTCTTCCGGCTGGAGCGGGATCCAGACATCGACATCGGATCTGCCTACCGGAAAATGAAACCAACGGGGCATGACGCCTGCAATGGTGTAATGGGCGCTGTTGACCGAGAGGGTTTTGCCGAGGATTTGCGGATTCGACCCAAAGCGGCGCCACAAGGATTCGGACAGAACTGCAGTTTTGCTCTCGGCCGGGCTGTCGCCGGACCAGCGGCCCAGGAGCGGCTGCACCTTCATAGAGCGCACGATGGAAGGCGTGACTTCAGTGCCGAAGACATGCAGCGGCGCGTGCCCGAAGGTCAGGTTCATATCGTCCTCGTTGTAACAGCCGAGTGCCTCGGTGGTGGTGCTGCCGCGGGCGTAGTCCTCAAAGTCGGGGTAAGAAAAGGTCGTCCAGAAATTGAGGTGCGGATGCCAGGCGCCGAAAGCATGGAAGAATCGCTCAGAGTGATCCCACGGCAAGGGATTGAGCAGTACTGCCTGTACAACGGAGTAGATGGCTGTGGTGGAGCCGATGCCGATGGCAAGGGCCGCGATGGCCAGCACGGCGACGCTGCGGGCAGATTTCCAGGAGCGCCAAGCCTGGATAAAGAGTGGGAACATCTTAAACGGTTAATGATAAGACAGGAAAAGCCATGGCTCGCACGGTTGCTTGGGCTGAGACGCCTGGCAGGATGTTCGGATTGCAGCCATGGTTTTGCTCACCGCCGGATTGCCATGCTGAATACCGGCGCGCCGCGCAGCTTCAGTGAACCCCGTCGAATCGCTGCGTGCGGAATAGCTAGCGTGGAATGTATATTTGGCTATGACGAGCATTCAGCGGATCGCGTTTCTGGTGTGGTGTGGAATCCACTTGTGCACCGCGAGTGGACGGATGCCTACTCAAGATGGCGTGGTCTACGGCGAGGCCGGCGGCCAGGTGCTGACGATGGATTACTATGCGCCGAAAGGTCCAGGTATTCATCCGATTGCAATTGTGATTCACGGCGGAGGTTATCAACGCGGTGACAGCAAGAGCGGCAGCGAAGCGTATTGCGCTGATTTCCTGGCGCCCGCGGGTTACGCGGTGTTTTCAATCAACTATCGTTTAGCGCCGAAGTTCCCGTATCCGTACATGGTTTACGACGTGGAGCGATCTGTCCGGTTTATCCGGTACAACGCGAAGCGGTGGAATGCGGATCCGAATAAGATTGCGCTGGTAGGAGGGTCAGCGGGCGGGTTTTTGAGTAACATGGTTGGTCTGCTGAATGCGCCTGGCAACCCGGCGGCGAGAGATCCAGTAGACCGGGAGAACGCTAGAGTGCAGGCGGTGGTTACGCTTTACGCGCAAAGCAGTTTTGCAACGGTTCCGTTAAATAAAGATGTTCATGCGTTGCTTGATCCCCTGATCCAGCAGAAGGGCGAGGCGGAGGCTTTAAAAGAGGCATCGCCGATTACCTATGTGACGAAAGATGCTCCGCCTTTTCTGCTGATTCAAGGCGACCAGGATGAATACATTCCGTACTCCGAAGATACGAATTTGCAGGTAGCGCTTCGGAGAGTAGGGGTGCGTTGCGACATTATTCGAATTCCGGGCGGGAAGCATGGCACGGGCGGGTGGAACAGGTTACCGAATGTGCCCGATTGGGAGCGGCAGATGGTGGAATGGATGAATTCGCGGTTCGAGCGCACCGGCCCGATAGGTGAAGGGATTCGAGAGCGGGTCGGGAAGTAAGAATGCTAAACAGCGGCCGGCCAGCGGCGGTCCACCGCTTTGGGCCACCAAGCCCCAGGAGCGAAAAAGTTATGCCAATCGAGCTGGCACGCCGCGACCATCTCCAAGCCGTATTCGCAGCGCTTTAGTTCCGCGACGGTTCGATTACCGGTGCCGAACGCGAACTTGCAACCTGCCTGCTTGGCTTTTTGAATGAATGCCTGGCCGGGCAGACGATCGTTAGTATTGAGCTCGAGGGCGACTTTATTACGGACCAGGGCGTCGATGAGTCTACGTTGGGCTTCCGGGTCCAGGGTGAGACGCGTCGGGTAAGTATAGATATCAATGGGTTCGATGTCGAGGCGCTTGATGATCTGGTTCAGTGAGTCACGGCGGCCATCGGCGAGGATGTAGTCGAACTGCGTGGCGGTTTTCTGAGAAATCGTGCTGGTCCAATCTCCGTTTGTCGCTTGCAGAGCACAGAAGACGGGGCGGCCCGCATAAGGCTTGAGCCAGCGGTGCGCGCCGGCATCACCATTCAGATCAGAGGCGCTGACGGTAAGGCCGTATTGGATGCCGTCCCTACGGGATTTTCGCAGCGCGTCCTCGAGCGTCATGCCGTTACGGAGAAAGACATGGTAATCGACCATCGGAACATTGTGGCGGCCAATGTTGATGACCTCGCGAAAGACGTTGTCGACGAGCGGGGGCGGACCGACGTAAGCCGGGATATTATCGGGTAGCGGACGCACGCGCACACTGCGATAGGCCGCCTTCGAACCGTCGTTGTGGCATTGGAGAGCAAAGGTGCCGTGGCTGAGAAACCGTTGCTTCTCGCCGCCGGCTGGAATAACGGGCGGCGTGGGTTCGACGTAATCGACGAGCAGTTGCCCGTTCAGATGAATTTGCACGTTTTTGCCGCGGACGCTAATATTGACGCGGAAAGGTACTTCATCGGGAACAAGCTGCTTGTACATGTTCCGCAGACCGTAAAGTGAACCGGTCTTTTTGCGTTCGAGGTAACCGCCGTCGCCGCGAGCTGTGTTATTAATCTGGACTTCAAAACCTTTTTCCGGGAAGCCCGTTTCCTGATAGGCGGTGTGGAAGTAGATACCGGAGTTGCATTCTGGTTTGGTAGTCAGCTCGACTTCTAATTCGAAATTGCGAAAATCGGCGCCGCGCACCTGGCCGGTGTAGAAGAGATGCGAACGCGGGCCGTCGGCCGCGAGCATGCCATTGACTACTTTCCAGGAATTTTTGTTTTCGCTCGGGCGCCAATTTTCCAAGCTGCGGCCATTGAACAGTTCTATCCATTGATCGCCGCCGGCGGCAACGGCGAGGGGCGCAGCGATGGAGGCCGCCACGAAAGAACGGCGGGTTAGCGGATGACTGTTCATCTATGAACTTTATTGTTTCAGACCGGAGCAGAAAGTTGTCAGTCGCCGGGATGATACTGGCGCTCGGTGTGGCCCCTCAGGTCGGAGCGGTAGAAATAAACGTCTCGCAAGTCGCCAATGGCGTACCGCTTTGCCTCATCATCGAAGTGTGGCGACGAGGGATGGCCACTCTCGCCGCCGGCCGTAATGGCTCGGGCATGTAGTTGCGGGCCGAACTCGACCGCCGCGACGAAACTGTTGCCGCTGGTGCCGTACCATTTCTTGGTTCCCGGGTAAGGCCGGGCGCCGAAGGAGGCAAGCGAGCCCCACACGGACGATGTAAAGCCTACGGGAATGCTGGGGGCCGCGTCGTTGAAAGGCTGTACGATGTCGCCAGTGAGGCGCTGAAAGCGATTGATATTGCCCCAGGGTCTTCGCCAGGTTTGAAAATCGGAAACGAGCCGATTGGACGCAATTGAGAGCGCTTGAAGCAACTGCTGGCCGGAGACATGATTGCTTATGTAGTCTTCAACAGACATCCGGGATTTCTTGGCGGCCGGGAGCACCTGGCGGCGAATCTCTTCACCCCAGAACACGGCGAGCGAGGTGGGAATCGAGTCTACTCCCCAGCGAAGATCCCAGTGACGCAGGAGCTGAATTTGCGGAGCTAACTTACCTTTCAGCGGATTGGCGGACGGAGTTTCATTCCAAGCTTTGATCAGAGCCGGAATTGGCTTCTCGAACCAGGGCAAATAGTTGTCGTAGGCGGCGGCGATCAATGAGTCGACGGTAAAATCCTTTTTGTCGTGCAGCACGCGAATAGCGTGCAGACCTCGCGCAGATTCAGTACCGGTCTCTACATAGGCGGGATAATCAGTGCGTTTGGGACTGCTCGAGCCGGCCGCGGACCATGGCCAGTTGTTGGAGTTGTAAAGCCAGCCGCTCGAGGGATTTAACAGGTGCGGCGTCTCATCAACCGAAAGCAGCCCATGCCATTCTGTGGCTGGGTTACTGCCGTCCACTGGCTCGTTCCAGTTGAAATGGGTATCGCGCCGGGGGATGAAGTTGCCGTGGAAGTAGGCGATATCACCATCGGCATCGGCAAAGATCGTGTTGTTGGACGAGTTGGTGTGGAGCTCCATGGTTTGCCGAAACGATTTGTAATCGCGGGCTTTGGTGCGCGTGTACGATTGTGTCAGCGCCTTAACTGGCTCCTGCATGAGGCGGATGCTTACCCATTTTCCGTCCTGCTCACGGATGATCGGCCCATGCTGAGTGCGGTAAACGGTGAACCTTTTTTCGGCCATGCCGCGATCTGTTTTGTATCGGACAGCGATTTCCGTGTTCGTGACCGGGCGGTTTTCGTTGCCATACTTGTAGTAGAAGTGATCGCCTTTCCTGGTCACTGTTTCCAGGTATTCATCGACGGCATCAACGCCGCTCGTGGTATGCATCCAGCCGGCGCGTTCGTTGAAGCCCTGATAGATAAAGAATTGGCCCCACGTGACGGCGCCGTACGCATCAAGGCCTTCGTCGCTCACCATTTGCAATTCGGAACGGAAAAAGAAAGAGGTGTGGGGATTGATGAGCAGCAAAGCGTGATGCGCGCGAGTGTTGGCGGGAGCGATCGCGATACCGTTCGAACCGGAAGGCTCGGGAGGCTGAGGCTCATCGACCGAAGGGCGGCCGTTCAGGGCCGTTTTGCGCATTTCGCTGGCAGTGTCACGTTCATAAAATGCCTGGAGCTCGTCGAGTTTTACGCGCTCGATATCGCCGCCGATGCTGCCTTCCGTGAAGCTCAAAGCCATCCAGGGTTCGAAGTGATGAATAACGCGTGGCTTGACTTCGGGGTGTTTGAGAAGGTAATAGTTCAGGCCGTCGGCAAAAGCGTTCATGAGGTGTTGTAACCAGGGCGGGCTGGCGACAAATTGTTTTTGCAGGTCTCGCGGGTCGATGAAGAGCTTCATGCGCAGATCTTGATAGATTTTGGATTCGCCTTCAGCCTCCGCCAGTCGGCCCATGGCATTCAGATAATTTGTCTCTATGCGGTTGAAATCGTCCTCGGCTTGTGCGTAGATCATGCCGAAAACCGCGTCCGCGTCCGTTTTTCCGTAGACGTGCGCGATCCCCCAGTTATCACGGATGATGGTAATGCCGCGGGCCTGCTGCTCCCAGTGGGCGGCGTCGTGGTTCGCGGCCGGTTGCGAAGCGGGCGCAACACAAGTGGCAGCGAAAAAGAGAGCCAGGATTTGGAGACGAGGTCTGTTTTGATTGCTGGATGGCGCCATGCTTGCTCCGTATTGGTAAGCGTAACGTGTTAGCGCTGTAAGGCTACGCAAAGGGGTTCCTTGCACTTAAGGCTTCGCATAATAACGGTCACGAGCCTGAACGATCAGACCCTTCTGTGTGATTTTGACTTGTAATTTCCGAAATCCGAAGTCAGTGGGCGGCCGATCGGAAACATAGCCTAGATTGTACTGACTACGGAGCTCGTCCTGAATCACAGCGAAGATCTGGTCGATGCTCTGCTTCTTGGATACTTCAAAGAAACCTCCTCCGGAATCTTTCGACAAGCGCCGGAGGACCTCGCTCCCACCCCCGCCTCCGAAACCATAGAATCCGGAATCCGAAAAAAGAATCGAGTAGACCAACGTATCGGCTTTCTGCGCTGCGTCAATCGCGGCAGTAAGAGTGGCATCGCTCCCGTTATCCACGCCATCCGTCATGACAATCACTGCTTTTCGCCCATGCTGATCTTGCATGATTTGCGAGCCTTTTACAACGGCGTCATAGAGGAGTGTGCCTCCACCAACCTGGTTGCGCAGCTCGCGGCGCGACGGCGTGTCTACTGTTGTAAGGGCTTCATTGAGATCCTTCCAGGACGACGTCAGTTCCTGTTTGATCGAGATACCAATATCGAACTGGAGAAGGAAAACCTTGTCCTTATTCGGGCGCAATACCTGGTCAAGAAAATGAAAGCAGGCGGAGCGCTCAGGTGTGATCACGCGCTCCTGGCTCATGCTGGAATCGATCATCAGGCCGAGAACGAGAGGAAGATCGGATTGGGGAGCAAAATAACGGATAGTTTGTGGCCGGCCGTCCTCAAGAATGGAAAAATCCTCTTTCCCTAGGTCACGAATAATATGTCCTTTTTTGTCTACTACGTTGGCGAGCACGCTTACGACGTTTACCGCAGTAGAAAAGGTTGGCTGCTGTTCCGCCTGAAACCGCTGGGAGAGTGCAAAGGATGCGCTCGATCCCGCCCTCATTTTGCACGTGTTGCTTAGGACAGCCGCACCAGCAATGGAGAAAAAAAAGGAACGCCGCGAGCCCAGGCTCGAATTATCTGCCTTCAAAAATCCACCTGCACTCATGATCCCGCGACTGCTTTTGGAGAAAACGCGTAAGCTACTTTGCCCAGTGAGGCAGGACGTACGCGTAGACGACCGTAATGACCCCGACTACGAAAACAAGCAGCAAACTATGCCGGAGAGTGAAGCGAAACAGTTTCGATTCCTGGCTCGAGGCAAGACCTGTGGCGGCAGCCGCTACGGCAATGCTTTGCAGGCTGATCATTTTCCCCATCACGCCACCGCTCGAGTTGGATGCGGCCATCAAGGCGGGCGAGAGGTGCAAGGTTCGGGCAGTAACGACTTGCAAATTACCGAACAGTGCGTTAGCTGAAGTATCGCTGCCCGTTAAAAAGACCCCGAGCCAGCCGAGCATGGGACTGAAGAACGGGAACAGCGAGCCGCTGGCGGCGAAGGCCAAACCGAGCGACGTCGTGGCGCCTGAATAGTTCATCACAAATGCCAAAGCAAAGACCGCCGCAATAGTCACCATGGACAGAGCGAGTTGGCGCGCGGTGGCTACAAACATCTCTGCCAATTTGCGAAATGGAATGCGCAAGGCGATCGCGGAGGCAAAGACAGCGAACAGGCAAGCGGTTCCGGAGGCAGTGAGGAGATTCAGCGTAAAGAGGGCTGGATAGGGAGAGCTGACAGAGACCAGCGGCGGTGTGCGGATTACCAGGTTGTGCAAAGCGGGCCAAGAAAAAATGATAGTTGCGCGATCGAGCATCAGTTTGACTCCATTCAACCCCCAGAGGAGCACAAAGAGCACAAGAAAGCCGTAAGGCAGCCAGGCGAGAGCGATCTGGCGCGGGAGGTAGCGGCGCATACTGCGACCGCTTTGCTGTGTTTCAAGTTGGAAGAGCTTAGCGGGTTGCCAAAAGCGTAAGAGAAGAATCAGCGCGAGTATGGAGGCGAGCGAGCCGATGATATCGGTAAGATACGGGCCCAGCCAGTTCGAGATGAGAAATTGTGATCCGGCAAAAACGAGACCGCAAAGAACAGCTGCGGGCATAACACCAGCGAGCCCCCGAACTCCAGACATAACCAGCACCAGGTACGCGGGAATAAATAGGGACACCGGCGCGCAGATGCGCCCAATATTCGAACTAAGAACAGAGAGAGGCAAGCCAGTCGTGCCATGCAGCGTGACTATGGGGATACCGATAGACCCAAAGGCGACAGGCGCGGTGTTGGCCAACAAGCAGATGGCCGCCGCATAGAATGGGGAAAATCCCAGGCCCGCCAGCATAGCAGCAGCGACCGCAACTGGTGTGCCGAACCCGGCCGCACCTTCAATGAAAGCGCCGAATGCAAAAGCAATCAGCAAGGCTTGGATGCGGTGATCGGGAGTGAGACCTCCGACGTACTCTTTGATGATTTCAAAATTGCCGCTCTCGACCGTCAAGCGGTAAAGCAGAATGGCCCAGAAGACAATCCAGGCGATGGGGAACAGTCCGAACGCAGCGCCGTAAGCCGCGGAGCTGACAGCCAGACCGGCCGGCATGCCGTACCAGGCGATGGCCACGAGCAGGGCAGAGGCAAGTCCGAGAATAGATGAGAGCCAAGCTGATTTCTTGGCGATGCCTAGCAGCCACAGCAACATCAGGATCGGAATGGCAGCGACCACCGCTGACAAGACAGTACTTTGGCTATGAGGATGATAGTTTTGTTGCCACATCGTACGGGACAGGTTCCGCACACCAGTATGGCCTGGAGAAATTTCCTGCTTTTAGCTAGAGCAAACTGATGCCACAACCATCTCGAGAGTGCGGCGCACTCCGGTATCGCCTTCGACGGGCCCCTCCACAAATTGGTTGAAGGGATGCGGCTTCCAACCGTCGCGTGAATGATCGACGGCGTAGGTTAGCGGCAAGCCGGTGGCAGAAGGATCGTAGGTTTCAGCGTTCAAAGAGGACATTTTGTAGATGACTAGATCAAGCGAAGGAATAATGTAGAGTCCGAACCCGCCGGCTCCGGATTTGAAGAAGGTGTCGCGAGGAGCCCCTGCGACGTGGCCATCCGCGTTCACTTCAAACTGGAGACTGAACGGGCTATGTGGATTAAAACGAGAAGGCTGCCGGCAGAGAGCGAGGTATTGGGCGGGTACCAGTTGTTGGGATTGCCAACGGCCGTTTCGTAGAAGCAGGTAGGCAAAGCGGAGCGCGTCGGTTGAGTGCAAAGCGATGGAGCTTTCACCGGGTGTGTGCGGCAGATCGCCTTGCGGCGTATGAAGCGCGTACCCCCAACGTCCCCACCCCATCGGTTCTGCCAATTTCCGGCGCAAATACTCTTGCAATTCCATGCCGACAACGCGGCGCAGAACGATGGACCCTATGTGCGGATCACGGGAGTAAAGATAGCCTGCGCCAGGGGTTGTCCACATGCGAATGCCATGGAGCGCGCTTTCGTCCTGGCCGGTCGGCGAATCGGAGGAAAACCAAATGGGTAAACTTACGTTTTCGCCGCGCACAATGGCGGTCAAATGCTTGGTGGCAGCAGGCGGCGGGGCACCGGGGCGCACATGTTGGGCGGCTTGGATACCGGAAGTCATGGTGAGCAGGTTGCCAAGTTTGATTCCAGCAAGTTTTGGATCGTCAAGAGGGTAGGCTTCCGGCAGATATTCTTGTGTGAATACCGCTTGATCAAGGCCCTGAGGAAGGCGGTGACTATCTTCGGCAAGCATGATCCCGCATGCCGTGCTGGTGAACATTTTGCTCACGGAATACAGGTTGGGATTGGCCTGGCGGTTCCCTTGACCAAAGTATTTCTCATAGACAAGATAGCCGTGACACGCCACGAGCAGCCCGCCATGGGCGCTTGTGGTCTGGACGTATTGGAATGCCTGATCGAGACGGCTTACGTCTATGCCGGTGCGTTTCTGTACGTCAGCGGGCCGATCCAGGGTGCGCCACCCGCCAGCCGCATCCGGTGGCGGGAAGTATTCTGTAGCGGGTGCAGCGGCCCCGCGGGCGGCAGCGGGCAGAACGGGCAGTAGTGACAGCAGAGTGCGGCGCGGGATTGACATTTTGAGAGTTCCTGAATTCAACACTAAGGTACACAGGTCTACACTGTCCTTGTGACAGAATTGCGTCTGCTTCCTCTTCTTTCGAGCGCAACGGAGATTGTACATGCGCTGGGGCTAGGGCAGTACCAGGTCGGACGCTCGCACGAGTGCGATTATCCGGCGTGCGTGCTGGAATTGCCGGTTTGTAGTAAGCCGAGTTTTCCGGTGGATGGCTCGAGCGCAGAAATTGACGCTCTGGTGAAAGACCGGTTACGACGAGCCCTTAGCATCTACAAACTCGAGCAGGAAACGATTCGCGAGCTTCGGCCAACTCATATCATCACCCAGACGCAATGTAAGGTATGTGCGGTGAGTTTGGACGATGTGGAACAGCTGGTGCGGGACGAGGTGCAAAGCGACGCTCAGGTGGTGGCGCTAGAGCCGTTTGCCCTGGCGGACGTATGGCGCGACATCGAACGAGTAGCGCACCGCTGTGGACAGCCGCAGGCGGGCGTGGCCCTGATCGAGAGTTTGCAGAAACGGATGGGTGAGATTGAAACGCAAGCGCACCATTCGGCGAAGAGACCGACGGTGGCGGCGATCGAGTGGCTGGAGCCTTTAATGGCAGCCGGCAACTGGGTGCCCGAGTTGATCGCGATGGCCGCGGGACGGAATCTGTTTGGCGTAGCGGGCCAGCACTCACCCTGGATGACTTGGGATGAGCTCTTGGAAGCGGATCCGGACATTGTGATTGCTCTTCCGTGCGGCTTCGACCTTCAGCGCACGCGGAGTGAGATGCATTGGATCACGGCGCGCACGGGATGGCGCGAATTGCGGGCGGTGAAAGCGGGGCGAGTCTTTCTTTGTGACGGCAACCAGTTCATGAACAGACCAGGGCCCAGGCTGGTGGAATCGCTGCAGATTTTCGCCGAGATTTTTCATCCGAGTTTGTTCACCCCCGATCTTGAGAATCTTGGATGGGAGCGATTCGTGTGATACAAACAACACGGGAGCAAGCCAATGCAGATTCGAGAATTGCTATTGCCGGAATACGATCGCGAAATGGAAAAGACGCGAGCGACTTTAGCTCGGGTACCCGAGAACGACGGCGAATTTAAACCGCATGAGAAGTCGACAATGTTAAAAAAACTGTCGGGACACTTGGCGCAGCTGCCGTTATTTGGCGAAATGATTCTGACTACGCCGGAATTTGATATGGCTGTGAACCGAATGCAACCGCTAATCATGGAGTCGCAAAAGCAGCTCTTGCAGGCATTTGATGGCCAGGTGAAAGAGACGCGCGAAAAGTTAGCCGCCGCTTCGGATGAAGCCTTGTTTGCCCCCTGGAAGCTTAGCGCCGGGGAAAGAGTAATTATGAAAGGCACCAGGTACGAAATGTTGCGCGGACTGATGCTGAATCACATCGTGCATCACCGGGCGCAACTCGGCGTGTATTTGCGCATGAAAGATGTACCGGTCCCGTCAATCTATGGGCCTTCCGCAGACGAGGCGAACTAAGCGGCGGCGGCGCTCTCGAGTTCTTTGTGAATGGCCTCGGCAATTACTTTGCCGTGGAAGCGGCCGTTCTCGATGAATATCTCGTTGGTGTGCGTGCCAGCCACGATGACGCCGGCCAGATAAACACCTCGTCGCTCACTCTCGAGCGTGCCGGGATCGGTGATTGGTTTCGACGTGGCGGGGTCGAGATGAATGCCGTGCTCCGCCATGAACTCGAAATCGGGGCGATAGCCGGTCATAGCGAAGACGTAATCGTTCGGAAGTGTGACTTCTCCATCCGGCGTTTCCAACACGACGTCCTTCGGGCGAATCCCTTTCACCGTACTGTGGAAGTAAGCCTTGATTTCACCGCTCTTGATGCGGTTTTCAATATTTGGCTTGATCCAGTATTTAACGTTGTTCGAGATACCTGCTCCGCGATGCACTAGGGTGACGCGGGCGCCAGTCCAGAATAATTCGAGAGCGCTGATGCAAGCGGAGTTTTTGGCGCCAATGATCAGCACGTCCTGGTTGTAATAGGGATGCGCCTCGCGATAGTAATGAATGACTTTATCCAGGTTCTCGCCCGGAATTTCGAGTGTATTCGGGATATCGTAATAACCGCTCGCTAGGATAATTTTTTTTGCTGAATAGCAATGTGGGCCGAGGCGCGTTTCGGTGCGCACGGAGAAGTGTCCGTCAGCACCGTCGAAGCCGAGCACTTTCTCGTATTGATGCACGTCGAGTTTATAGTGATCGGCGACCCGGCGATAGTATTTGAGGGCTTCTGTCCGACCCGGCTTTTCGTTGAGCGAGGTCATCGGGATGTCGCCGATTTCCAAGAGTTCCGGTGTGGTGAAAAAGACGAGATTAATCGGATAATGGTAGATCGAATTGACGACGCAGCCTTTGTCGAACAGAACAGGGCGAAGGCCGCGCCTCATTAACTCGATGCCACAAGCCAGACCCGTCGGGCCGGCGCCTACAATCGCAATATCAAATTGTTCCAAGCATCCTCCTGTTCAATTCGTCGCAAGTAGCGACTGTACCTGGTGATAGACGTTTTCCAGAGCGGCAGGGAGAGCAGCAACGTCTTTGCCAGCACCCTCAGCCATGTCCGGACGGCCTCCGCCTTTGCCTCCGGTTGCTTTCGCCAACTCGCCAACAAGCTTGCCAGCCTGAACTTTCGACGTAAGATCCTTGGTAACGGTGGAAACGATCGCAATGTTTGGTTCATTCACTGACGCCATCACGATCACCGAGCTCGTCCACTTATTGCGTAGCGAATCGGCCAAGGTGCGAAGCTGTTTGGAATCCAGTCCATCGACCTTTTCGGCCACAACTGTAGTTGTTCCGATTACACGGCCGGTGAGCTTCTCCATTTGTTGATGCGCCAGACGTGTTTTGAGTTGCTCAATCTGGCGTTCCAGTGCTTTCTGCTGTTCGAGCAGCTTTTCGAGGTGAGGAACAGCGGCTGAGTCGGAGGTGTGTAGAAGTTCGCCGATGCGCGTCAGCTGCGCGGTCGCATCCTGGAAGCGCTCGAGCGCGCCCTCGCCAGTAATGGCTTCGATGCGGCGGACACCCGACGAGATACTACCTTCGTAGACAATCTTCAACAGGCCGATATCGCCGGTTCGCTCAACGTGCGTGCCTCCGCACAACTCGCGGCTGAAGCCAGGAATGTTCACGACGCGCACCTGATCCCCATACTTCTCGCCGAAAAGCGCCATGGCGCCTGTGGATAGAGCTTGATCGAGATCCATGACCTCCGTTTCAACCACGGTGTTGTTTAAGATCTGCTGATTGACTAGGCGCTCGACTTCACTGCGTTCGTCATCGGTGAGCGCGGCGTAGTGGTTGAAATCGAAGCGAAGGCGGCCTGGTTCGACTACGCTGCCGGCCTGTTTGACATGTGAGCCAAGCACCTGTCGCAGGGCCGCGTGAAGCAAATGAGTGGCCGTATGATTACGCCGCGTTGAGCCACGCCGTTGCGAGTCTACGACGCCAAGAAGATGGTCGCCGGCGCGAATTGGGCGGAGAACTTCTATGCGCTGAACAATAGATGAGCCAGTCGGTTTGAAAGAGCCGGTGACGATGGCCACGCGCTCACGCGTTTCCGTATCGAGCAACAGACCGGTGTCGCCGACCTGGCCGCCGGACTCGCCGTAAAAAGGTGACTGATCCAGCACCAGCTCGGCGCGGCCGCTCTCAACTTGCGGCACTGCTACATTGTCTACGATAAGTCGCTGTACTGTTGCGAAGGCTTCTAGTGATTCGCGGCCTGTAAACTCGATAGCGCCAAGATCTTTATAGACGTCGGAAAGAGACGCCTTGTCGCTGCCTTTCCAACTGGCGCGGGCCCGAGTGCGCTGCCTTTCCATCTCCGAGGCAAAGGTGTCGCGGTCGATGGTAAGCCCGAAGTCGCGAGCCATTTCTTCCTGTTCATCAAGCGCAAGCCCGTAGGTGTCGTAGAGTTTAAACGCTGCCGCGCCCGGCAGTATGCCATTCACAGCGGATTTCGCTTCATCGCTGAAGAAACGCTCGGCCACTTGAAAAGTGGAGGCGTAGCGATTTTCTTCCTCGCGCACGATGCGTGCCACGCGATCGACGCTCTCGCTTAGTTCGGGATAGCCAAGGCGCATCAATTCTGCAACGAAACCAGTGAGTTGATATAAATAAGGCTCGGTCGCGCCTACCAGGCGGCCGTTGCGAAGGGCGCGGCGCATGATCTTGCGCAGCACGTAGCCTCGGCCTTCGTTAGCCGGAAGCACGCCATCGTGAATCAGAAACGTTGTCGCACGAGCATGATCCGCATTAATGCGGAGCGCAGTTTCGATGCGCGCATCCCGTTGACGCTCGACACGAATCAGGTCGGCAGCGCGTTCGACAATCGGACGAATGAGATCAGTATCGTAGTTCGAGAGATGGCCTTGAAGAACAGCGGCAACGCGCTCCAGACCCATCCCTGTGTCGATCGACGGCCGCGGGAGCGGCGTCAGCTTACCACCTGCGTCGCGATCGAACTGCATGAAAACGAGATTCCAGATTTCGACAAAGCGGCCGCCCCCATCGGAGGGAAAAGGTTCGTCTTTGCGGCCTTGCGCGGCAGCTTCTACGCCGAGATCAAAATGGATTTCGGAGCAGGGGCCGCACGGGCCGGTCTCGCCCATTTGCCAGAAATTGTCCTTCTCGTCCAGGCGAAAGATGCGCTCTTTGGGAACGCCGGCTACCCCCTGCCATAGCTCTTCAGCGTCATCATCTTCGCGGAAAACCGTGATGTATAAGCGATCTTTCGGCATACCGAACCAGTTGGGGCTGGTGACCAGTTCCCACGCGTAAGCGATAGCGTCGCGCTTAAAATAGTCGCCGAACGAGAAGTTGCCGAGCATCTCGAAAAACGTGTGGTGGCGGCGAGTGTAGCCGACGTTTTCGAGATCATTGTGCTTGCCGCCGGCGCGCACGCATTTCTGAGAGGAGGCTGCGCGCGAGTAGTCACGCTTTTCGAGCCCAAGGAATGTCTCCTTGAATTGATTCATTCCGGCATTGGTGAAGAGCAGCGTAGGGTCGTTCGCCGGCACGAGCGAGGAACTGCGGACTGTGCGGTGGCCCTGCTGCGCGAAGTATTCGAGGAACTTCGCACGAATGTCATTTCCAGTCATCTATGTGTATTTTGAGTGTCAGCGCCGATCGACCAGCACAGATATACTTACTAGTCTCGCATCGAGGAGCGATAAGATCTGAGCAGCCGAATTATGCTGCGCGTAGTCCTCTCTTTTGCCGCACTGAATCTGACGATCCGCGAGCGTTGTTGAACTATGTAGCGCGAATGCAGCCGCCGAGCGATGCCGCGCGATATTCGACACTCCCGCCGCTGGACGAGCGGTTGAAGGAACTTGCGCGAGGCGATCGGGCAAGCGCCGACCGGGCCGCTTGAGGAGAACGCGGCAAATTTCGCGGCAATGCAGAGAGCAATTTGCGTTGCGCAGCCAAGTCCTTCCGCAAGGTATAAAATTCCCTTTCTCCTTCCCACCCAGTGGGTTCGTGGTACATGCTCATAGCGGGAGCGTATGATGAGCACCATGGGGCGGAGAGTTTGCACGATTGCAGCGATAGCTGTGTTTTGTCTCGCAGCGCAGGAACCCAAGGGGCCAGCGCCCTACATGGAAGAGGAGGTCCGCTACAGCAGCACACACACGCCAGGCGTAGAATTGTCTGGAACTTTTACGAAACCACGGACGGACGCACCAGTTCCGGCGGTGTTGTTGCTTTCGGGAGCCGGTCCGCAAGATCGCGATGAGACCACGGCCGGGCATAAACCGTTTCTGGTCTTGGCCGATTACCTGACTCGCCGGAACGTGGCGGTGTTGCGGACGGACAAGCGCGGAGTGAACCAATCAACTGGCGATTACAAGACCGCCACCACGGCGGATTTCGCATCCGACGCCCAAACCGGACTCGAGTATCTCGCCTCGCGTAAGGATGTCGATCACAAACGCATAGGGCTAATCGGCCACGGCGAAGGAGCGATCGAGGCCGCCATGGTGGCAGCGACAGCGCCGCAGCTCGTCAGGTTCGCGGTGTTGTTGAATGGAACCGCCTATACGGGCGAAAAAGTTTTGCTGGAGCAGACCAGCCGCGCCGAAATAGCCTCCGGCTTTCCCGAAGATGAGGTAGACGCCGACTTGCGCATTGGCGCCGGCGTGTATCGCATGGTCAGCAATGGCCGCAGTCAATTCGAGATGGAACAAGCATTGAACAAGGTGCCGGAAGAATACCGTCCGTTTGCCGAACCTTGGAAGCGCCGGTTACCGCAGCTGCAATCTCCGTGGCTGCGATTTTTCTTGAGTTACGATCCTGCAGCTGCTTTGGAAAAAATGAAGTGCCCGGTTCTTGCATTGTTCGGCGAGAAAGATATGACGATTGATCCGGATTTGAATGCGTCGCAAATGAAGTCGATTTTTTCTCACGCGCACAACCATGAGGCAAAGGTGAAGATATTACCTGGGTTGAATTATCTGTTGCAAAAGGCCGACACGGGACTAAGCCGCGAGTACGGAACGATATCGGAGACGATGTCGCCGGTTGCCCTCGAAACCATTTCGAACTGGGTTACGAAACAGACCGAGCGCTGATTTTAGTTCGCACGACCGGTGGGCGGCGGCGCAGCGGGTGCTTTGCCCGTTTTTGCGAAATCACCAGCTTTGAAAATACTGATCTTCGCCGGATCGATGTATTGTTTTAGGGCGGCGTTCACATCGGCGGCCTTGAGGGCTTTAACTTTCGATTCGAGTGCGGCATCCCACTCCATAGTTCTGCCCCAAAGCGCCTGCGCCACGAGCCTGGACGTGAGTTCGTTATCCTGTCCGCGGCTCATTTGGCGGGTTTGCAACCAGCCCGATTTTGCGGCAGCAATTTCGCTTTCTGTAAAGCCACCCTGGATGGCGCGCGCCACTTCTTCTTTGAAATCGGATTCAACGTGTGCCGTGTTTTGCGGCGCGGAAATGGCATAGGTCATGAACATGGCCCCGTCCTCACCCGTCGACACGTGCAGTTGAGAAGCAATGCCGTAACTCAAGCCGTCTTTCACACGAATACGGGTGGCCAACCGCGAATTTAAGAATCCGCCTCCCAGCATGTAATTCGCCAGTAGCAACGCCGGGTAGTTGGGATCTTTATCGTCCATCTTCACAGGCTGGATGGCAATGAAAGTGGAGTTAGCTTTATCAGGTGTTTCGAACGACTTGTTCACGGCAGGTACTTCTTTGAAATTCGAGGCGACGAAGGCGTAATGCGCGCGGCTTTTCCAATCTTGGAAGAGCGTGGAGACCTGCTTTTCAAGCGACTCCGGTTCAAAATCGCCGACAACAGCCAGTTCCGTTTCGGCTACTCCGTAGAAATCGTCATAAAACTTTTTAGCGTCGGCGAGTGTGGCGGCGCGCATGTTAGCTATTTGCTCATCGGTGGTCGGCTCATAACGCACGTCGCCTTTCGGATAGGGATGAATGTGGCGGCTGGCATTCTCATAAGCAATAACGTCAGGCTCGCTGCGCTGGGCTTCGAGCTTAGTGAGTTCTTCCTGTTTGAGCGCGTCGAATTCATTGGCGGAGAAGGCCGGTTCGCGAAGAACTTCAGCAACCAGCTGCAGGACGGCGGGAAGATTTGGTCGGGTGGTCTGAATGGTCACGCGCGTCCCCGTCGCGCCCCCCATGATGCGTACTGCCGCTTTCAGCTTGTCGAATTCATCGGAGATCTGCTGACGGCTGTACTTGGCGGATCCGCGCAGGAGCATTTGGCCGGCGAGCTCGGCGGCCGTATCTTTGTCCCGCAGATTGTTCTCGTCCCCATAATGCAAGCTGAGAGTGGCGTTTACCACGTTGCCGCGTGTCTTTTTCGAAATAAGCGCGAGTTTGATGCCGGGCTGGAGATTGCCGCGCACGGTTCGCTTATCGATGTTCGCGGGACTCGGATCGAAGACTTCACCCGCGGAGAGAGCGGAATTGCCTTTGTAGTTGTCGACAAGCGAGGCGATGGGCGGCGCTTCAGGAATTGAGGCGCGCAGCGGGCTTTCAGTGGGCGAGAACAGGCCGATGGTCCGATTGGAATCGACCAGGTAGGTTTTGGCAAAACGGTCCACGTCTGCTGCCGTTGCGTTTTGGATGCGATCGCGGGTGATAAAAGCAAGACGCCAGTCGCCCGCCGCTATGTATTCGCTGAGAAAGAGGCCGAGACGTTCGGAGTTGCGGAGGAGAAGGTCGAATTGCGTATCAAGCTTAGTCTTGCTGCGATTCACTTCCTCTGCGGTCGGAGGATTTTTTTCCACGTCGTTCATCACATCGAGGAACGTGTGTTCCATGCCGTCGAGATCGGTTGTCTTCGGGCCTTCGGCAATCAGCAGCAGCATACCGGGTTCGCGGCTATCGGTTTCATAATCGTCAACCGAGCCGGCTTTCTTCGTCGGCACCAGCGCTTTATATAAGCGACCCGATGGAGCATTCGCGAATACGCTTCCGAGCAGGTCACCCAGAGCACCGTCCGGATTGGCAAGCGCCGGTACATGGACGCCCACGATAACGACTTTCGAATCGCCCACGCGTTGCAACGTCACGGTACGTTCGCCATCTTGTGCCGGTTCTTCCGTATAGGTTTTCTGTAGGATGCGGGTAGGTTTCGGAATAGCGCCAAAATACTTGACCACTAGCGCCAGCGTCTTGGCCGTGTCTACGTGGCCCGCAATCGTCAGTACGGCATTATCAGGTTGATAAAAGCGATGATAAAAAGCCTGCAGCCGTTCGATCGGCACGTTCTCGATGTCGGAGCGGGCGCCAATCGTGGTTTTGCCGTAGTTGTGCCACAAATATGCGGTTGCGAGAACGCGCTCGAGCAAAATACGAACGGGACTGTTCTCGCCCATTTCGAACTCGTTGCGCACCACCGTCATCTCGCTATCGAGATCCTTCTTCGCGATGAAGGAATTTATCATGCGGTCCGATTCGAGACTCAACGCCCAATTCAGATTTACGTCGCTGCCCTCGAAGGTCTCGAAGTAGTTGGTGCGGTCGGCGTTGGTGCTGCCGTTGGGGCGAGCGCCGTGTTCCGTCAGTTCCTGCGGGATGTTACGGTGAGACGGCGTGCCCTTGAACACCATGTGCTCGAGAAGGTGAGCCATGCCCGTTTCGCCATAATCTTCATTTCGCGAGCCGACCAGGTAAGTGATGTTGACGGTCGTGCTGGTTTTGGTGGGATCGGGAAAAAGCAGCACGCGCAGGCCGTTTGAGAGATCGTATTCGGTGATACCTTCGACAGAGGCTCCGCGCGTGACGCCGGCGGGTAGCGGCCCCGGAACGGGAGTCTGCGCCCCAGCGCTAAGGAGAAAGGCGGATACACCCGCCGCGGCCGCAAATCGCAGGAAAAGAGCTTTCAAGCATGACCTCGCTGAATCTACTAAAGTACGACATTTAGACGGCGCAAGTTCCCTACAGTTAGGGGAGGACGCGGGTCGTTTTGACGTAATCGAGCTTAGGGAAGTGCTCTTCGAGATAGGCGTTGCCGACGTCGGCAATCGCGGCAGGATTGGGTCCTGTACCGTTCGGAGCAACTTCTCCGTAGTCGGTGTAGATGTGCATGATGTTATCCATGCCTTCGACCACTTCGCCGAAGGGGGTAAATCCTTGCGGATCGAGCGAGGCGCTGTTATCGCCAAGATTAACGAAAAGTTGCGTACTGCGGGAATTAGGCTCGCTGGTTTTGGCAAAGACCACTGTCCCAACCTTGTTTGAAACCTTGGGCGGATCGTCCTTGATGCTGATTTCGCTCCAGGTCTTGTTCTTCTGCGGATCGCCGCTGACGCCCCACTGTACAACGAAGCCGTGCAGGGCGCGGAAGAATGCGTTGTTGTCATAGAAACGCATTTTGGTGAGCTCGTAAAAGTGATCGGCGCCGATCGGCGACCAGTCACGGTGAACCAATATGACAACGTCGCCCTTGGTAGTCTGCAACCGCACCTTGAATTGATCGGGAGCGCGCTCCATCCCGACGTTTTTCTTCGGGCCGCCGCACGAGACAAGTAGAAAGGCCGCAGTGAACGCAATTGCGAGCTTATTCATTTCGCATCTCTCCAATCGGGTCCGACACCCACTTCCACTAGCAACGGCACACATAATTCGTAGACATTCTCCATTTCGCGTTTTACAAGTTCTTTGAGCTGTTCAGCCTCGCCCGGCGGCGTTTCAAAAACCAGTTCATCGTGTACCTGGAGGAGCATGCGAGCTTGCATCTGTTTTTCTTCGATTAGTCGCGCGATTCGAATCATGGCGAGTTTGATGAGATCGGCGGCTGTTCCTTGTAGCGGAGTATTGACGGCGGTGCGTTCGGCGAAGGACCGGGCCGATGGATTTCTGCTCTGCAGGTCGGGGATCGGCCGGCGGCGCCCGAGCAAAGTCTTAGCCACGCCGGTTTGGCGCACCTCCGCGATTGTCCGATCGATAAATTCTCGTACACCGGCGTAGCGTTCAAAATAGCGGCGGATGTAAAGCTCGGCTTCCTTGCGCTCAATACCGAGAGTTTGCGCGAGACCGAACGGTGTTTGCCCGTAAACGATGCCGAAATTTACAGCTTTGGCGGAGCGGCGCATATCGGAGCTCACGAAATTGGGATCTACTTTGAAAACCTCGGCAGCGGTTCGCGTATGGATATCTTCGCCGTTGTTGAAGGAGTGAACCAGGACTTCATCTCGCGACATGTGCGCGAGAAGGCGAAGCTCAATCTGCGAATAGTCGGCGACCAGTAATTTCCAGCCTTCAGCCGGGATGAACGCAGAGCGAATCTCGCGCCCCTCCTGGGTTCGGATTGGAATGTTTTGCAGATTCGGACTATTTGAAGAAAGCCGTCCGGTAGCGGCGCCCGTTTGATTGAACGTGGTGTGGACGCGGCCAGTCCTGGGATTGATCAATTGCGGGAGAGCGTCGATATAGGTGCCCTTGAGCTTAGTAAGCTGCCGGTAATCGAGGACATGGGCGGCAACCGGGTAAGCAGGTGCGAGACTCTCCAGCACGTCCGCAGCCGTCGAGATTACTTTACCCTTGCCATATTTCACCGGCGTGGGAAGCTGCATTTCTTCGAAGAGCACTTTGCCCAGTTGCTGCGGAGAATTGATGTTGAAGGGATGACCGGCGAGTTCGTAAATCGTAGCAGCGATTTTTTCCACGCGTTCGGATAGACGCTGCGACAATTCGGCCAGTACCGCGGTATCAACGCGAATGCCTGTGGTCTCCATACGTGCCAGCACAGGTGTTAACGGCAAGTCGATCGTGTGATAAACCGCCGAGAGTTCCTGGGCGGCAACCTGCGGTCGCAACATCTCGGCCAACGTCAAGGATGCTTCGGCTTGCTGTTCGGCGGCAGCGTTCAATTTGCGGTCAAGAAAGCGCTCGGCTAACGATTCCGGCGTCGTAGCGCCGGGATCGGCGTTGAGTAAAAACGCGTAAAGCATGACGTCGTCAGCGAGATTACGCGGTGTCACACCGAGTGGCAGAATTGCCGCGAGAAATGCCTTCGCATCGTGAACAACTTTGGGAATTGTCTCCGATTCCAGGATCTCGCGCAGCGCCTCCAGATCGGCTATTGGAACAGCGCGGCCTTCGCCGATTTTACAGGAGAGTCCGACGAAACCGTTCGTCGCATCCAAGGTAACGGCCAGCGGCGCATCTGACGGACGCTTTTCTAACCACTCTTCCAGGCGCGCGGCATCCGTAATGGTCGCGTAATCACGCGTGGCGCTGTCGTCTTCGGGCGCGAGGTCTTTCAACAGGCTGAAGAACTCGAGCTCCTTATAGATGCTCTTAAGCGCGGCATTATTTGGCGCCTTTAAACGCAGCGCGGCAAGCTCCCATTCAATGGGCACTTCGGTATGGATCGTGGCGAGCTGTTTACTGAGCAAAATCTGGTCGCGGTTATTTAGAAGACTCTCGCGATACATTTTGCGCTCAACCTCTGCGGCGTGATCGAGGGCCCCTTCGACAGAGCCGAAGCGCGTGATAAGGTCGCGCGCGCCTTTATCGCCGATTCCGGGAGCGCCCGGGATATTGTCAACCGAATCGCCTTTGAGCGCGAGCAGATCGGCCACCTGAGACGGCTTCACGCCCATGAACTGCTCGACTTTGGCGGAATCGTACCACTCATCGTCTTTCATGGGATTAAACATGGAGACGCGTTCATTGACGAGCTGCAACATATCCTTGTCACTCGAGACGATAACCACGTCAAGGGGTTTCGGATGCTGGCGCCACGCGATAGCGCCGATAACGTCGTCGGCTTCGAAGCTGGGGAATTCCAGCACGGGAATATTCAAAGCCTCCAGTAAACGCCGCACATAAGGGATTTGCGGCCCCAAGTCTTCCGGCATCTCGGAGCGGTTCGCCTTATATTCGGCAAAACTTTCGGAGCGAAAGGTGGGCTCTGTGCTTTCGAACACTGCGGCCATGTAATCAGGCTTAAAGCTGGTCATCAATTTCTTCAGCATGTTGCCGAAGATGAAAACGGCTTCGGTCGAAAGGCCGGAGCTCGTACGCATGGGCGGAGCGCCGGTGCGCGCGCGGGCATGGTAGGCGCGGAAGATGAAGCCGAAACTATCGATGAGAAAAAGACGCGGAACTGGCAATATCTCTAGGATAAAAGCTTGGCTTCGCGGGACGCTATGCCGTTGGTTTAATCTTGCCGCGACGCTTCTATCGGCTGCTCTGCCCTTGCGGCGCGCGCGGGCAAAAAGCAGGCTGCCAAGGTTGCGTTTCAACGTTGGCGTTGGCGTTGGCGTCGATAACACCGCTGACACGATGCGGATTGACACCTGCACGCCCGGCGCCCTTTCCGGCAACACCTTCGGCACTATCTCAAACACCGGCTTTTGGCACCTTTAACGGGATTGTTAGGTCTGGCGGGGCGCTCTCTTTGTCCTCGAGCTACTTTACGCTCGGCTGTGCGGCGTGTACCAGTATTGCGATGAGCGGCGGCTCGCGGCGGTGGCAGATAGTAGCTTGAGCGATAAAGGAAGTGGTGCGGGGTACTTCGTCTCGGTCGGAACCGACAATTACATCATGATCCACGACAACTCGCTTTTGGGGTGGACGCTCTTACTCCCTGGCTCTCATTCGCGAGGTGCATGTGCACGATCACCTGTGAGGCGCGCTCACTTCCATGCGTGAAATACCATCCGGCTGGGATGCCATGGCGGCTCGATGCGCTGGACGCGCTGGAAACCGACCTCGCGGAGCATGGCTTGGACACAAGCGGGATTTGGGCCCCAAAAATTCGTGGGGTCGTGGTTGAGCGTGTCGGCCGGATAGAATACGGCGGCCGGGCGCGGATAATCTACGGCGTCGATGTGCGTCTCCAGAATAAGTTGCTCTCGGCAAATCGACGCCACATTGCGGGATAGAGCATGGGGTTTTCCGCGTGATACAGCACTCCGAGAAATAACACCAGGTCGAACACGCCGACGGTGGCGGGCGACAGGTTCTCGACGGCGACCGACTGCGTTTCGATTTGCGAGCGCAGCGCTTCATGGGCAAGATCGAATGCGGCGTGACCGCGACGTTCCCAGAATGTGGAAATCCGTCGCGAGGACGTGGGCGGCGCCGCGGCGCTCGCATTCAAACGCAAATGCGCCGTCCCACGTGCCGACGTCAATCACGGTTTTACCGCGAAGATCGGCAGGTAGGTGGGCGCCGGCGATTTTAGGGGGGTGTCATCAGGGCCGGGTGTTATGACGCCGGCGCCTAAGTCAATCCGGTGGAACCAGGAGAGAGCATTCACGCGCTCGCGCAACGGCATTAAGCTTCTCCCTCGAGTCCCTTGAGGCGCCCGTCGTGATCGTTGGCCGTATTGATCAGCGAGCGGCCTACTTTTACCAGATCTTGCACATCCGCTCTGAGGCTCTGCATCTCCGCACGGCTCTCTTCGTAGTTCCTGGATACCGTCTCATACAGCACTTGTAGATTCTGGTGCTGACGCTCGATGCTCTGAGTCATCCACGCGCGCCATTGCTGCTCGTCCAATTTTTTCCCCCTCTCTTCTTCCTGGCGGCAGCGCGGGCCGCGGCCAGCATCGCGCCTACCGCGGCGCGTTCTTTCTTGCTCGCGTTATCCCAATGTCCTTGAGCTCTCCTTCGGCCGGCTTCTTCGCGCTCGGCATCGCTCGCGTTATCCCATCGCTTTCGAGCGAGGGCGACCGCGGCTGGATCTTTCTTCACCCTCTGAATTTTACATCCGCACGCAAATACGCCCACAATCTTTGTTGGCGTATCGTGTGTCCGCAAGTGCTAGCAGCAAATTCGTCAGATTGCCGCAGCCCCCGGCAGCAGGCCTCTGCGCGGTCAGAATCGGTTGACGCAGCTGGACCGCCACTGCGCCCTCCATAGAATGCGCCCGGCTCAAAATCTCGAGATATTTGGTTTGCGTAAATAGGGGCTGCGACATCTGGTTTACCCCCGTCTCTGCCCTAATCCAGCCGATACGATTCGCCGCACGATACGGATAGGGACCGATAAGCAATGCATACACCACGCTGAAGATTGCAGTAGTTGCCCCAATGCCCAGTGCGATCGAGAGTACGGCAACGGCGGTGAATCCTGGCCGGCTGAGCATCATTCGCCAGCCGAATCTGGCGTCTTGCAGAAGGCGCTCCCAGGATCTGTTCATGATTTTCGCTCGCCTTCAGAACCTCAATAACGCTCAAATTCCGA
>DATAYL010000065.1:0-3776 GCA_036272575.1 Bryobacteraceae bacterium | reverse complement strand
TGATGCCGAACATCCAGCTGGAATTCGGCCTTTGGTACGTTGCCGGCGGCCTCTACCAGCTCGCACACGCCTTCCGCGAACGTCTGGAGGAAGTTGGCGTCACAGTCTGTCTTCAACACGAAGTCCTCCGCATCGAGTCGGAGGGCAGCGTAGTCACGGGCGTGCAAGTACGCAGCCCAGACAATGGCACGCAAACGATGTCTGCCGATTACGTCGTGTCCAACATGGAAGTCATTCCGGCACTGCAGCGGCTGCTGCGCTCGCCGGCTTCCGTGATCAGGAAGCTGCGCCGCTTTGAGCCTTCCTGCTCCGGCATCGTCCTGCACCTCGGGTTGGACCGCGTGTATCCACAGCTTGCCCACCATAACTTCTTTTACTCGAAAGATCTGCACGGGAACTTCCACCGCGTCTTCCGCGAGAAGAAACTGCCCGATGATCCAACCCTCTATGTCGTCGCGCCCACGCGCACTGACCCTTCGCAGGCGCCCTCCGGATGCGACAACATCAAGATTCTGCCGCACATTCCCTATATCAACGACCGCCATCCCTACACACGCGAAGACTATGCGGCATTCAAGGAACTCTGTCTCCAGAAGCTCGAGCGCCTCGGCCTTACGGATTTGCGGCGTCACATCGTGGTTGAGGATTTCTGGACACCATTCGACATCGAGGCTCGCTGCGCCTCAAATCGAGGCTCCATCTATGGCGTGGTCAGCGACCGTCGCCGGAACTTTGCCTTCAAGGCGCCGAAGCGCAGCTCCCAGTTTGACAATCTGTTGTTCGTCGGCGGGAGCGTCAATCCTGGCGCGGGCATGCCCATGGTCACGCTTGGGGGGCAGCACGTTGCGCGGATGATCGTCGAACAAGAGGTTACGGGGAAACCATGATGGGACCGGCCCTGTTGTGCGCTCTCGGACTTCCTGCCGGATTCCTCCTTATCTGGCGCATTCCGCGATGCCACTCCACCCGCTCGCATCCAGCGATCACTCTTTCCATCATCATCCCCGCACGTAATGAAGAGCACAATCTGCCGCGGCTCCTGCACTCCATTGCTGCGTTAAGACCCCGACCCACCGAGACTCTCGTTGTGGATGACGGATCGACCGACAACACCAAAACAGTCGCACAGAGCCTGGGCGCTCACGTGGTCACTTCGGCGCCACTCCCCTCCGGCTGGACCGGCAAATGCTGGGCGTGTCACCAGGGCGCCCAACACGCTATCGGTGATCTCCTGCTTTTTCTAGATGCTGATACGTTCTTCGTTCCAGGCGGGCTTGAGCGCATGATCGGTCAATGGCTTCGTGAGCAGGATCCAAGATTCGTCCTGTCCGTGCTGCCTTATCACGCGATGGCCGCGGGGTACGAGCATATCTCGCTGATCTTCAATCTGCTCATGGCCGCCGGCGCCGGTGGATTCGGTGTCTCCGCGCAGCCCCACCTCTGCGGCCAATCGCTACTTATCGGCAGGGAAGCTTATTTCGCAGCAGGCGCGCATTATGCGGTCCGCGGTGCTGTGCTCGAAAATCTCCGGTTCGCCAGCGTGCTCCGCGGTTCTGGCGCCCGCACCCGTTGCTGCGGCGGACGCGGCACGCTCCACATGCGCATGTTTCCTGACGGCTTTCGGCAGATGTCTGATAGTTGGGGTAAAGCTTTCGTTCAGGGTGCGGCGGCGTCGAGCGGGATTGTTCTTGCTGCCTCCGTCCTGTGGATCTCCGCGCTCTGGACCGCCGCCCTGCTCCTTGTCGTACCGCCCGACTACGGACGTCCCGCTATTGCTGTTGTCTTCCTGCTGCTGGGTTCGCAGGTTGCGTGGGCCGCCCGCCAACTTGGCAACTATCCGGTTGTCATCTGCCTGCTGTATCCAGTTCCCCTCGCATACTACTGTCTCGTCTTCGGCCGCGCACTCATTCGCCGCGCCCTTGGCCGGAAAGCCACTTGGCGAGGTCGCGAGGTATGACCGCGCTGGTCTGGGCAGCGAACATCCTAGGCTGGCCCGTCGTCCACCTCTCCATTGGCTCCGCAGCTCTGCGGCTTCCGCCGGAGCACTTTACGCGAGATACGTGGTTTACTGTGCCGCGGCGCTGGGAACACGATGGCCGGCTCTATCGAAAATGGCTCGCCATCCGTAAATGGAAATGTCTGCTTCCAGACGGCGCTCCATGGCTGGGTGGCTTCGCCAAGAAGAGCTTCCGCCCGCGAAATTGCGTCGATGTCGCGCAATTCCTGCTGGAAACGCGCCGCGCTGAACTTGCCCACTGGTGCATGCTTGGTTGCCTTCCTGTCTTCTTTCTTTGGAATCCCCCTTGGGCGCGCTGGGTGATGACTGGATATGCTGTGGCCGCCAACCTGCCGTGCATCTTGGTCCAGCGTTACAACCGCTTCTCTCTTCAACGCATTCTCCGCACCCGGCATGACGCGGTCGGTCCTCCATGAGCCGCCCCCCACAGATGTCCGATGCCGGGCAACGCAAGCGGCGCTATTTAATCCATCTGTTCTGCACATACGACGAAGGCACGGGCATTTGCCACTACATGTCCCGCATCCAGCCATGGGCCAATCGCGGGAGCGCGGCTGGCGAAGTTCACGAACGCCTCTTCGCAGACGAGTATGAGCTCACCGAAACCATCAACCGACTGCTCCCGCACGGCTCGGATCTGCGCGATGTTCTGAGCCACGTTGGAAGTCCTGAAGGGTTCTTTTATGTCCTTAATCTCAGCACTGAGGAAGCGTCGCGCCTCGGCTGGCCTTTACCCACCTAATGCATGCGATCCGGACGGTCTGCGAGTCTATCGAAGGGCTGAAATATCGGGCCTAACGGATCCCGACCTATAAGCTGGGCCTGCCGGTATCTTCGACAACGCTATTGCGTCTGCATCGAGTTCTTGCTTGAGTTCGTTAGGGTCTTTCCTCTGAGGAGCTGAACGCCTGGTTTGATCTGGCTGACTCATTTGAACGGCAGGCGCAGCAGTTACCTCGCTGCGTTGCCCGGAAGCCCAGAACCCCGAAGCAAACAAAAGGAAGAGCAAAGAGATTCTCATCTATCTTCCTCCCGACGATCAACCGTTTTCACTCGCCTCGGCTACCCACATGGAGGTCGCTTCCTGTAATCCCTCCAACGCTTTGACCTAGCCACGCAGACGATCTAGCGCCAGAAATCCTGGATCTCTTCGAGAGTGCGCCCTTTCGTCTCCGGACTAAATAATACGAGAAGAACCAGGCAGACAGCGAAAGCAACCCGTACAACCAAAAGGTCCAACTCGAGCCAAGCTGTTGGACGAGCGTGAGAAAGGTGAGCGATACAACAAACTTAGAAGTCCAGTTTGCGCCAGATGCGATGCCAGCCGCGAGCCCGCGAACCTTCGTTGGGTAGATTTCAGAAATCAATAACCAGAACACCGGTCCGAGACTGATGGCAAATGACGCCACATAGACCATCAGAGTGATCACGGCGAGATTCGCGAGCCCCCCACGATCTCCAGACAAATGAAAGATATAGCCGAGTACACCGAGGCTGATCGTCATTCCCCCGATGCCGTCAGCGGTAAGGGCCGTCGCCCCGCTCGATCGATAAGCCACATCGACACGATGGTCATGACGACATTCACGATGCCGATCCCTGCTGTGGCGAGAATTGAGGTTTGAATCGACGAGACGCCGGCGGATCTAATGATTGTCGGCGCGAAGTAGATCACAGTATTGATGCCTGTAACCTGCTGGAAGGCCGCAAGCCCGATTCCGACGATCATCGCGGGACGAACTGCGGGCAGAAGTAAATC
>DATAYL010000064.1:0-45948 GCA_036272575.1 Bryobacteraceae bacterium | reverse complement strand
CGACGACCATAAACCAGTATCCCGGAACAGACGGGTCATCGCGAAGTCAATACTCGGCGGTTTACATCACGAGTATCGATGGGCTGATGTCGCCTGACTTACTCACAAATGGCAGCGACTACGCCAATTCACTACTCTATGGAGTTCTTGCGCAGCACACCCGTCCTACTGACTAGTTAACACGGATATCTCGGTGTGTTTCACGGAACCGGCTGCCTTGATCATGAAATCAGCAACTTCATTAGGTTTGGCCAAAATCGCGATGTGACTTGTCCGCAGATCAAGAGTTTTGCGCCCATTCGTTGACGCCTTTCATAAGAGCAATGCTGCTGTCGCGATCCGGGGTGCGCACGTTACGATGGGCGTCGAGACGCGCCTTGCTGCGCGGAACTGCTCGATGAATGTTTCGGAAGTTTATGCAAGGTCACCGCTTCACAAGAGTCAATGACATTCGATGAAAAGCATTCCTTCGATCACACGTTACGGCGGAACTCGTCCGGAGTCATCTCAAGGTGTCGTTTGAACACAGTCGTCATTACGCGCCACGTGCCCAGGCTCCTGTGGCATCTAGAGATTCACATAAATGTCAGAACAGACACGATGCGCGCCCGCATCGGTTTGCTCGAGCAATGTATTCTGAGGGCTCGCATAAGGTAAAGCGAACGATGCCACTCCATCAGCTACACGGCCAGTGCTCCGCAGGCAAAGCTCATAATGTTCGCTCGGCTTTTCGCACAGGTCCATCTCCGTCCTCGATTCAAACATCCAGCAATCCGTGCCATTGATCTTCGTTCGCACCGGATCACGGAATTCGATAACTGGCGCGCTTTCTTTGCTCCCAATCGGAGAACCGGTCACAATTCGGAAATTATCGTAACTACGATTACTGCCCGGCTGATTCACTACGAGGTATCTCCAAAAGGACCGCCGCGCATTCAACAAAATAACGAACGATAAGGGACCCCGAATCTTGCCATCTTCATCGATCAAACGACATGCCTCCGGAACGTTCTTCGCGGAGGCTCTGCCGCCAAGGAAAATGTCAACCAATCCCCAAACCTTGGGCGCCGCAGGAAACGACAAGTAAAACTCATACCGCTCCGAGCCCTTCGCCGCTATGCTGTAACGTCCAGGTCGCACTCCCTGCAAATCGAGCGATACGCTCTTCACTGGCTCCCCGAGCAGATCAGCCCCTTTCCACGCCACAGGACAGCCCAAACCGTCAAAGAGCCGCAGGTCGCTCGCGCTAACAGCTTGCTCGAAAACGTGAACGAACTGCGCAGTCTCTACAGGCAGAGGACCATTCGCCGATGCCAGTCCCGGCGGATGCAAAAGCAGTTCTTCCGCGCCCGGCGTCGCACGCTCCTCACGCGCGTTGCTGAAATAGTAAACACTTTTGTCGGGCCGCACAACCGGATCCAGAGGGCTATCCGTACAGCGATCTAAATCCGGCCAAGTGCTCGTGAGGGAGAACTTAAACGGCACGGTCTCATCGAAAGACTGCAACAAGTTCTCGCCGCCCTCATCGCCGTAATAAACCGTGCCCGCTCGGAACAGGCAACGGTAGCGTGCGATCAGCCGCCCGCAGTCCGATGTCGGCGTTAGCTCTAAAACCGGGCAACGCCCGTCACTAAAATAAGCGTGCCGGCACCGAATCGAAAACAGCTCCTTGTAGCGAGTGCTCAAAACGCGCTACTCCTGCCTCGAATGCGTGCCAGTAATGACCGGCTCTTTCTGTCTCAGCCACACATCCGCCAGCGACACCATCCGCACTTTGTAAAACACGGACGGTAGGTAACTCCGGCCCATCATTGCCCATAAGTTCTGCTGATCCTGAACGGATAAGTTGACTATTTCGAGGTTGAGCCGGTCCAGTCCGGCCGGAAACGCCGCCGAATTGTGCGCAGTGAAAACCGGCTTAGAATGCAAGAAGCCAATCGCAGCCGACAATAAGCTCAGACTCAGTTCATATCCTGTAAAATTCGACGACAGCAACACATACAGGTTCAAATTCAACGCCGCCGGGATCGCAGCTGCGCTTCCGTTTGCAGGCGTCTGAGCTGCCGTTTCCCGCTCAATCCTCACCAGAGAAAGAACGATCCGGTTATCGATCGCCTCAACTGATTTTACGTCCGCATCAAACAGCCCCGCTGCCACGACACGCGGCTCCGGCAAAGGAAACAGCGACCCCAAAGAACGGTTCAGTTCGCCCAGCAGAAAACCGATCGCAAGATCGATCACATCGGCCTTCCGCTCTTGGCAAATTCACGCCGGATGCCATGCCGGATGTCTTCCGCTTGCATCTTGTCCAACCCCCGTCGCAGTGCCATCAGTGACGCGTAGCGCAGCACGTTCACGATTGCGCCCCCGCTAATCTCGAAATCGGCAGCCAGCTTTTCTATATCGATCGAACCTTCAAGACGCTCGGGATCAAAGGCCGCACGCCACAACCGGGTCCGTTCCGGAACTGCCGGCATAGGGAAATAAATCATCGATTGAAATCTCCTGCCAAATGCCTCGTCAACATTCGCCTTCTGGTTCGTCGCCAGGATCACGACGCCCGCGAACCCTTCCACACGCTGCAACAGGAAAGAGACCTCCTGGTTGGCGTACCGGTCATGTGAACTGGACGTAGCCGTGCGCTTGCCGAACAGCGCGTCCGCTTCGTCAAAGAATAAAATCCAGTTCTTGTTCTCCGCTTGATCGAAAACTGAAGCTAAATTCTTCTCCGTTTCCCCCACCCACTTCGAGACCACCAGCGAGAGATCCACCCGATAAACGTCCAGCCCCGTCGACTTCCCCAACAGCGATGCGGTCAGAGTCTTCCCCGTGCCCGGTGGCCCGTAAAACAAACTTCGGAAGCCTTGCTTGATCTTCTTTCCTAGCTGCCAAACGTTCATCAGCTCATCGCAATGCTGTATCCACGCTCGAATCTCCTCAACATCGTCCATCGTGCTCTCGGCAAGCACCAGGTCGCTCCACGCATGCGGTGTCGTCAACAGCTGCGCAGGAAAGAATGCGCCCAGAGATGGCCGATAAGGCGCTCCGGTCGTAAAGGGCCCAATCACTTCGCATCCCGGACTCAGTACCGCGGAAAAAAAGCCGTGCGCTTGGGACTCCTCGAGTTGGATCAAGCCCTCCCTGCGCAGCGTGCCATCAGGTTCAAACAACCGCTGAACCGCGAAGCGGCGCTCCAGGTCATTTCCGCACAAGAGGAACGCCGCTGTCTCCAGCGTCGGCAGGAACCCGCCCTGCGAATGCACAACCCCGCCAAACTCGCTGAAGCTCCGGTCGAGATTTGGATTTTGTATGAAGAAAGGATCCAGCAGCTGCGGCCGCACGTGCGGTGTCAAAGCGAGCGCAAGAACGGCTCTCTCTTCAAACGACAGGCGATGTTCGACGAGCGCACATGCAAAAGGCGCGTCACTCTCTTCGATAGCAGGCGGAGTGATCTCGCGTACATCGACATACTCGCAAGGCGTCCCAAAGTAGAGCCGGATCGCCGCATCAACTAGTGCCGCCAGCCATCCCAACTCCCGCTCGATCAGCAGTGCATTCCGCTCCATCACGGCAGATCCTTCTCAAGACGGCCCACCACAAACAGCCGCACAGCTGCCACGCTGATAATCGCAATTATTGTCAATCCGAACACCGTGCCGGAGTATTGGCTCAGCCCGGGGTCGAACAGCAGCAACAGGCTCTCGATCGCGAAGACAAGTGCCCCGGTTGCTAGAAACCAGATCGCGTGCTGCCGGCAAAACGCAGCGACTTCGAACACGAAGATTCCGAGGACCGCCAGCAAACCCAGCGCCGCCAAAATCAACTCGGCAACCAGAGAAATCTCGCGCCGGTATTCTCCGAAGAAATCCGCCCACTCAGTCGCATGCAGCTTCACCACCCAGCCTGCGACAAGGTTGTGAATCACGCCACGGGACGGCGAACCGAACACTTGGCGTGTCCTGGCCGCCAGTTCCGCGTCCCTGCCCTTCTCGCCATAGGTCGGTAGAGGCCAAAATCCGACGCTCTGGAAGTTGTCCTGGAAATACACCATGTCGTCAAAGAACTGCATTCCGGGAACCGTATAACCACCTTTTCTGGTCCACGTCCAAGTGTCCGGCGAAAGAACACAGATCAAACGGCGCAGCATTTGAAATCGCCAGGCCGCCACTGACACCGTCTGGTGCGTTGCAATCACGTCAGCCTCATTCGCCTGACTGATCGCGTCCTCAATCGATACCCGCAGCAGCTTCTTGTTATCCGAAGTTGGCTGTGGCAAAAACACGACGAACTCGTCGATCACGCTCTTGCCGTTATCACCCACGCTGAGATCGTTCTGTGCTCGGGGAATCAGCCGGGAAAGGTGTCGAATCGTCAGCGCAGAGTTCGTTCCGCTGCAAGCAGCCGGATCGGGAACCAGATCGCAGAACGGGACCACCAGGTTGAGAGCCAGGTGCTGCCCCGAAGGCTTGCCCGACACGGGCCAAACAGCCCCAGCATCCAGTCTGTCCCGCAGCAGGGAAAGTAAGTTCTTCAGGAACTGCAGCGCTTGTTCGTTCGCGAATGGAAAACCCTCCAGGAACAAAGTAGCGCCGTCCCATGCAGTCGGAGCAGTTCGAATTGGCGGTAGCAGCAGGTAGGGCTGAAAGCGGTTCAAGAAACCGTCCAGTGGGCGTCCCACTTTATCTGCCACACTCGCAGCGAACTTGCTGATAAACGGGCCGTTCGGGTCTGCGATCAGATCCGACCATCTCATCACCTGCTGTTCCTGCGGATAAAACACCAAATCAACACCAGTATGGAAGCGGCGCGCGAGCGCGACGTTCCTCATCGCGATGCTACGCGTATTGGCGTCGTCCACCAGATCCGCGACACTGCCGCTGCTCGTGAATGCTTCTCCAAACCAGCCAATCCGCTGCACCTCGTTGAAGTCCACTTGCAGAGGCTTTCCCGCGTTTTGCCAAACCGGATAGAACCCGTACGGCTTTTGCGGCAGGCTGGTCATCACTGTTGCTGATTTCGCAACCCACGACGCTGGCGCATTCGCGAAACACTGCTGCGATGCACTAGCGACGTTCAAGTTAGCCGGTGCAGCCGGCGTAAGTAACCACGAATCCACCTCTGCGACGTTGCAATCAATGGCAGCAGGAGAGTCAGCCGCCCAGACGACACCCAAGGAAGCAAACAAAATGCCCCATCTTGCGCATCGCCCCTTCATCGCCACTCCACATACAACGTGCGAGTCATCCACGGATGCCGGATCACCGAGAACGCCCACGGCAATCCGTCGAGCAGCATGTCAAACGCTCGTGTCTCCACCAGCATGCGCCAGGAATTCTCTCGCAAACGCAATCTCCCATCGCGCTGGAAGAACGACTGTCGCAATCCCTGTGCCGAAGTGTTCCCAAGCTTGCCCCAGTGCGCTATCATTGCTCGCAGCAGACCATCGACTGCATCCTTCTCTTCTTCCGTCAGGTCCGAGACGCGCATCACCGGAGTCTCTGGCGGCAGTCCGCACAAAATCTTATTCAGGCTCAGCACATGCTCGGGAGCGTCCGTCGACTCATCCACCAAGTACTGCAACACGTGCGCAGCGCGCCCCGCCCTTTCTTCATCCCGGAAGCCGCTGCCTTCGAGCAAACCCAACATCCCGAACAGCCGCGGAAGATACGGTGTCGCCAGAACCTGGCCCGCGTTCCGAACGAGGATCTCTTCCAGGAACGCTTCTCCCTCGAACGAAAGGTCCCGCTTTCCAGAACTCCGGGGCGGCGCAGCCTCCCTCTTACCGGCAAGCTGGGCATGCAGGCGCCGCGCGAACTCCTTCTCGGAACAACGGCTGCCGGACTGCATCACGTACTCGAACAGAAACTTCCACTTGAGTTCCTGTACCCGACGCGACCCGCCGAAACCCCGCGAAGATGCCGAATTTGCAAGCGAATCGGCAACTCTTAACAGTCGCTGCCAATTGCTGCCCCCCAGCCATTTCACCAATCGCGCCAGCTGTCGTTCGGGCAACACACGAACCAGACTGGCCCACATCGGCGATCCGCTCGGAACCCCGCGCAGCACCTTCAGCAGTGCTGCCGGGGGCCGCTCCCCAAACCCGTCAAGACGCCGGATGAGGCTTGCACGATCACCCGAACTGAGTCCGGCGGCCCGCAAGAGAGCGGCCGTAATCTCCTGTTCGGCCGACGTGTCTGGATATCGGGCGCCCTGTTTCCGCGCACGCAACACTCGCTCCAACAACAAGCGGTACTGACCCTTGTTACGCCCAATAGAGCCGGCGTCCAAAGGAACATCAGCAGGGATGATGTTATCCAGTCCCTCAGCCGCCGCGGTTGCACGCCATTCCGCGAGCAGACGACCCACGACGGCAGGATGCTCAAACACGACTTCTTCAATCAGACTGGCAAGCCCACTCGCCGGCGGTGCTGCATCCCGAAGCAAGCAGCCGCTCAGAACGTCGTACACTTCATATGCTCGAAACGTATCGGGCCTGGAAGCAACGCGCTCCGCCTCACTCCTCAGTAGCGCCTGCAGTTCTCGCTCAACTGCCGTCCTTGCCTCCATGGCCAGCCACGAAGTGACGACATCCTCTGCCCGCACGTCTTTCAAGACAGCTACGCGCCGCACCATCGCCGCCACAAATGCGTCCTTCCGGAACCCGCTTCCGCTTTCGTCAGCTAGAAACCTGAGAGCCAGTTTCGACAACTCCCGTGCTGCCGCCTCACCCGACTCAAGCCGCAGAAACGCATCGATGAATGGCGTCTCCTGGCGCTCTAGGGAAAAAGCATTCCGGCCTCGAACAGGGAATGCATGTGAGAGTGACTCCACCAGCTCGTCATAGCCGAGCCGGTACTGCGCCGCCATCCGCTTCACAATGCCCACAGCGTACGCGTCCCCGCTGAAGGCCGAACGTGCGCCAAGCAGGTAATCGAGCGTCCACTCCCACAATCGCTGTTTCACCTCCGGCTCGCTCGCAGCACTTTCGCCAACGGCCATGCAAAACACTCGACAACTGCTCAGCAACTCTTCGATCGAGCGCCAACCCGACGGCCACAGCACACCGCAAAGCGAACGAAGCGCGGGGTCATCGAATCCCCGCGCCATCGCACGCCGCACCGCAACGTCAATGCCCCTAGCACGCACGAACCGCTCAATCACCCGCGGCTGCGTAAGCAGTAAATCCTCACAACGCGCCTGCAGCGCCCGCATGTCGCCGCTTGCCAGAGCCGCATCCACCAGCTTCTCCAGCTCCTCGCTGCCCCTACAAATTGGAAGCAACCGCTCTTCACCGTCGAAGGTGACGTATTGCTCGTACTCACGCCCGTGAAAGCGACCCCCATTCTCTAACAGAAGCCGAGCCAAGGTCCGCTCCCAAAAACGCGACCTCAACTCGGGAGCGTTATCGCGCAGCGACTCGTACACCTCGACGATGCAATCGAGTTCGGAACGTGCCAGCACTCGAGCGATATCGCGGCACATCGACTCGGGAAATTTATAGGCCAAAATGTAGCGCACCGCCGGGTGAACGCCCAATCGTCGAACCACGCGTTCCATCACTTCGGGCTCAGCACGCAGCAGATTGCCCCAGTGCTTCTGCAGCGGCCGAACATCGCCCGTCGTCAACGCCGCCGCCAGCAACTCTTCAACGCTTGGCGACGGCTCATCCCTTTCAATCTCTGAAACTTCGTCCAGCTCAAATCGGGGGGCCAGATCCGCGAGCAGGGCGAGCATCTCACGCTTCACTCGGCTCTCCACTTCCACCCGCTCAAGCACCGCCGTCAGCGAAACAACCAAAGTAGCGCAACTCAAGTTCCGGTGCGCCGCCATCTGCCGGACCACGCTGCTCACGTACTCGCGCCGGTTGAAGTTGCCGCCGCGTTCAACAATCAGGTAGGTGAGCGTGAACTCCCACATCCGCGCCTTCACGCTAGCCTCGCTCCCGACAGCGCTCGCGTCCTCGCCGGCTTCCTCGGCCGTCCTACGGAAAACCTCGGGTCGCCCGGTCAGCTCCTCAATGAAGTCAACTCCAGCCGGTTCCAAAATAGCGGCGACGTCGCGCAGTGCCCCTTCCGGAAAACGCACTGCCAGGCGACGCCGAACTTCCGAGCGCAGCCCAAGCCTGCGTACCGCCTCTTCAATCAAATCCGGTCGCGTACGCGCCAGAAGGCTCCACTCCACCGCGACCCACCGGAACTCACCACTCGCAATCGCCTTCTCCAGCGGCTCTTCCAGGTCTTTCAGCTCGTCGCCCCAGGAATCGATCAGCTCGTCAACCGCGCCGAAGAGCTCTGACGGAAACTGCCAGGCAAGACGTCTCCTGACCGCACTCACATCCCTTGCCGACGCGATTCGCCTCACAAATTGCGCACCCGACTCCCGCACGGCGCGCCAAAGCATCTGCTCCAGCGCTTGCGCACTCGCCGTTCGGAAATTCCAAGGCAACTGCCCGCTCTCGAGAAAACATGCCACTATCTCGAGTTCGCTTTGCGGCCGCGACACAATGCGTGCGCTTTGTCCGGCACTTTCCCAATCAACCGCGGGCGACAACGAAAGACGATCGAGCGCCTCATTCAGTCTTTCCCGTAAACGCTCTTCAATCTCTTCGCGCCACGACTCCGCGGACAGCCGGCCCAGATCGACATCCAATCGCTCGATCCTGACAGTCGCCGACGCGCCCGCAGGCGACCAACCGCTCAGAACATCATCGAGCACAACCTGCAAGCGGCCCGACGCAAAGCTCCTCAACTCCGCCTGAGCCTCGAACGCCGCAGACTCCCCGTCGAAGTGCGTTTCGAACGTCAACCTGCCAATGCAGTGCGCGGCTCCCACTTCAAGCCTCCGGCCCTAAACCCAGCAGGAACTGCCTCAGCGCGTCCGCCGCCGCAGACGATTCGTCCGTGCGATCCCATCTCCAGTTCTTCTCATCGCTCAGCCGCTCTCGCGCTTGCTGCAGCGCCGTCCACCACGCTCCGTACAACTCATCGAACCGCTCCATGGTCTCCGGCGAAACCCAACGCACATCCGCATAAATGTGTGCCGGGCAGTTCGCTTCCAGCGTGTCCTGCGCGAACTGTCGAAACGGTTCGTGAACGCCTATCTCATCCGCACTTGGCAACAAAACGGTGATGCGAAAAGCAAAGGCAAGCTCTGAAGCATCCGGCGCACCGGCCCGTCTCAGCAATACATGCTCAACCAATCTGACCCGTTTCGTTCCGGACGGATGGAATCCCAACAGTCGATTCAGTCGTGCTTCCAACCCGGACACGTTATCCGGGCCCGCCGGCCGCGAGCAGTTTGTGCCAGCCGCTCGATCCCGCGACAACCCCTCGATCTGCCTGAGGAACGCGAGCCTGCCCTCCACTTCAGCTTCAGCCGCAGTCCCGCCATTCGCGCTACTGGGCACGTACGGAGAAACATCGCGAAACGTCTCCCCATACAGCGCCAAAAAGTAATCGAGCAGCCGCTTGATCCTGTCCGAATGATTGTAGGTTTGGAGCAGCTTGCGCAGAGCATCCTCCGGGTGCACCGGATACAAATGCTCAATCCCCGGGACGTTCTCCCGATCCAGGACCTTCGCAAAGTACGTCTCTCGCTGCGGCGGACAAATCGAAAAAAGCTCGCGCGTGTGCTCCAGCATCGCCAGGTAATCCGCCAGATGCTGATCGAAAAAAAGCAGCCACGCCTGCAATTGCCTCGCCTGCGCCTGTCTCTTCGCTGGCGCCGAATGCGGCAGTCCTCGGCAGCCCATTCCATATACCGCAGGAAAGCCATGCTGTACCGATTCGTACTGACCCGGATTGCGCCACTTCCCCTCCGGCCGCGGAACCAGCAGTGAAAAATCCGAGTCCCTGTAGGCAGCGGCACGGGAGAACGAATGGATCTGCTTGTACCGCATCATGAAGTCATGCCATGGGATCCGAACACGCCGCCCCGCGACTGAGATCTTGACCTCGATCTCTTGCTCGTTCCGCGGCACCCGCAGCCGCAAGACAGCCAACGAACGTAATCGCGGCATCTGCGAAGTGTCGACAGCGACATTTAAAACTTCATCAATGGCGGTGATTACGTCGTAGAGGTCCTGCTCCGTCACGCTCCTCAAGGAAGGACCTTTGTCCGCAACCACGCCGAACGGCGTAAATGGTCCCCGCAAAATCTCTTCCGGACCCGCCCCCTCGCTCAATCTCAGGTCGAATCGCTTGTAACTCAGACCCGCCGCAATCTTCGCAGAGCACTCGTTGTAGATACGCGCCAGCACAAGCGCCGGATCAGCGCTCTCGTCGATCTCTACATCGGCGCGCAGAATAAACTCCTGCTCCTCCAGCACACAAATCTCGTCCAGGTCCTCGCCCAGATTTCGCAGCCCGTCGTACCTGCGCCGAACCTCTTTGATGACTGCAGGAAGGTTCACTTTTGACGCCGGTCCATCTTCACTCTTATCCCGGAGACGCAGTTCAATTCGATACCGCCCCGTTCCGGCTACCGGCTTCACCTGCACATTCTCGACCGCCTCGAAGACAGCGCTATAAAGTACATCTTCGTAGTCCAGCGGTGTGGTCGGACGCGCCGGGAAAGCGCGCTCGGGGGGCAGTAATCCTTGCGTTTGCCAGTCGATCCCGCCATGCTCCGCGCTCAGCAGATCCTCCACAGGAAAATCGGCGCGGTACATCACATCCGTCAGCGCATAGCAGAGCTGCTCCAGCATCGTAACGCCGGGATCGTGTTCGTTATAATCCGTCCACTCATACCGCCCTAGGTCTTCGACATACTGCATCCCCTGCGCACGCAATCCCTCAAACGTGTCTTCGCCAGGCGTCCCGGTCTTCCGTGCAATATGGGGCGTCGCGGTCATGCCGTCTTCCCCGCGGCCGCTGGCGCGGAAGCCGTTGCACACTGCTTCATGTCCGGATCAAACCAGAGCCGGGTGAACGAAAACCGAATGTTCACGCCACTCCCAAAATTCGAATTCGACTTCATTTGCAGCTTGTAGTGAAAACGTGTCGTCGGCGCCCATCGGAGCTTTAGCTTGTCGCCTCGCGAACCGTACCAGGCATGGTCGCAACGAATCCGCTTCTTCAAATTGAGGAAATTGCGCAACCAGCCCGTCGGATTATTCGTGTTCATCGCATAGGCATGCAGCAGCGAGAAACGCCCTTTTCCAGGTGCACCCCCCACGCCCGCCATCACTTCGAACGCATGGCAACCCGTCAGCTCTTCCGTAATGTCCTGCCACTTTCCGTTCGCGGGCACCTTCCCCTTGAGCAACCCGCCCTCGCCCATTCGGCCGGATGACTTGATCGTTCCCGCCACATCCAGGTCGCACGCCGGCGCTGCCACTCCGATCCCAACCTTGCCGCCGTTCGATGAAAGCGTGAGCGCACCAGGATCCACCGGACTCGCCGTACCCTGCGAACCACTCTTGGCTGCGGCAACAAAGTGCAGCGCCCCCGTGGTCTTGTCGGACAGGATCGACCAGTCTGGAACGTCATCATCAGGCGTCCTGAAAAAACTCAACAAACGGCCGCGCTCGTCATCCCCTCGAACGCTGATCTCAAATCCGTAGTCTTGACGCCACTGGAAACAGTCATCTCGCAGATTGAGGGTCGACTCAATCAGCTCCGCAAAGTTCTTCCCGCTCGGCAACCTTCCTTCGCTGAAATAACCCTTCAGCGTCTCCCGATCGGAACCTCTGATGCGCCCGCTCATGCGGTTATGATGAACGTCCTTCCGATTTGCATGCTGCCGATCGCCGTGTAATGAGGCAGTTCATCGCTCCGCTTCATCTCCACCATCAGCTTGATGTTGTGTTTCTGAGCGGGAATCGCCAGACTCCACGGATACTGCCACGACACTCCGCCGGAGTTGTCGCGCGCCGTGTCCTCGAGCATCCACTCGTTCCCTCGATGCCCCCGCGTGATGCGCAGCATTGAAAATTCGCCCACGCTCACCACGTCCTTCAGCCTCCGAATGTAACCCTCCACTTCGCTATTCGCGAACGTCCATCCAAACCGCGGCTTTGGACCCACTGCGCTCCAGGGCGAGAGATAATCAACAATCGCTTGATTGATCTGCGTCAGGCACAAGCCCAGTCGAGTCGCAGCCTGTGCCTTCAAGCTGATCTTGCAGTTCACGACAATCTCTTCGTATAGTGGATTCCGCACTTCCACCTCGGCAAAAGGCGACTTCAACTCCCGCAGGAACTCCTGGATCGTCGTCAACCGGCTCGCGTTCAGCATCGGGTCCATGATCGTGAACAGGCCCTTGTGTCTCGGATGAGGAACCACTACGACCATCAGCGATCCTGGTTTCGACTCCAGCTGGCCATGGCGCGGGGTTGTCATCGCCCGAAAGCACTTCACTTTAAGGACATCCGGAAAATTTTCAAGAACCAGCCGCTCAAAGTCCCACGGCGTTACCGCCCGGTATCGATGGCGCAGCCGCGCCGATGCCCGCGCAACCAGTTGTCGCTCGTTCTCCTGGCCCGCCCCGCCGAAAGACGGAAGTGGTTGTTGCACGCTGCGCAGTGCGGGAATGGAAACCACCGGTGCGGTGATGCTGTTCGCGGCGAGCGTCTGTATATCCAGCAGCGCTGGATCTCCCTGTAACCGCCGTGTTGCCGTCACCGCCTGAGACTGAATCCTGTAGATACCAGAAAACGATGGCTGCACTTTGGCCGCCGATACGCGCAGCCAGTACAATCCTTTCGGCATGATCGGATTCTCAACACTCAGCTCATTCGGCAGGTCCAGGCTCACAATCCCGGAGGTGAGAAACCGCACCGTAGAGTCCGCCAGAATCTGCTCCCTGGTGAACTGCTTCCATCCCTCGTCGGCCAGATAAAACCAATCCGCTTGCTGCGCATCCTGGACACTCGTCGATGCGTCTTCCCGCACTCGAAAGAGCAGCGTCAGGACCCCCGCCACCTTCTTGGCCGAAAGCCCGATGAACAAGTTGCCTTCATAATCGTCATTCCGCACAATCGTCCAGTCCTTGCTCGTGTCGACTGCCTCCACCCCAAAGGGCTCAATGCGAAAGAAAGTACCGTTGCTCGCCGCATCCAGGCCAGGACCAATCGTCGAAAGCGCGCTGTAGCTGACCGTCACACGATTGATCAACGGCGTATACGGCGGATTCGGCAAAGGCCGCGGACGACGCGAAAACCACTTCGACCCATGCGCATTTTCGGAAAGCACTTCCGTCAGCAGGGTCGGATATTCGCTCTGGCCAAAGCCATACGCCGGTCCAATGGGCGCGATTCGGACAAATCCGTTCCGCGCGTTCCGATCATAGAGAAACTGTTCCTCGGATATCCCTGACGGCAGCGGTCGGAAGTATTTCGCCACGAGCGGACTCAGGTCTTGCTGAGTCTGGAACAGCGGCGCAGCCTCGCTTTCGCTCGCCGCCGGGAACCACCGCCCGTCGCGCAAAACGGATAACTGGGCCACAAAACGCTCACGCCTGTAATCGTTCTTGTAACCGCCGTAATATTGCGCAAAGTCAGCCGGCAGATTCCCCCACTCAACGTCCAACTGCAGCTTCACCAGATTCGCGCGTGCGCTCTCATAGTTGCCCAAAATCAGAAATGAGTTCAGCCCCGGCAACGGCCCGAATGGCAGGAATGGCTTCGTCGTGTCCAGCCGCCCCTGATCATTCCATGCCAGTACGTTCGCGGCATCGGCTACTTCACATAACACCGTGATCTGCTGCAAGCGCAACCCCTTCAGCAGCGAGCGCGCATACACATCTGCGTCAGGCGAGAAACGGAATCGCAGGATCGGCTGATCAATCCCGAACGCCGCCCCATGCACGGACGGACTGCAACCCGTCAGTGGCGGCACTTCCGGTCCCAGCTCCAGCCTGAACGAAACACAGCAGGGCTTATCCGGCTCAGCATCGACCGGTGTCTCTGCATCGTACTCACTCACTGGCCACCATCCCGACCCGGTTGTGAAGTCAATCCTGAACGCAGTCCCGAACACGCGCTGGAACATCTCGCGCGGATCCTGGGCCAGCAGATCGTTCGGGCTCGTTCCTTTGCGCAACGCTTTGAACTTCGAAAGCTGGTCAGCCGATGCGCGGCCCAGGATCACCGCCCGCATCAGACTGCCCGCGCTGCTCGCGTCCGTAGCGGGAAGCTGGAACTGAATGGTGACATTGATCTTCCGGCTTCCATCGCTCATCGCAAGCGACTCACAGGCGATCGCAAACCCTTCATCTGCGGTGCTGCCGCTCTCCGCGCCAGTGAAGCTGAGCGGCGGCGTCTTGTCCTGTGCGGGAACCAGCGACAACTGGTTGGTACGCGCAGCATCCACGAACCCAAGCTGGTTCTCCGGTGACTCCAGAGGATTCCGCGTGTACTGCAGCGTCAACAATGACGCTACCTTCACGTCCGTTACCTCGAGATCGGCGTCCGAACGATACACCACCTCGATGCCGTCCTTGCCCTTCCCGGCGGTGAACTCCGTCCCTGCCCGCAACAGCAATGGATCCCCTGCACCGTCGCGCTCAAATACCAGAAACGTGCAATCCGGCGTGGCAGGGCGCGGCGCGATGCAGAGAACCTTCTTGTAATAGAAATCCCGATGCCGCGCCGTAAACCGGTTCGCCTTCTCACGCGCTCTTTCAAACAACTGCGCGAACGAAAGGAACAATGCCATCGACGGGTCGTGATCCCCGCTCCTCAGGCTGTGTTGCAGGCTCGCGGTGACCATCGGTTTCACCGCCGACATCGCATGCAGAAACGTATAAAACGCCATGCTCATCTTCGACCGGTCCGACTCCCCGCTTCCACCGGCCTGCGACGGCGGCGCTGCGTAATCCGCCACGCGAGTCGGTGCCCCCCATACATCGGCGAACTGGTACCCGAGATCGTTCCCTGCAACTCCTCTCAAAACCGCCGCCACATCCAGCCGCGCCGACTTCGACTGCCAATCCACCAGAGCGCGGCTTGCCGTCTGGCCCGCCCCGTCCGTCGCCGCCAGACGCCGGTACAGCCGGTCAATCCTCCTTGCGAAACCCAGCAGATACAACGCCGCATCCCGGACGGAACGCGCCAGCAGAGGCAGGAACTCGCCTTCCATCCGCAAAAAATCCGTCGCAAGAATCTCCGCCAACGCGACCGCTTCATCTGCCCGGAACAGATCCCGCCAATTGCCAGCTTCCCCGTTCTCGGCGTTGCAAAACCGGATGTACTCCGCGTATTCCACCGTCCGCGCAATGAGGTCCGCGAGTGGCCGCTCGTCGAGGCGAAACCAGTCGTCCTTGAGAGCTGCGGGATAGCGGTCTTCCTGGGAAGTCCCGTCCGTTACCCGCACCTTCGGTATCATCCCGCCTCCGCATTCTCGAGGTAGTAGAACGGGTACACCATGTTGCTGCGCGTGTTCGTCGTGCGAATCGTGTAGAGCACGCGGATCAGGATCAGTCCCGCAGTCGCATCTTGCTCCGCAACCTCCACCTCTTCCAGCGTGATCCGCGGCTCGCAAAACAGTACGGCTCGCTCAATCAGATCCCGAATTTCGGTGAGCGTGGTCGCGTCTATCGAATCGAATACCCGCATCCTCAGACCACACCCGTACCCAGGGCGCATTACCCGTTCACCCGGCTGCGTGGAGAACAATACGTGCAGGCTTTGCCGGATGTCTTCCTCATACGACACCATGCGCGCGCCCTTGTGGAGCGCGTTAGCCGCTGTGAACTCTGGCGGAAATGCCCAACCCGTCCCGAGAAACAAACTCCGCGTGGCCTGATCCATGGGCGTTACCCTCCGATAATCACCGTAGGCAAACCCACTACGAGCGTCCCGCCATGCGCCGTTGTGTCACCCACTCGCGCGGCTGGTTTCCCTCCAATCAGCACCGTTGCCGAACCTTTCACCACTACATCCGGTGGCCCCACGCACACGCAGTTGTCTGTTACCACCGACGCCGGCATCTTGCCAATTAGCACCGTCGGTACACCCGGTCCCATTACCGGTCCGCCCACATGCGGTACCGGCGGCAGCCCCGGAGTCACCATTGGGCACGCGTGCAAATCTGTGATTCTCGCGGCTGGCGGCATACTTAGTTGATCACCACCAGAGCGCCTTTTACCGTTGTCTGGCCCGACGCTGACAGTTCAGCCGTCGCACTCCCCTTCGCCGTGAAACCAACCTGCGCCGTGTGACCCACGTTGAGACCCGACACCGACACATCCGCTTTCGAACTAATCGAGATCTGCCCTACCGCTGACACCGCGATCTGCCCTTTCGCGTTAATCTTGATGTCTTTCGGGCTGTCCAGCAAAATGCCATCGGGAGACAGTTGCGCCTTGTTGCCGCTCTGATCCGTGAGGGTAATCGACTTCGCGTCATCGCTCACCACAATCTGATTATTCGCGGGCGTGATGATCGTGACCGCTTTCTTTTCGTCGTCGTAGATCAAGCGCAGCTTGCTCCGGGTAACGATCGCCTTGGTGTTGTTCTCTGCTGTAAAGTCGTATGGTGGCTTCCTCTTGCTGCTGTAAAGCGAACCCAGGATCACCGGATACGATGGATCATTATTCAGATAACCCATCACCACCTCATCCCCGATCTCCGGCACGAAGAAAGCCCCGAAGCTATCTGACCCGTAGAACTTCGCCAGCCGCGCCCACACGCCATCCTTGCTCGCCTCCAGCAATGGAATCGAGACTTGAACTCGGTTCTCCCCAGCCGGATCTCCGTCTAGTTTCATGACCACCCCAAGGTGCAGCCCCTCAATCCCCGGCAGCAATCCCGAAGCCGGCGGCGCAATCAGGTCTCGTCTTTCCGCAAACCAATCCGGCGACATGCCGAACACCACTTCAGTGACCCAGTTCCCGTTCGAAAGGGAGTGATTCACGGCGCTCACATACACGTCCCCGCTAAACCGCGCCCCCACTCCCTCCAGCGTCATCACATCGCCCGCCTTGGCCGTCGCACTCCCCTGAAACTTCATCCGCCCTCGAATGCGCGCCAGCCCCGACTTGATCTGCTGGCTGTCCGCCCATTTCTGAAGTGCGGGCTGCTCCATCGGCACGGGCGTCTGCAATCGATACGATGCTGGGCCGGCGACCGTCGCCAGTGATGCCGATTTCAGGTTGCCCTGCGCGTTCAAGCTCGCAGGAGCCGCGGTCTGCGACGCAATCGCTTGAGTCTTGGGATCCCAACTCACGGTCTTCACCGACTGCAATTGGGTCCGGCTCTCCACGTCAGCCTGGAAATCAATCAGGCTCTCACCCCAACCGACCTTCAAGCTTGCGCCGCCGCCCGTCGCCGGTACCTTCACGCTCACTTTGTTCTGGTCAACCATCACCACGAACCCGTTGACCTCCGCGCGCGAAAGCAGAAAGTCCCAGTCCGTGCAAAAGTGCTGCACCAACTCCCTCAGCGATAGGCTCGTCTCGCTCACATCGGCTGTAACCCCGGAACACCCCCCGATCAGACTCCGCATAATCGCGCTGTCAGTCTGATCGACATAGTTCTCGTTCTTCCGCCCAATCGTCATGCCCACCGCTTTGTCGCGGCACTCGACCACCAGACGCGAGTAGTTATCACCGCTAATCCTGATCCCCTGCCGCACAACGATTCCCTTGAAAATCGTCTCCAGCGCATCCTCATAGCCCGCTGAGATCTCGATCTCGCTGCCTGGCTTGAACGCATTATCGTCCGTCACTTCAAACGTCTGGGCAGGCATGTCTCCGTCGATCACTACGATCTCGGCTGACGGAATCTTGTTGATTGCGGAACTCACTGTGACCGACACAACCTCGACGGTCTCCGCGAGCGCACTTCCGTTACTCGTGATCTTGAACGAAAGCACACCATCGGAGTTGAGGAGAGGCGAAACAGGCATGCTCAGACCAACGGCGGAAATAGCAGCTGTGTGCCCGGTCTCAAATTCCGGAAATCGTCGAGCTCATTAAAACGCGCCACTTCCGGATAATAGGAACTGTCGTTATAAATGCGGTGACACAGCAGTGGCAGCGTATCTCCCGCCAGTACTGTTACTTGGTGGCTCAGGTCGGGCGACGATCGATTGGCTCTCTTCGCCTCTTCCTCCGGGCTCAGCGTGCTCTTAAACGCGAGACTAATCTTCGCCCGTAGCGGTTCCCCGGTGGGCTTGAACAGCGTGTACGTCACTTTCAGCGACGTCAGGCAGCCGAAGAAAATCAGGTCGCCCCACAACAGGCGAACCCATGGAGGCTCATGCTTCTCGCCGGAGAACGTATACGCAACTCGCACAAGATTGGCCACTTGCGTCTTGACGTCCGGCGCCGGTTTCCCCGGCTTTGAATTCGCGACCGCCCCGGTCCCGTCCAAAACGATCTCGTCAAACGTGAGGATCTCCGGAAGTATCGAGTCAAACTTATTCCGGCTTCCCGAACTCCCCAGGAATCTCTGCCCCGAACGGACCACGCTGCGCTGGTGCGTGTACGCAGCCGGGTTGATCATCACCTCAAAAGTGTCCGACGCACTGCTGCTGACCTTGATGTTGCCCTTCTCATCTTCGGTACAGGAAGTAATCTTCAGCTTCTTGACATTCCCCATCGTTGCCCTCTGCGCGAAGCACTACCGTTCTCTCTCCGCACGCATCAGATCCAGCACCATCGCCCGGCATTCAGCCAGGATCGTCTCCCTCAATCTCTCCAGATCTTGCTGCTCGCCCGCCCCATCGGCCTCACCGTCCTCGTCCGAAACGGTAGATCGGATGTTCAGCTCCTGCACTTCGATCGGCATATCAAATCAGCCTCTTCCACGTCGTGTAACTCAGCGCAATCGTCTCGATCGCGACTTCATTCTTCGTCGAGTTGAAACTGTCAATCTCCCACTTCACAGGAAACGCATTCGCCACCAGCCAACTCATCAAAGGTTTGCCATCGGGATCGAGCAGCATAATCACCAACGCTTTGGTCTCAATCGCCTGCCCGAGGTCCCCCTCGAGAACCGACTGACACCACGTGACCAGCGGGGATGTGCGCGGTGCAATCGCGCGCTTCAGTTCAAGCAGTGGGTGCTTCGTGCTCTTCGGTAACCGGTGAACGAACCGATTCTCGCCACCTTCCGTGATCTCCTCGACGTCCATGTCCGCCGCAACTCCTCGGACTTCCTGAAACGCCTGATCAATCGCGGTAGAACCGCTGAACGCCACTCGGAAGTAAAATGCCGGAGCTGGATAATACGTCGCGCTTGCGCCCATGCTCGCCACCTCGGGGACGATCAGTCGCCTTTTAACTATTCGCCATGGTGATGCCTTCGTGCGCGATTTCAATCGTCTCCACGGCCACTTCATTCCCGTCGGCTTTGAGATCTGTTCCCGTGATCTTGGTCGGCCACGCGTTCGCCAATGTCCAGACCATCGTCGGTGCGCCGCCCTCATCCAGCAAGCTAATCGTTACCGGAACGCGCTTGATCGTGTTCATCTTGATCCCGCTGAACCACGTCCAGAACTTATTGTCGGACTTGAACACACCCTTTTTCATCGTCACGTTACCGGTTTTCTTGATCCCCGGCATCTTGATCACCGAGAAGTCAGGACTGTCCCCGCGCCGGTACTCAATCGGCTGCGCCTCGACGTCGAGTCCCGAGACCTCCTGAAAAGACATCACCGTTGAATCCCACTTCACCTGGAAGTAAAACTTCGGCAACGGCCATATAGTTTTTGATTGAGCTGACCCGTCGTCTGCCATAGATCTCTCTCCTTATCGATTTCTAATTGGGCGCTCTTACGATTTCGCCAACTGCTGCTGGAACGTGATCTCAATGAACTCGGCCGGATGCGTCACCGCGACCATCACCGTTACCCGCAGAATGCCTTCCAGGATGTCGTCTGCCGTCATCGTTTCTCCAAGCCCGCAGAAGATCTGGAAAGCATCGTCCGGAACCGCTCCCTGCAATCCGCCCCGCTTCCAAACGCTCGTCAGGAAATTGCGGATCATGCCTTTGATGGTGACCCACGTGTTCGCCACGTTGTTCTCAAAAACGTACGCTTTCGTGGCGAGCTTGATCGATTGCTCCAGAAACACCATCGTGCGCCGGACGTTCACGTAGCGCCAGTCCAGGCTGTTCCCGTCCAGCGTACGCGCGCCCCATACCAGCGTTCCTTCGCCCACGAACGTGCGAATCGCATTGATCGACTTGCCCTGCGGCGTCACGTTCAAATCTTCCTGTTCGTCATTCGTGATGTTCACCGCCGGTGAGATCACTCCGTTCAGGCTCACGTTCGCCGGCGCCTTCCACACACCCCTGGTCGTGTCAACCATCGTGTAGACGCCTGCCATAGCCGCCGAGGGTGGAAGAAGATTCAACTGCCGTTGCATCTCCGTCAGCACTCGCACATACAGCGGGCTGTTCTTCACTAACGCTTTGTTCAGGATGTCTTGCGTATAGCCGCTGCTCGCCGTAACCGGCGCCGGAATGGCGTCGATCAGCTTCAGCATCGCGTCCAGATCCTTCTGTGTGGGGTCGAGTGAGCGCTTCAGCAGCGTGCTCAACGCGTCCGGATTCGAGATGTGTTGTGTGCCGAGATCGCTCGCCAGCACCACGCTGCTGTTTACCCACGGATAATAAGCCGCTGCGAAATCAAGTTGATTCGTCCCGATGTCGTTCCGAAAGTTGAGCACCACGTCTCCCGAAGGGTCATCCTGCGCGAGATAGCCGTTGTACACGTCGAGAATGGCCACCCGGCTTCTCGTCTTCAACCCGCAGTGTTCCAGCATCGCCTGCTGTACGGCAATGCAATCCGGTTCGCTCAGCAGAACCGCGTCCGGAATAGCCAGCATCGTCGGTTCCTGCTCGCGCATCAGCAGGTCGATGCCGCTTGCGAGCACCCTCGAGTCCGGGGTGTCGTCATAGTCTCCAACCGAAACAACGTAGCAAGCCCCGCCACCGTTCTGAAAGAACAACATCATGCTGTAGAACAGCAGGAACCGGGTCGCCGGATCCTGTGCCAGCGTAAAAGAAGGCGCAGGCGCTCCCGGCACGGGCGGTGGCGTGATAGCGATGAATGTGGCGTCCGCCAACCTGCTCGCTGCAGCCTGCAGCGCCACGGCAGCTCGCACCATCATCTGCGGATTCCCGCCATTAGCCTCGACTACCGCCGCCGTCGCCGCCGTTTGTGCGGCCGCGGCTGCGTCCGCAAGCGCTTGATTATTGATTCGCGTCGCTTGCTGCAAAGCCGCCTGCGTCGTCAGTGCGTCCGCGTATTTGTCGGCCGCCAGCTTAGCTGCGTCCGCACTTAGCTTTGCGGCATTGGCCGCCTTCACCGTATCCGTCGCTGCCTGGTCGGCCGCTTGATTCGCCTGGTCCGATGGCTTGGCCGCCAGACCAGTCGCAGATTTCTGTGCACTGCCGGCAGCCGATTGCGCCTGCGTAGCCAATGCCTTCGCATTCTTCAACGCGTCCGCCGCCGCCGCCTGCAGCTGTTTGGCATCGATCTTCGCTTGCGCAGGAGTCGTATCCGTCAGCTTGAACTGCGGCGTCGGCCCAGCCCCGAAGTAGTTACTGTATTCCACCAGCGAAGTAATCCGCGTAGGAATCTTCGTCAGCGGCTTGCCCCGGTTGTCGGCTTTCTCCGTGTACCCGACGAACACCGGAACTGCCGTTTCCAACTCCACCACGGAGTTGCCAAAGGCGTTCTGCTCAACTATGTAAACGCCGGGAGTTTTCATTACTGTCGCCATCGGTTTCTCCTGATTGGCTTACTGACTCAAACGAGTCAAACACTTAGCCGTTGCTGTCCAACTTGCTCTCAACCGAACTCCAAAACGTAACCAGCGCCGTCGCCCGATCACTAATTTTGGTCGAGGCTGCCTTCTGCACTTGCCCGAAGTAAGCCACATAAGCGGCAATCAGCGTCCCCGCCGCCGATGCCAGGGCCCCGCCCGCGTCACTCATCGCGCCCTCAAAACTAATCAGCGCTGTCGCAACGGCTTGTTGCATCTGGTAATACAGATTCTTGTCTCGGCTATCCGAGTCTTCGTTCGTCTTGTCGTTGTACGTCGTGGTTGCGGCACTGACCACGCTCTGATACGCCTGTTCAGCGTTCGCCACCGCCAGCGTGTACTGGCTCTTCGCAAGAGTCCACATACTCAACGCCACTCGGAACGTGTGTTCGGCTTCGCTTTTCGAGCTTAGATAGCTACCGTTAGCCTTCTCTTTGTCAAACTCCACCTGCGCACAAAACGGCTTCACTAATCCGGTCGTTTTCGCATCCGTGCTGTTGCAGATCTCAGGCGGATCTTCGCTTCCTGGTACCGCTGGCACGCTCCGGCCGAAGAAATCCACCACCGGATCCGCAACCGAGTCACTCGTCGAATCGATCGAATTATTCGCGTCATAGACCGCGCCGACTGCGGCCGTCAGGGCTTTTAAAATTAAATCCTCGGGAAGCGCCACATTTTGTGGTGTCGAAGAGTGGGCAGGCATGCTTTCTTAGTCTCCTGTTTTAATGGCGAAACAGGGCGCACGAAAGACGTCACTGCGGCGCGCAACCAGTTTCCCTTGCAACGCTATGACGAATTGCTTTGCCCTGTTGTGAAAACTTTTCTGAGATCCGAAAAAAAGCGTTATTAAATTCCTTAATTTGCAAAGCATCCGGATAATTCGTTTGCATTTGCCGGAACTCCCCAGTATGATTCGATTCTGTGGCCTCCCCTGGGCTGGTACCGTTTCCTCTCGTCGAGGAAGTATCCACATCACAATTCAGTTACGAGCACGATCTGTTATGTCGTCTCGCTTCCGGCGATGCAGAAGCCTTCTGGCCCTTGTGGGAGCACCACAAAGCCCCTCTCTTCCGGATCTGTTACATCCACATGGGACGCCGCCGCGAAGACGCCGAAGACGCCCTCAGTGAAGTGCGAGACAGAGCTCGCGAGTCGCTGCTTCGTGAAGGCGACAAGGTAAGAAGCCTCACTGCATGGCTTCGCCGCGTCGCCGTGAATGTCTGTCTCGACATGCACCGCAGCCGCGAGCGCCGCTCCTCAATCCCAACGTCGCCCGGAGAAAAAGGCCGGGACTTTGTGGATCGCACGCTGCAGTTCCCGGAGCCCGCATCGCAATTCCTCGCCCGCGAAGCACTCAATGTAATCACTCGCGCCATTGATGCACTGCCGCTTCGATTACGCACGGCGGCGCGCCTGTTCTTCCTCGAAGAAAAGCCCTACGACGGCATCGCGAAGCAGCTCTTCATCTCCGAGCCGAACGCCCGCAAGCGCATCCAGGAAGCACGCGGCATCCTGCGTGACATGCTAAAGGTCGAGTTCCCGGAAAGACGCGAACCAGGCACCGCAGTCGTCACCAAGCTTGCCGGTGACATCCGGCTCAGTCCCAAAGTTTCTGCCCAGCGCAAACAACTCAGCGCAGCCTTCGGCGCAGTGATCGAGAGTTGACGGGCCCGCATGCAGCATCTATCGAAGTCGAAGTCTCGCGCCCTGGATAAAAGCCGGCCCGCCCCGTCCGCAGGCCTCCGTTCCCCGGCCCCCATAACGGACAACCGGCCGGCTGCGATCGCCCAGAAGAACCTGACCGACTCCGTCAAAACGAGCCCTCGCACGACCGCTCAGCGGAAACAAATCGAAAGCATGTTCGCCGGACCCGCGCAATCCGGAAAGTCGAATCTGCCCCATGCGCTCCGCTCAGGAGTCGAAGCCTTGTCAGGCATCTCGCTAGAGAACGTCAACGTTCACTACAACTCCGCTCGCCCCGCGCAACTCAACGCTCTGGCCTTCGCTCAAGGCAGCGACATCCACCTGGCGCCGGGCCAGGAGCGCCACCTGCCCCACGAAGCATGGCACGTCGCCCAACAAGCTCAGGGACGCGTGCGTTCGACCATGCAGTTGCAGCGAGGCTTACCCGTGAACGACGACCCGGCTCTCGAACGGGAAGCCGATGTCATGGGACAGCGCGCACTCCAAAGGGTCTCGCGTCACCAATCGGGGCTATCTCAAATTAAGCCGGCCGAAAGCTCAAAGGCGTCCGGAACAACGGTCGTTCAGCGCGTCTTCTCGCCGGAGCAACTCCGGCAAATCGCCGATCTTACTTTCCGCCAGCGTGTGCGCCTGCTTTCGCGTGTGAGCGAGGAAGACCTGCGGAGTTATCTGGACAGTGAGTACCACGATATCAATTACTTGGCCGGAGAGGAAAGCGACGAGATTCGTGAAAGGCGGGCGAAGCGTGCGGCTCGCTCGACGGCAGACGTGGATGAACTGGCGGATCTTTTATCAGGGTTGAGTTTGGAGGACCGAAAGGACAACCCGGAAGACGTCGTGATGGCGGAGCCGCAAGTCGAAATCGAGCGGAACCGGTTTGACGCCGACGGGGATGTCGTCATGGAGGGCGTTTCCGGAACGGTCGATGGGGAGATGACGGACGTGCACGGACGAATGGATGTCGAAATGGAGGATGTCGACGGCTCCGTTGCGATGGAGATCGAGCGCGTACACGGCGATGTCACCATCCACATGTCTGACATTCACGGAGAAGTCCGCCTTACCCTGATGGACCTGGAGGCCCGAGACAGTTCCGGTGAAAAGTCGCCATTCGGCCAAATGGACATCGATATCACGGATGTGAGCGGCGTCTTGGTAATCGAGATCTATCCCGGAAGCGAACCGATGCAGCTCGAGTTCGGCCCCGTGGACGCCGGCGAAACGCAGCGCCAACGGATCGATCGCCGCAAACGGAAACAGGGGCCGGGTAAGCCGGAGGGCACTGGTAAGAGGCAGCGGACAGGCGATCGGGCTAGGGAGGAGGAAGAGCCGGAATCGGGATTAGATTTTGAAATTGAGGAATTAGCGGAGCACTTCTCTTTTCTCAGTGTATCCTTCCACAGCGATATCGACGGCAAGGAACACCATCTTTACCCCGCGCGAGAAATGGAGGACGTGATTGTGGAATCGAATCCGGTTCCGCTTGACGCGATTATCAAAGCGAAACTCTGGCTGGGGGTAGTGATTGTGGCCGGAGTCTTAAACGCCTTGAATGTCCTTCAGCAAGATGCCGGGAAAGCGCTTACGGCGTTTGCCAAACAACGGACGAAGACGGCCGGAAACATACTGCGTAAAGCGCTGCGCGCGATCGCCAAAGAATTGCGTTCGCTGAGTAAGAACGTGGACCTTCCCGCGACGGACTTGTCGGGCTCGACTGCTTACCCAAGCAACGCTCCGCCGACCGAGGGACAGCGCGTCTTAGCTGACCCGCTTTCGTTGAATTCGAAGAGCACGGGGCATAAGCCTAATGACGGGCGCCTGATGACCGCGATACGAAAGCTGGCCGGTGCGGAATCAAAGAGCTACAAGCAAATGCACCTGCTGAATGATAACGTTTTCGGGCCAGGTGAGTTATGGAACCTCACTCCGGGTCCGGCGCTTAGCAACGTTCGCATGGAGAAGGATGTCGAGCACCATCTAAAGAACGCGGTGATTAGCAAGGGGCTAGTGATTGCGTTTGAGGCAAAAGCCAATTATAAGCACGATCCGGTTGGTGCTACGCAGAAGGACATAGATCAGAATCCGGACAAGTTCAAATTCGACTCAATTACGTTTAAGGCTTCCGAGTACGAGTTCAAATCGGCTACGAATAAGTGGAGTAATACTAATACCGCGAAAGATCCGGATGTAAAAGCGATTAATGGCGCAAAGATTCCATGGCAGTACGGGAATCTGACTAAGCTTCGACCGAAACCACGCATCCTCGATCCGGCCACGACGGTGAAGGATTTGGTGGACGCCGGGATACCACAAGCAACGGCCAAACGAATTAGCGCGTTTGTGGTGGCAAAAGGAACTGTTGTCCTAACGGGAAAAGATAAGAAAAATAGCCTTGCCGAAGCGGTGAAGGCGTTCGACAACAAGAAGAAGTTTACAACTGACTGGGATGGGAGAGCCGTTTTATGGACATGAGCGGTTTGAGTTTGTTGTCAGCTCAAGGTCGAAGGGGCAAACACCGGTCCCTCACGGCCGTGGCTCAGTACGTTGTTCTAAAAGGAACACACGTCGGAGGCACTAATTCCCGTTCTGGGTCTCATTCTGGCCGTCATGGCGCAAGAGTCTGTATCGCGGATTTCGCGGCGGGGCCATTCGCGACCAGCGGCTAGGTTTCATCCGACCATCTACGAGAGCACTCCGGCAGGTCATCCTTTGTGGCCGATTCGGGGCATGGCGGATGAAGCTTTGAAATTCCCAACCATGATCCGCGTACCACACGGATCCGCGTAGTCACTTTGGAGCCCGGGCCAACTGAAACTGCTGAACGGAAGTGGTACTTCCTGGTGCGGCCGATTTGCGCGGTGTCGTATGGGCCGACGATGGTGCCGGCTGGTTCGTCTCTGTTGATACCACGGTCGGGAGTCGACTCCTGTACGTGTATCCGGACGCCACTACCATTCGCTCGGGGGACATCCAGGGCTGGGCCGTGCCCTCTCGGGACGGACGGCACGTTGCCTTTCTCGACGGACCACTGCGACCAATGCCTGGCTCATGGAACGCCGCTGAACTCCGTCTTCCCAGCGCCATCAAACAGCACTAGCCGAGCGCACATTCAGAGCGCTGGGCTGACACATTCTGTTTTGATCGAGCGATCGGATTAGCGTCTTAGTTGCAAATCTGATGCACGGTTCCGTCGTCATAGCATTTGTTAAGCGAAACGGTACTAGTGGCAATTCCCGGCGCGCTTCGGTCGTGCCTCTGCAAAGGGTACTCCGGTAATCGCTTTTTCCTTGTACCAATACTCAACCTTACTAAGGCTCTGCTTGCGTTGCAGCTCTGCTTGCGTTGCAGCTCCGCTTATTGTTGCTGGAATCCGGGTAGCTGCTCTGCGCAATCATCTGTCCTAGTGTTTCCGAGCAACGCAACGAAAGCCAGGAAGGCAGCGAAAACGGCAATGCGGCGGAGCAGTGCGATAGTGACGTGCGTAAGAAGCACGGTCCGAGCAACAAGCGACAACACTGACCGCCTTGATTTGCGGAACAAATTCACTATTGGCCCTGAACTCGCACTGCCGAAAACCACCTTTTCAGCGAACGCCTCAAATTCGAGAGAAGTTTGGGACCGGATGCTCTGCCCGCACACAGCACCATCCGGTCTGGTCCTTCTAGAGGATTGCGACCAACCGCCCCAAGTCATCGAAGATTTCAGCTTCTGTACGACATCGCTGCACATTGCCAAAGAACTTGCGAGAAAACATGAGCATTCATGCTTGCACTATTCGAAGAGTCGCGTTTGCGGACATTTGGATGGGATTACTAATGTGTAGCCCCGATGTGTTTACCAAGGCTCCGACTTGTGGCTGAAATAACGGCTTACCGGAAAGTGACAGCTCCGGGCCATAGATCCTCGCTGACGGCCATATGTTTATGTTCGGTTTACCAGACGACCTGCAGGCGAAATCGCAAATTACCATTGGGTCGCGAACGTCCTATTAATCCTTCGGGAAGACGTCATTCTACCCGCCTTGATCCGTGAGTTCTGCTGACGCTGGCAATAACGGTTCGTCAGTTGAGTCCGGATGCGTTGCTGACCGGTTCTGGTGTCCTTCGTTTCTACCGAATTGCCTGGCACAGCTTCGGGCGAAAACCCCGCCCGGCACCGGCGCTCGTTCTGCTTTCTACGGCACCACCGCAACAATTTCGTTTTTGGTGCTCGCTCAGCTCACGGGAGGAGTAGCTGAAAACAATTCTTGCGGTCCCCCATAGAAAGCACTCGCTGGGTTGGGGAGCAGCCGCCACTCGCTCTATGGTGCCCAGGCAAACGGGCAGAAAGCGAGAAGCACTCAATGAACTTGAATCAGCACACGATCATCGGATTCATCGGCCGGAACGCCGAAACCAAGCAACTGCCTAACGGCACTCCCGTCATCAAGTTCTCGGTCGCTACGACCCGCTCTTGGAAGGATGACAGGGGCGAGTGGAGAGACAAGACGCAATGGCACAACGTCGTTGCGTTTGGACAAGGCTTCGCTCAAATAGCAGCTCGCCTGGCGAAAGGCACCCAAGTATTCGTGCAAAGGCGAACTCGCCACTCGCGAGTACGACCGTACGATCCAAGTTCCGAACGACAAGAAGATGATCGAGCACGTTATTCAGCAGCTTGTCGTTGAGCTAAAAGCCGACACGATTCGCATTCTGGACCGCACCGGCAGCGGTGAGCCCGGCGAACCTGCTCAAACTGCCGCCGCTGAGGGCGTCCCCCTTTAGGGGGCTCGTCCGGTTGTGGGCAACGGTCGCCTGTGCGCGGCCGGCAGCCGTTCATTGCCTTTCGTGATAGCGGATCCAGCGCGCCTGAGCACTTTTCCGAGCACGCTCCCGCTTTTCTTCCGCACTGACCGTTGCCCAATAATTCCGTGAAACTTGACCCATAGTGCGGCGAAACACTTCCGACTGCGACGGGCTCCTGATGTTGCGATTCAAGGCTGAGTTTCGTACTTCCGCCTCCCGCCGCAAAGAGTCGAGGCCGCGACTGAGCGCGTCATAGCGCGATAAATCACATTGCTTTGCAATCCGATTTAGCTTTCTGTAAAAAGACTCGGTTGCCTCCAACCAGACCGGCCGCCTCAGATCGTCCGCCGCGCGATCTCGTTTTGTTCCCCTCTTGAGAACCGACTGAAGAGCCCGATCAGTCTTCATCGTCGGCGCTTCCCAGCTCCCTTTCGAGTTCCTCGATGGTCGGTAAACTCCCCTTCAAATCGGCCGGGAGCGATTCGGACAATCTGTATTCCGAAATGCCGATGGGCGTCATCGTATTTCTGAGAGTGTATTCTGCGATGATTTGGTCTTTGGTCTTGCAGATGATCAGACCAATACTCGGCTGATCGTCTGGATGCCGTAGCAGATCATCAACCGCAGCGAGATAGAAATTCATCTTGCCCACGAACTCCGGCTCGAATGCTTTCGCCTTTAAGTCGATGACCACGAAGCAACGAAGCTTCAGATGATAGAAAAGGAGATCGATGAAGAAATCACTTCCGCCGACATCCAGTCGGTACTGACTGGCGACGAATGCGAATCCGACGCCCAACTCCAGCAGAAAGTCCCTTAAGTGCGCGAGCAAGCCTTTCTCCAGTTCCCGCTCGTGAGCATCGCCAGCGAGCATGAGGAAGTCGAAGGTGTACGGGTCTTTCGTGATCTGTTGCGCGAGATCGGACTGTGGAGGCGGGAGCGTTCGCTCGAAATTGGTAACCGCCGCTCCTGCCCGCTTGTGGAGTCCACTTTCAATCTGGTGAACTAAGACATCGCGACTCCAGCCGTGTTGGAGCGTGGCCTGCACATACCACTCCCGATCGCGAGTATCCTTTACGTGATCCAGAATGCGAACGTTGTGGCCCCACGGAATTTGTGCAACAGCTTGTTGCACAAATGCCTCGTCCGGCCATGACTCTGCAAAAGCTCGCATATATTTGAGATTTCTGGGCGAGAAGCCCTTCATCTCCGGGAACGCTTTCTTTAGATCCGCCGCCAAGCGGTCAATGACCTTGGCGCCCCAGTTTTCCCGCTCTTGCCGCGCGAGAATGTCCCGCCCGATGCGCCAATACAGTAGGATTAGCTCCCGGTTCACCGAAGTCGACGCCCGTACCTGCGATTCGCGGATTCGCTGTTTCAGTTCCTGCAGGAAAACGGCGTAACTATCTGGCAGCGCTTGTCTCTTTGTGATCTGATTTGATTGCTTCCGCATCAAGTCGTTCCTCTCCTTCACCCGCAAACCTTCTGCTCAACCAGTACGGCCGGTGCTCGATTCACTTCTAAACCTGTGCCATCGCTGCTAATTTTCGCCGGGCACTCGGGCCAGAGTACGCGGATCGATTCCAACCAGCCGTCAAGCCTTTCGCGGAAACGGCGCGGCCGTGCGTATTCAATCGAGCCGATCTGGTTGGCCAGACCGCGTGATCCAAACAGCGGAATCATCTCTTTCCCCTTCGCCACAAAGCAGCGGTAGGAAAGCCACATGAAGAGATCCAACACAGCTGGCGCGCCTGCTAACACTTTCACTGCTTCGAGATCCGCTGGGATCGGATGCGCCGTGATCTCCCGGTAAAAATCGCCGCTGAGGACGATCACATTTTCAAACTCATCGGAGATTGGGTATTGCTGTGGATCCCGGCTGTACCAGATCTGGGCCTCATTGAAGAAGCTGAACCGCGACCGTTGCACCACCTTCGCTGCTCCGCTGAAGGTATCGGTTCCGAAGAAGATAGTCGCCCCAAAGATGCGTTCAAAAGCGGCTACGAGCCGTCGGTATTCCTTTCCCCCTTTGTGCATGCCGAATGTCTCCAGCATTTCAGACGCAGTTCGGAAGCGGATAGTCTGGCTCTGTTGCCGGACAGCAAGCGTCGCCAGATAAATCGGCACGATTCGATCTTGACCAAATGGCAGCCCGTAATTCGGGTTACCGGTGATCTGCAGAACGAAGTTGCCGTTTCGGCGCTCGTACAGCGTTTCGTTCCTCGGCGGCTTGCGTACCGGCAGGCCACACAAGACGAACGGTCTCGAACTGAATCCCACGTTCTGTTTTCCTTCCGCGCGCTTCAGGCGCACGATGCAGCTGCCTTCGGCCTGCCGCAGCTTCTGTTTCGAAACCACCAGTTCCGGCGAGATCCGCCTTAAAGCGGAGCCGGCCGACTCCAGGCCAGCGCCTTCGTTTTTACCAAGCCCGAATACACGTCGGGCGTTTGCCTTCTGCAACTCTCACCTCGCGTCAGCGCCAGGACTGCCTGGCGCGGTTGAGTGAGAGGTCCCGAAGTTGCTTCTGCTGGTTAATTTGGAGAGTTTAAATTGCCACTGGCCCGCGTACTGCGATTACTGCGTTAAGGGCCGATTCGCGGCAAGTTGCTGAGACGCCATTCACTTCTATGGTCAAGATTCATCGCCATGGACGCATTTGTTCTTTATTGACAAACGTCTGTTGGATTCCCAAGCTGGACGTCGCGGGTTCGATCCCCGTCTCCCGCTCCATAGAATCAGTAACTTGGGAGCTTTCCCTCGTTCTCAGGTTAGTTCAATTAGTTCATTAAGCTCCCGATCACCTCGCGGAGACCGGTAGGAGTGGGTGTTCGCGCACCCCTCCTACCAACCCTCGATCTTCTTCGCTGCCTTTACCTCGGAGCCGCTCGTTTCCGAACCTGCCCCGCGCTGCCGCTTCGCAACGGCCGCTTCTACTTTGCGAACAGCAGCAAGTTTCTGCCTCAGGCTTGCCACCGCATATTCATTCTCGTTCACATCAACGGTGTTGCCCATTTGCGCAGAGCGCGTATGAGCGTCGATGCCGTTGTCCTTCGACCAGGTTGCATAAGTCCGCCGCATAACCTGAAACGTCGCCCAGGCGAAGCCAAGCGGGTTCAGCTTTGGCCAGATGTACCTACGCCAAACATTATCCCGTCGAATGGGCTGACCATTTTCCGATGGGAATAACCAAGCGTCATTCTGCCCGGTGTTCGTGGACTGCACCCACTCCTCCAGAAGCGCCTTAGTCCCTTCTGTGAGCGCCACCTGCCTTGACGAGCGTTCGCTTTTTGGCGTGTCAATATTGCCTCGGTAGAGCCTTCGCCGAACTCGAATGCTATCCCCTTCCAGATCGCCAAATTGCAGCGCCAGAATCTCGCCAGGCCGCATTCCTTCCCAGGTTGCCAACCGGACGATGATCTGCTCTCGAAGCGGCAGAACATCCAACATCGACTCCAGTTCATCTGGGGCCAACACCTTTCGCGCTCTCCCGCTTTTTGTGTGTTTCGGCGTGAATAGCGAAATGGCGGGATTTCGGTCCACCACCCCTTCACTGACTGCCAACTCGAAAATGGATCGCAATCGGAAGCGCAGATGGTTGACCATGCTCTTCCCGCACTTTCGCGCGGTCTTATCCAAAACCCGCTGCATATCGTTTCGGTCTATCTCGGCCATGAGCCTATCGCCCAAGCTTCGATTGAGATGGTGACGTATGCTGTTCGTTTCGGTGTCCGCTGTCGAGAGCTTCCACTTCTGCCTGAACAGCGGCAGGTATTCCAATTCGACAAACCGTTCAAATGTGATTTCTCCTTTCTTGTCACGCTGCGTCCCGTCGTTCACGGGCAATAGAATCTGCTGCAATAGCGACTCGGCAACTAGCCTGGTCACCTTCGAGCAAATCCCAAGTTCGCGTGTCTTATGTCGACCGTCTTCTCTCCATTGGCCGAGCCAATATTTGTTTCCTTCACGTATACGAGTCGTTAAGCTTCCTCGCTGGAATCGCTTTCGACGCATTGCTTTCCTCTTTCCTGCGTCAATGGCGATCAATCCTGATTTGAGCGATATTAGCATTGCGTTTTGTTGCTCTCCATCCACTCAGCGACCCAGTGGCGACGGCTGAGCTTTCTCCTGCCCATCACAAAGTGGGCAAGAACCGGCACGCCAGCAATCTGCCCGTTTAAGATCTTCGACACGTGATTCTTTGAGCACTTCAAGATCGCAGCAATTTGCTGGATGGTCAGGACGTCATCTTCGTCGTGACGGACGGGCGCCGTCACCGTGTGTTCACGAGGCAAAATTGAATCTCCATCGGCGTCGAGAGCACAGAAATCCGCCGCTATCGATGCACTTTCAGTTTTGTTGATAGAGGGGCAGAAACCCCCTCTATCTATAAAGAGAGCTTTGAGAAGTGAAAACCGGGACGGCGCGCAAGATTTTGTTTTTCCAGTTTTTATTAGCGTCGACTATGCTGCGAGGCACGGGACTTTAGGTGCGCTTCGCCAAGTCCAGCGCACCAGAAGTTTTCCACGGGACTTTAGGTGCGAAAGCGAAGCGAGTTGTGGAAGAATTTCGATTTCCACGGGACTTTAGGTGTGGCTTTGGCTGGGATTCACGGGGCTTTGGGTGCGGATGCACGGGACTTTAGGTGCGGCTTCTTTATATACCTGTAGTTCAGGTATATATCCAGTAATAGGAGCTGCTCCGCCTGTGAATCTGTGCAAATCTGTCGCCGTGTGATGCTTGAGCTCGAAATAGAAAAGCCCCGACGCTGCGGGGCTGGTAATTGTAAACACAAAGAGAAATTCAGACGCGACGCGGCGGGTGCAGGAGAGCCTACATGGCCAGAGCGATGGCAACGGCGCGTTGGAGTTGATTGTCAACGCCCGTGAGAGCTTCTGGATAGGACCAATCAACAGGCACGTCCGGCTCGATTCCTTTTCCTTCAACTCTAGTGCCGTTCCAGCTCACATATGCCGCAACCGGTATGGTGATTTGGTAGTTCATCCCAACCGGAAATGCAGAGCGTGAGACAAGGCGGCCAGGAGTCTTCGTCCCGACAATTTTGGCAAGGGCATTCTCTTTCGCAAACTGAGCCACCATCTCAGCGGCGCCGGTAGAATGCTCATTGACAAGCAGAACGATCCTGCCGTGGAACCTTTTCGCGCCCAGCCCTTCCGTTTCGAGCGCGACTGACTTCTTGCCGCCGTATTTCAGAGCAAGAAGTGGTATCTCAAGTTTTGATTTGGGAATCTTGCCGAAGCGCGGCAATTGATCTGGTTTCTCGCCTCGCTCCACCATGCGCCGGTCGAGGCTGTAGCCGATCGGCTGCCTGGCCGGCGTTAGATAACTCATAAGGCGAAGCCCGCCAATCCCGCCACCGGGATTCCCCCGCAGATCGATGATCAACCTTTCGGCTCCCGCCAGTTCGCCGGCGAAGACCGAATCCACTTGATTCGCGAAATCAATGCCGATCTTGCCCGGAAAGAGACTAATCTTTAGATTCCCGACCGCCTGCGATCCAAGAGAGGCTTTGACACTCTGCGGTTCGGCGTAAGGGTTATCACGATATTTCGGCGGTCGGGAATGGAGGGTGATGTTCAGCTCTTTGCGATCGCCATTGCGCGAGATTACCATCGGCGTGCTCGCGCCGATCGCGAAAATCGGTGCGTTTGGCGGCACGATGTCAAGGGCATTGACGGATAGCAGCACGTCCGCAGTTTGAACGCCAGCGCGGCTTGCAACACCGCCTGGCAAGACATCCTGAAATACCCAGCGTGTTCCATTGTCGCTGGTCGTCACGCTTTTGAAGCTTGCGTTGATGGAGTTCCGGGAATTGACCTTTGTGTCTTTGCCTAAGAGCCCCAGCCCACTTGTACCGACCTCGGCCAGCATTCGGCTAACCGTGCTTTCGAAGGTAGCGTCGTCTACTGCGTCCAAAATCTCGCGTCGATGCGCGAAGGCCAGCTTTTACCACCGAAAATTGGGTCGTAGAATTTTTCAGCGACCTGCTTTTCAATCTTGCTCAGGATATTTTCGCGATCAGATCGTGTGAGCATAATTTAAACTCCTCCTATAAAGGCTTCCGCTTGGGTCGCCGACCACTTCGAAGCTCGCCCAGTAATAGGGCGATACGGCTTTGCGGGCAAGTTCCATCTGCGCTTCCCGAAGTGCGGCGGCTTTTGACTCGCCACGCGCCAGATGGTCGTAAAAAGTTTTCATAAGATGCGCGGTGGACCGGTCTTCTAATTCCCAGAGCGTGGACACGACTGTACGTGCACCCGCCTGAATGAATGCTTCCACTACGTTATCTATTCCTTCTTCGCCGACCGGTCCGACTCCGGTGTCACAAGCCGATAACGTGACCAGCCGAGCGTTGAGATGCAGCTTCAAAATCTCGCGGACCTGCAGAAAACCTGAATCGCTGGAAGCCGCTGTGGAGCGCGGCGCAAAGACAAGCGCGGACCGATCCGGAAACTGCGGATCGACATAGCCGTGGAGCGCCAGGTGAAGCACTTCGTACCGATCAAGCGGTAGATTTTCAAAGCGCTCCTTGGTAGCCGTCTCGCCGAGTAGAAGGGTGGACGGTTTGGGCAATATCGTCCCTATGGATTCCACCTCGGCTTTGCTTTCGGGCAGCGCCACAAGTTGAGCGCGCGAAGGACCGCTGAGAATCTCGCGAAAGAATCCGGGACGCTCTCCCGTTTGCGTCCAGGCCGCGACGCCCAGATATGGTTGTGAGCCTATGCCGTCGTCGGCACGGCCTCGAAGGATTCCCAGGACGGTTCCACTCGGGACGGTGCAAATGGTGTGCGTGGTTATCGCATAACGGCCCTGCTCATCAATCAGGCTGGAAAAGGGCAACAAATGGAGTTTGCCATCGGGAATGATGATGACCGAAGTCTTCGTGTTGTATTCAGGAATCGCCGACAGCAGCTCGGCGTGGAGTTGCTTGGCGGCGGTCAAATCTTCCTTCCTATCGTGTAGTGACCGGCGATAGGTCTGTGCTTCATGCTCCAGAACTTGTTTTGACGGCAGCAAGTACCGGTGAATCGAATCGCCTGTGATCGACAACGCATAGGACTGGGTATTGTCCAGAACGTACTCGATCAGCATCTCGTCGGGCCGCAGTTCGCGTTGCAGCTTGTCGACTGCAACCGGCTCGATCTGAGACTGAAGACCGAGAGGCGTTACGCCCGCTTGTTGGATTTCGGTCTGGTAAATCTCCTCCAAGACCTGTTTGCGGGCCTTCGCATCATCCGTATCCAGTAGCTGCAATTGCAAAGCGTTCAGCTTCCTTTCGGCAGCGGTGAGTCCGTGCGGTATAGGAGCAGACCGATGGGCCAGGCTTTGAGCCTCGATACGACCTCTAGCCTTCTCTATCACCTGGAACGCTTTGCGGTAATCTCCTCCGTCAGAAACCAGCTTGAAATTACCGGCATATACATCTGCGAGTTCCGAGATAAGAGTACGCTCGATGTTCTGTGTTGGAACATTTGCGAGCATTCCATCGATTACATCCGAGGCTTTCTTGTACAACTCCTCTGCCAGCTGTCTGTGGCCAAGCTTAGCCTCGATTTCGGCCTTGATGGCCAAGTTGCGGGGAGCAAAATACAACTCGTCAGGAATGTGCCGATTTGCTTCAAGCGCCTCATTGACGGCCGCCAATGCCGCTGTCAGATCACCTTGATGCTCGTAGGCTTGAGCCAGCTTGCCGCCGCTCTCGGTAATTCCCCTCCAATACGACAATTGTCTCGCGCACGAAATTGCTTCTCGAAAATCCGCGACCGCGTCTTTCCAGCTGTCGCGCCGCTGGCGGACCACAGCAAGATTGCTCAAACAGCATATTGCTGCCCCAACAGATGCCGCGCACGCGGGATACGTAGGGCTTCCTCGGCGAGCTGCTGCGCTTCTTGTTGTCTGCCCAAAGCGCTAAGGGCGTCTACCTTCGCGTTGTAAGCAATGGTGGGTTGCGCAATGCCGTGTGTGCGCCTCGCGATGGTGAGCGCCTCATCCAGCCAGCGGAGAGATTCTTGATATTTTTGCAGTTCGACCAATGCGCTACCGAAGACGGACGCGTATCGGACGCGAGCTGCCGGATCGTGGAGCACACGCGAGAGCAGGTAAGCTCGCGCTACTCGCTTCTTTGCATCCGCGATGTCGCCCAACAGGAAGGCAAGAATGCCCTGTTCTCCGCTTGCCCGAGAGGCTAATCGATATTCGTGAAGTTGATTTGCTAAATCCTCAACATCGTGCCATGTTTTCCTGGCGCTGGCAGCATCGTAGTTCAGCTGCGCCATCCCCAAAACAGTTAGGATTCTGAGCCGGACTTGCGGATCGTGAGCGGCTGGTTGCGATAGAGAAACAGCTACTTGATCAATTAAAACCGGCGCGCTCGTGGTCTCGATGTCCGGTACGAGCTCGCTTACATGCGCGTACAGGGCGTGCGCGTCGTCGCCGCGTCGCTTAAATAGTGCCTCCGCTCGTTTGTATTCTGACGCCGCGGCGAACCAATTGTTAAGCCACGCCATTTCATCCGCGTGTTGAAGAATGCGTTCGGGGCTGGATGCATCGCGAGGCCACCGTAAAAGTGCTCCAAAGATGCCGCTGACAAGAATTGCCGCAACAGCGAGGCCGGTGAGTGGACGTACCGCGAATCGTTTTAGGCGATTGATTGACATCTGTGAAGTGTTACGCTAAGAACCCAAGCTTATGTGAAGGGGATTGTGGAGCAAAAATGGCACTTTTACATTCCGCTTCCATTTCGTTCCGATCGCGTACATGTCCGAATCAACGGCGAATCGGTGACCATTCAACGTGATGCTTTCAAGACGAAGAACTAGATCCCACGGCATGTATTCCGGAGGTTTGGACACGCTTACAAGTTCGCAAGGGGTGCCCTTTGGGATAACCAATTGTTGCCCTATATAGATCGGCGAATCCACGGTGGCGCGGTAAACCGTTTTAGTCTTTGAAGGGATTAGCGATTCCTCCGTGTTGACGATGATGTTTGTCGAGGCCGTCAACGTGAACACGCCTGGTGAGGTAACTTGATCGAGCAGGCCGGAGCGAGCGGGGCGACTCGTGTCGTTCGATTGAACGCTGCTCGGCTCGTCGCCGAACGCGATTGATTGAATATCACCAACCGAGACGGTCCTTACCTGATCTCCGACCGCGAACCTGACCGTCCGAGGATCTCCGCCGAGATAGGCACCTTGCAGGGTAGAGCCCGTCTTTAGCGTCAGTTGATCCGCGCAAAGGCTAGTTGCGCAAGCGAGCGCCAGCCAAAGCACAAAAACTTTCATCGTTTTCCTCCGCTCGTAAATTTCCTTTGCTCTCCGTCTATGAGAAGGTATGCAATTCGCGCGACGTCGTCATAAAAGATCCAGGGGTTGCGGCTATCGAAATTCCGGAATGTGCGCCTGGCCTGGCCGATAGCGTCGGCCAGTCTTACACAGCGAAGAACAACGTCTTCGGGCGGATTCTTGCCGCGTACTCGCAAATACGCTAGGAGCGCAGGTTGTTTGCGGACGTCGCCTCGGTCTTTTTCGCCGGAACGCAATCCGCTCTTCAGTGTTCGATCATTCGAAGCCATTAACCTCCGGAACGGGCGTAATAGTCCCTACTATTCAAGAGGGTTTTTCTGACGCAAAACCGGGAAACTAGGCTGATTTTTTGCAGGATTTTTTGTGTAGACGGTAAGATGGGAAAATTCGGGCACGAAAGTGTCGGATACATCATGGCTTGGGAACCATTTGAACTCGCTGATCGCACCGGCGAACCACTATCAAATGACGACCGATCGATCATTCTACGTGCTCTGGAGGCTGCGATTCGATCCTCCGATATCAGCCTGGAAAAGCTCCTGACGGTTGCTCAGCACATTGGACTAAACATTACGCATACAGAGATTTGAGTGCGTACAGCAAGAGAGCCTTCGCCCGGATTTTGAAAGATCAGAAAGTCGCAGCCGCGAGGCAAGCGATCCTCTTAGAGTCGTTGCAACCACATCACATGGACAGCCGGTCCGATCTAAGCTCCGTTCCGCCCGTTGAATATCAGATCTTGCTGTGTCAGTTGCTGGACACGTTGAACGGCCTCGACAGAGAGATCTACCTGGCGCGTCTAAAGGGGCACGCATTTGCAAAGATAGACGAGGCGTTAAGTTTGAAGGCTGGGACCAGTGAAAGCCGATACCGGGAAGCTGCGCGACGATTCACACGGTGACGATCGAGATCCGATCGAAGAGCTGCTGCTGGTCGCGTTCCCCAATCCGGAGAGGCAGGGCTGTCCCGGCGCGACCGTAATCGAAGATTACGGGAACCAGCGAATACAAGACGAGTCCGTTTGGGAGCACATCTCGCATTGTTCGCCGTGCTTTGCCGAGTTCAAGCTCGTTCGAGACGCCAGGTGGAAGCGGGAGGCTGCTCAAGCTCAACAGCGCAAAAGGTGGAAAGCAACGGCCATAACTCTCGCTGCTGCGCTCTGCTGTGGACTCGGCTTCCTACTCCTGAAAACAAGTCCACGCCAACCCTTCACTTCGCAGCCGAGCCTTCTGGCAACTATTGATCTCTCGAAGACCTCGATCTTTCGCGGCGGCAGCAACGAAAGCCGAGAATTGCACTTGCCTCCGATCTCAAAAAGGGCGACAGAGCTAGATATCGTGTTGCCGCCCTTCAGCGGAACTGGGCACTACGCCGTCGCCATATTGCGTTCAAAGTCAGATCAACACGCCCTCGCCAGAAGTGCAGGAGTGGCAACTGGAACCGACGCTCACTCTGCTGTGCGAGTCGCTATCGATTTGTCGAAGTTGACGCCCGGCGATTACTTACTTGCAACATGGCACGATGCCGACAAGGCCCTGTATTATTACCCGCTTCGAATCGTCGAATAGCGAAGCAGGCAAATAAACGCTGCGCCGTAAGTACGGATCTATTTTCTACTTATGCAGGCTGGGGAATTGGCCGGGCTGCTGTAAAGCTCCTGAAGTCGCCAGAGCTTGCCGGGGCGGCGAATGGGAGTGTGTCTTCGCCTCTTATTCCCCCCCCCTGTGAATTATGCTTAGTCCATGGGCAAGCGGCGGTGTGAGGTGAGCATGACGGGACTAGATGGGCGGAAGCACACCATCACGGTCGAGGCGAATTCCCTTTATCACGCGGCTGTGCTTTTCTTTATGCCCAATCAGCTGCGCCCTCGCCCGGCGTGAAGTTGCCTAAGCTCGACATGGACACCGTGCTCGAGGTGAGTCCGGCCTACCGTGTTCGGCTGAAGGATGCAATGGAGTGGGCGAACCGGGAGGCCAATCGAGCGAACCGGGCGAACGGCAAATCAGGAAAGCGTTAAGGCCCAAGGCTACGCTGAAACTGCATGATTCGCATTGGGCCTGCTGGCTGGTCGTACAAAGACTGGCAGGGCATCGTCTATCCCTCCTCAAAGCCTAAGGGCTTTCAGGAGCTGACCTATATCTCCGAGTTCTTTGATACGGTCGAGATCAATGTCACCTTCTATCGTCCGATCCCGGCGCGCACGGCGGAAAGCTGGGTGAAGAAGGTTGAAAAGAATAAGCGATTCAAGTTCACCGGCAAGCTCTAGCAGGGATTTACGCACGACCGGAACGCGGGCACGGGAGACGAACGCCTGTTCAAGGATGAGTATGCGCCACTGCTCGAAGCCGGCCGCCTGGGCGCAATCCTGATTCAGTTCCCATGGTCCTTTCGGAACACGGACGAAAACCGGCACTACGTCGCCCGGCTCCAGCAGCGATTCCAGGATTATCCGCTCGTGCTCGAGGTCCGGCATGCAAGCTGGAACGAGGTCGGGATGCTCGACTGGCTGGCGGATCTGGACATCGGGCTCTGCAACATCGACCAGCCGCTTTTTCACAAATCGATCAAGCCGGGCGCGGAGGTCACATCCTCGGTCGGATACGTCCGGCTGCATGGGCGGAATTATAAGAACTGGTTTGCCGAGAACACGCAGCCGCACGAGAGGTATGACTATCTCTACACCGTTGATGAGCTGGAGCCGTGGGTGGACCGGGTCAGGTCAGTGGCGGCGAAGTCGAAGGACACTTATGCGGTCACCAATAATCACTACGTCGGCAAGGCGACCGTGAATGCTCTGGAGATGGGTTCGCTGCTCAAGGGTGAGCCGGTCAAAGCGCCGCCATCGCTGGTTGAGAACTATCCTGAGCTGCGGGAATTCGTGGAGCAGTAGGGAAGGGCGTCACGGGCCGCAAGCTGCATTCAGAGATACGCGGCCGCGGTCTTGAGAGTTATGGAATGGATTGGAACGAAGCTTGCGCCCGAGTCTGCGAACGAGGTTGCGCGCTCTTGCGGCTCGTCCTACTATCGAGTTGCAGCCTGCACCGGCGGCTTCACTTCTTTAGATGCAACGTTGAGATCTGAGTGCGTCATTATCAAGAAAAACACTATTGAAATTCCAACAAGCACGTAAGTGGCCGCGTCCGCCGCAAACGCCAGCGCCTCACTGCAAACGGCTCAATCTAAACTGATCCGGCGATGTGCCTCACATCGCTCCACAGCGTTTCCGGCGCCGCATCACTTCAGATTTGAGTTCTAACGTCACACGCGAGTAATCCCGAAGGAGGATCGGTGCAAACTAGAAAGCGAGAGCTTTGCGTCAAGCGTTCGCTCATGCCCACCCCATCCAATTTGCCGCCACTAGCCCGCGCTCTGCACTTTGCGTCCCGGCTCGGGATCCGCGTGCCGATCCTGCTTGCGCCCATGTCCGGCTCGTGTCCCCCGTCCTTATCTGCTGCCGTCGCCAATGCCGGAGGATTTGGCGCGTGCGGCGCTCTGATGATGACACCGGATGACATCCTCGCCTGGAGCAGAGAATTCCGTTCAAAGAGTGAAGGGCACTTTCAACTGAATCTCTGGATTCCCGACCCCTCACCGGTACGCAATATGGACCTGGAGAAATTGCAGCGCGAGTTCCTTGCCAATTGGGGGCCTCCTGTTCCGGCGGACGCGGGAGACATTCCTCTTCGGGACTTCGATGCACAGTGTCAGGCCATGTTAGAAGCGGCACCGAAAGTGGTTTCGTCCATCATGGGGCTGTACGAGCCAAAGTTCGTTTCCGAGTTGAAAGCACGCAGGATTATGTGGTTCGCGACTGCAACGACGGTTGCAGAAGCTGAGGCCGCCGAGGCCGCCGGCGCCGATGCGGTGGTCGCACAGGGTATCGAAGCCGGTGGACATCGTGGAGCGTTTCATGCGGACGAAGCGGAGCAACGATCAGTAGGTCTGATGGCTCTCTTGCCTCAGGTAGTCGATGCTGTCAAGGTACCCGTCATCGCAACGGGAGGTATCGCGGATGCACGAGGAGTAGCGGCGGCGTTGTTGTTGGGCGCAAGCGCGGTCCAGATTGGAACGGGCTTCCTGCGGACTCCGGAAGCGATGATGCCTGCCTCGTATGCGGACAGACTTGCCCGCACGGAAGCCCACGAAACGGTGCTGACGCGCGCGTTCAGTGGACGACCGGGGCGTGGCGTGGCCAATGCGTATGTTCTTGCTGCGAGGAACGGGCCAACGCCAGCGCCATACCCCATTCAGCGAGCACTCACGTCCAGGATGCGAGATGCGGCGAAAAAGGCGGCGGACGCCGAGCGCATGCAAATGTGGGCTGGTCAGTCCGCAAAGCTAGCCAGGTGCGAGCCTGCTGGAGAAATTGTTCGGCAGTTGTGGGACGGCTTGCTACGCCTGATGAAGGAAGCAGCAAATGTTTAGCCCCGTGGTCTATGAAAAGCTCCTACCCTTGAGAGTCAGTGGTCGGGTCTCCAGAACTGAGCGGAACCAGCGTCGTTCCGAGGTGTTCGTGGACGCTCGGCCACGCCAACAGAATTCGTCTTAAGAACCGCCGAAAGCTGGCTCGGAAGGCAGCGGGCCGTGCGGAATCGCCGTCTCGATCAACTGGATACCTACCTGGCAGATCTAAAGCAGCAAGACGTATGAGCACTGTAGCGTTCAGAAAAATACAGGCTAGACCTGGTGCTGGAGCGGGTCGTTGACGTCCGGAGAGACCGAATAAGCAACGGGCCTCTCGGGCAAGACCTCAACATCGAAGTCCCGATAGCTGACTCTGCAAAAAGCCACACCAACGCGTCCACTAGATCGCGGCCCACAATGTCGTTACGCGAGCGCAGATGAATCTTTCGATCAGTCTTGAACGCGATTGCTCGATACCCATCCAGCTTAAGTAAGAAAGCGCGAATTGCTGAACATGCTTCATGGGCGGCTTATTTGCCGCGAAACTCTATGTGGCGACGCCTCATATTGCTCATGCTCTTCATGCTTGAGTCCTCATCGAGCCGAAGGAGGAGTTCGCAACATCATTTCGTCTCTCGTTCCCACCATCGATGTATACGTGCTTACGTGAACTCAGTTTCCGGTGTCCGTGTCTTCCGAGCACAACCCGAAGGATCGGTAAACACTGCCGGACTAGTTCCTAGTCCGTTCAGTTTTCGGACTGCCGACACTTCGATACTTCAGAAGGCATACACTCACTACTTCAGTAACGCACTTCTCTCAATGAGGTCAGAAATCTGGATTCCTCAGCAAAGAGATGGGCTTGACTAGCGTTCAGAAGAACATTTCCGTATTCAACTTCGGTCGATAGTAGATGTCAATTGAACGTGCGTCCGAGTGCATCAAACGTTAAGACGATTGTATGAACATCGGATAAGTCAAGCCCTGGTTCGTGATCGTCCACACCTAGCGTCCAAACCGCGAATGGACTTAGAGCAGCTTGATTGTCGATCAACAAGTTCGCAGGAACCGGAGTTCCTGGTGCTTGTTGGAGGGCTGCCGTCATCGAGATTGCGACGGGCGGATGACTAAATTCCAACTCACGCCCATCGGGATCAATGAAAATAGCGTGTCCGTGATGGGTCAGTTTTAAACCGACGAATCCATTGTCGGACCTGGCTCCCGGCAGGCGAATACGGATACCTCGTAAGGCAATTGTGGCATAGTTGTTTCTTGCCTGAAACGATGGATTGTCCAGTGAAATCGAGAAGGTAATAGCTCCATCAGGCGTGCGAAACGACTTGAATCCTTCTGGAAATTGGGCTTCCGTAATCTCCAATGAAACAACGGGGTCCATGGGATGCATCGAATTCAGCCGTTCCTTAACGGTAAGTTCAAAACGCTGATTGTCTGAGTAAGCTTTATATATCTCTGCAACCGAATCCCCGGCCAGCGCGAACGGCTGGAGTTGGCAGGCCCAGAACTCCAGTGCCTTGTGCTGTTCATAAATGCGTTTTGCGAGTTCTTGTTTGGTGTCAGCGAGAATACTCTCAACACGAATACGGTTCGGTAGCAGTGTCGGGTCTTCAAGTCCAACTAAGGACTTCTGAAGATTTTCAACAGAAGATTGTTTTTGCTGAATTGAGGCTTGAACACCGAATAGCTTCAACTGCAAGGACGTATAATCAAGCGCCTTCTGACTTCTTACGTTGCACGTATCTACGTACGTATTCATGAGATCACGGTATGCTCTTACAGCCTCGATATCAAACTTTTTAACCAGATCGTTGAGATCGCTACGCGTTATGGCGAGTTTCGACGAGTTGCTGTACTGTGCAAGCTCTTCCTCTAGATCTTGATATTTCTGCCTCAGAGCAGTTATGTCGCTTGTGACGGTTTGAATATTCTTGACAGTAGCTTTTAGATCTGCAGTTGTTCTGAGGCTGTCGTAGGCAGTGCTCATGTCTTTGATTGCAGCAAACACTTGAGAAGTGGCCGTGGCCAATGTGAACATAGCCGTAACGAAACTCAGCGCCGCAGTCACGCTGCACTGGCTCGTCGCTTTGGTGATTGCATCCTGCAACTCATCGATTTTCGACAACTCAAGGGCTTGTACCTGGATAGTTCTTGTGAGAGCCTCTATGTCCTGAGCCAATTTGATCGCCTGAGCATTGACATCCTGTTGTTCGGCCTGCTGTGTCGAAATAGCATCATTGGCGGAACTGATCGCATCCTTTATCGGCTTCTCGTCCTTCTGCTCCTGGTTCAGTTCATCGATTAGCGCTTGACGTTGAATTTCTAGACCGGCGGCGAGTTTTTGGAGTGCATCAATCGGAATGTCAAACTCCGTATACGAGGGGAGCGGGACGAAATTTGGAGCGAGCCCATAATAGTCTAAACCTGCTGCTAGCTGGCCAAGCATGGTTGTGGACCAAGCATGTATGCCAGTGCTTTCATCCCCGCTTCCTTCGGGCGTCCCGCGGTTTGTCATATTCTCCAACCAGGAAAGCATTTCAGCAGCGTCGGAGTATCGTCCGCTGAGATAACAATAGATTGCTGCCAACTTCAACATCTGTAGCTGCTCGAGGGCAGCCTGCGCGGCGAGTTCGGGAGCACTGGCCGAGACAACACATGAGCTATAGTCGTATTCGTCGGGGGTTGTCTCGTATTGACAGTTACCTTTTGGACCGTCAATAGGTTCGCCGGGTCTTGTCTCAGTTGGTGATCGAAGCGGTCCTTGAGGACCGGACCCGAGCGTATTGCTCGGATCTCTACCTGCATCTTTGCAGAAGAAATTTCGGCCCTCACCGATTCCAGCCATGACAGTGGTTTTATTCATACCCGGAAGGCCAGGATCTCCGCCGGGTCCCGGCTGACCGTTCACGCCAGCCCGACCGCCCAGCCCTCCAGTTGAACCTATTATTATGAAGTCAGGACGAAGCGGTACCAGGGTGCGGAGCATCACGGAACCTGCAGAGCCTCCGGGGCCGCCATTTCCGCCGCGGCCTGCCGCTCCTCCTTGTTTGCCCAGTCCGCCCGGACTTCCACGGTTCACGGTATTCGGACGCACTGGACATTGTGCATCGGCGCCATTCTCTCCAACCCCGCCCTTTGTGCCGTCCCCCGCGGGCTGACCGTCCTGTCCTGAGCCGCCGCCAGCCATCACTTCTAAGTGGCCAATTATTGTCTCGGCCCAAATTTCTACATTGCCCGCCGGCTTCCCGGGAGCCCCATCTTTTCCAGCAATCCCGTCCATTCCTTCTCCGATCGGAGGTAACTGCTTAGGGGCTGCAGGTGAGGCGTTAGAGGAACCCGTGTCGATCCTCAGCCCATCGGTGACTTGGAGTGTACGGGTATGAATAAAAAGGCTCGAGCCGTCCAAATTGAGAGTATCGGGAATCGTGACGTTGTAAGCAAAAACGACAAGCTCCGGCCTTCCGATCAGCGACGCGTTCTTGATCTCAACATCAATCCCATGTATCACGAGCGTTCTATCGCCGACTTTTCGTTGGTGATAGAAGGGCCACGCTGAAAAATCAGCGTTGTATCGTATTAGCGGAACTGACATTCTGGGCTCCTGGACAGATTTGGAGACAATACCACATGCGGCACGAAGGTAGCGCCTTTGTCGCCTTGCAACACTAATCCAGTTTGATCAACCTACTGTAGGCAGAGGGAGAGCCAAGCCTTGGCCACACGCTTGCGCATTGACCGGGTGAGCCACTCTTCTGGATATGTACGGATCGAGACACGACGTGGATGTCAGCTAAGTTTTAAACGTTCATGCGGGTTGCCAAATTACCGTAACCCAGCGAAGCTCATCGACCCTGCCGGTACTGGTCCCTGACCTCATCAATTATTCCGCGAATCTCGTCCGTTGCCACAATCTGATGAAAATAACTTCCGCACTTCCGCACACCACTTTTAATAATCAGATATACGCGTGCCGATCCACTTACTTGTTTCACCGACGAATCTCG